>DASRII010000159.1:0-3263 GCA_035650075.1 Micromonosporaceae bacterium | reverse complement strand
CCCTTGCCATCGGGGCAGGGCCTTGCTACGGAGGTGAAGTCCATAGTGGATGTTCGGACACAGTTGATGGAGGGCAGGCTGGACCTGCCCCGGCATGGTGAGGTCCGTGCCACCGCGTTCCTGTCGTTGCCGTTCGTGGTGGTCGATGCGGCCGGCGGCGAGGTAGAGCCGGTCAGCCGGTTCCTGCGCGACCTGGCGCTCAGCGACCGCAGCATGTTGACGTGCCGCTCGTACGCGGTGGATCTGCTGCGGTGGTGGCGGCTGCTCGACGTGCTCGCGGTCGGGTGGGATTTGGCCACGACGGATGAGGTCGCGGTGCTGGTGGGCTGGCTGCGGACGGCACCGAACCGGCAGCGCACCCGTGGTCCGGGCGTAGAGGCGGTCAACACGAAGACCGGCAAGGCGCACCTCGCGCCGGGCTATGCGCCGTCGACGATCAATCACGCGCTGTCGGTGCTATACCGGTTCTACGAGTACCACGCTCACCACGGGCGCGGCCCGGTGGTCAACCCGGTGCCGGTGTCGTCACGGAGACGAGAAACGCTGGCGCACCGCAGCCCGCTCGAACCGCTGCCACGCACTGGGCGGGCGCCGTTGCGGCAGAGGACACCGCAAACCGCGCCACGGGCGATCCCGGACGGCTTGTGGGACGAGCTGTTCGCGGCGATGACCAGCAACCGGGACCGGTCGTTGCTGGCGTTCTACGTCTCCTCCGGTGCACGGGCCAGCGAGCTACTCGGGTTGCTGCTGGAGCATGTGGACTGGGCGGGGCAGCGGATCTGGGTGGTCTCCAAGGGCACGCGGGCGTTGGAGGCGGTGCCGGCCTCGCCGCTGGCGTTCACGCTGCTGGCCCTCTACCTGGACGAGGCCGGCCTGCCGCAGCCGGGGCAGCCGGTGTGGCGGGCGTTGCGCGGCGAGACACGGTCGTTGTCGTACTGGGCAATGCGCCGGGTGCTGCAGCGGGCCAACGTCCGGCTGGGCACTAACTGGACGCTGCACGACATGCGGCACACCGCGGCCACGCGGATGGTCAACGACCCCGGGCTGACGCTGCCGGAGGTGCAGACCGTGCTGCGGCACCGGCACCTGTCCACCACCCAGCGCTACCTCGGCGTCGACGTCGAGGAGATGTTCGCCAAGCTGCAGACGCACTTCCAGCGCCCTCGCACCGAACCGGCCAGTCCCGCCGCCGGATACGACCCGGCCGACGTGGCGGCGGTGTTCGGTGACTGACACCCCGACCACCGGACGGGTCCGCCGCTTCACCCCCGCGATGGCGGCCGAAGAGATGTTCGCCTGCAGCAAGTTCCGCCACGGCAGCATCGTTGCCGGCCGCCCCGCAACCGGTGCTGCCGCCGGCACCGCACGGCGACCTGACCGCCGCCCCCACCGACGTCATCGTCGAGCTGGCCGGCCGGGTATGGCCGGCACCGGCCACCACGATGGGCGAACACCGCCGCGCGGTGGCCGCCGTGCTGGCGTATCTGGCCACGCTGCCCGGCGGTACCTGGCAGCAGCGGTGGGACGCCAGCCCGTACGCCGACGGCTCGCTGCCGTCCCGCGGCCTGCCGACCGGCCCACGTGCCCGCGGCGGGCTGGGGTTCAAGCTGCTGGCCTGCCTTCGTGTGCTGCGGCCGAGCCTGCCCGGGATGCGGGCGGTCACCATGGCCGGCTACGCCGACGCGTTCCGTGTCGCGCAGGCCGACCCCGACCTCGACCGCTTGCTAGCCCACCTGGATGCGCTGGCGGCGCCGCGAAAGTACCGGGCCGCGGCCGCGTTCGACGTGGCGTGCGCACTGACCCTGTACGGCATCCGGTTCGCCGAGCTGACCCCGGCCGCGGTACTCCACTACGCGTGGGAATGCCGCCGCTACGGCGTCGGCGCCTACAAGCGGGGCCGGCACGAGACCTTCTCCGGGCAGCTGGCCTGGCAGGCACTGCGCGACATCGGGCACTTCCCGCCGGACACCCCGCCCACTATCCACGCCGCCGGGCAACGCGGACAAATGTCGGTGACCGAGCTGGTCGACCGATACCCGATCACCAACCAGGCCGTGCGGAACCTGCTAATCGACTACCTGCAGCGGCGGGCCACCGGCCTGGACTACAGCAGCCTGACCAACCTGACCCGATGGCTGGCCGGAGTCTTCTGGTCGAAGATCGAACACCTCGCGCCGGGGCAGCAGGACCTGCGTATCCCCGGCCACGTCTACGACCAGTGGCGGGCCGTCATCGCGCTGCGCGCCAACGGCCAACCCAGGCTGAGCATCGACCCGATCCTGCTGTCGGTGCGCAGCTTCTACCTCGACCTGCATACCTGGTCCGTGGCCGAGCCCGAGCGGTGGGCGCACTGGGTGGCACCATGCCCGATCAACCCCGGCGACTTCGCCGGCAGCGCCCGCCGGCACCGTCGAACCCGGGAACGCTCCGCCGACCGCACCCGGGCCCGGCAGCCGCTGCTGCCACTGCTGATCGCCCACGTCACCGACCGGCTGGCCCACCGACGTCAGCTCCTGGCCGCCGCGGCGGACCTGCCGGTCGGGCAGCAGGTCACGCTCACCGGCCGCAGCTACACCCGGATCTGGACCGCCCAGGACGAGCAGTACCACACGGCCAACGGGCACCCCCGTATCCGGGTCCGCGACGAGTCCACCGGCGAGGTCGTCAACGTCGGCCGCGCCGAACAGGCCGCGTTCTGGGACTGGGCCATCGTGGAAACGTTGCGGCTGACCGGCATCCGCATCGAGGAACTCCTCGAACTGACCCAACTGTCCATCCGCCGCTACCTGCGGCCCAACGGCGAGACCATCGGGCTGCTGGTCGTGGCCCCATCCAAGACCGAGCGGGAACGGGTCATCCCGATGTCGGCCGAGCTGTTCGCCGTCATCGCCGCGATCATCCGCCGGCATACCGACACCACCGGCGGGCGTGCCCGTCGTCTCCCGCTACGACATCCACGAGAAGGTGCACACCCCGGCGCTGCCGTACCTGTTCCAACGCCAACGCGGCGCCTCCCTCACGGTGTTCGGCCAAGCTGTTGTGTTGGACATGCTGCAACGTCGCTGCGCCGAGCTGGCCACCGAACATCCCGAGTTCGCCCAGACCCGGTTCACCCCGCACGACTTCCGTCGCCTGTTCGCCACCGACCTGGTTAACAACGGGCTACCCATCCACATCGGCGCCGCCCTTCTCGGCCACCTGAACCTTGAGACCACCAGAGGCTACGTCGCAGTGTTCGACGAGGACCTCATCCGGCACTACCA
>DASRII010000158.1:0-13374 GCA_035650075.1 Micromonosporaceae bacterium | reverse complement strand
CGCGAGCAGCGCACCATCAGGCGAGAACGCACACGACATCACCGACTCGCTATGACCGGCCAACACCCGCCGCTCCGCACCGGTACCGACATCCCACACCCGAGCCGTCAGATCGTGGCCAGCCGTGGCGAGCAGGGAGCCGTCCGGCGAGAAAGCACACCCCGACACCGCGCCCGTGTGACCGGTTAAGGTTTTGCGCTGCTGACCCGTCGCCACATCCCACAGCCGAACGGTCCGATCGTGGCTCGCCGTCGCGAGCAGCGCACCATCAGGCGAGAACCCGCACTGGCTCACGCCGTGCCCGTGACCGGTGAGAACTCGAAGTATTCCGACGCCGGGCTGATCTGGCGGCAGCCACGCCGGTACGAGCTGCGGTGCGGCCAAGTCGTGGCGGTACGCGTCCACGATCCGAGTCAGCAACGGCACACCGCTGAGATAGAAATACAGGGTGGCTCCTAACGCGGTTGGCGGTTCGCCGGGGGTCAGCAAATCCGTCGTCCGCGCGAGTACCCGTTGCAGCGACTCGGCGGTGTCGGTGGGTACTTCGGCAAGGTCGACCTCGGCGGGTACCGACGAGCCAAGGTTGGCGATCTTCGCCGCTACCCATCGAAGGTCGCAGACCAGTGCATTGGATTGCTCGACTCGACCAGTGCTGGCGAGGTGGTAGGGCAGATGGCGCCAGAAGTATTCTGCGTGGCCGGGTAATGCCCACCACTGGGGTCCGGGCTCTGGCGCGTGTGGCAGCATCTCCGCCGCGACGCGGACCATGCGTTCGTGGCGAGCGGCGAGTTCCGCACCCGTGAGTCTATGCCGAAGATACGCGCGTAGGATGTCGTGTAACTGCACCGCCGGTGCACCGCTTATCCAGCCTGGCAGGACGAGCCTCAGGCGGACGAGCCGGGCACGCACTCGCTCCGTCTCGGCCGCCGAGAGGCGAGCGCTTTGATGCCACAGGCGGGATAGAAGATCGGCGGGGAAGTACGTGTCCTCTGGAAGGACCGCCAGATCCAGGTAGCGCTCCCGCTCGTGCGGCTCCAGAAGTGACAGGCTGGCGTTCATCGTGGCCTCGACCGCCTGGCTCCGGCTGTCCTCGTCGCCCAGATCCCGGTCGAGTACCGACGGACCGCCTGCCTCCAGCCGCCGCAGCACCCACTCCACCGCCTGCCGCACGTCGGCACCGGTGCCGAGCTGCTCGAGGACCGCGGCGTTGACCAGACTCAAGAGCAAAGGCCATCGGCTCGTGACGTCGACGAGTCGGACAAGCAAATCGCGGGGTATGTCACCCACCTCTCCGGTGAGAGTGGCGATTGCCTCCTCCGTTGTCATTTCGTCCACGAGAACCGATATTCCCCTTCGCGGCGCGACCCCTACATTGCGTGTGGTGATGAGCCGATGGCAGGGCCGGCCGCCGATCATGAAAGGTGAAAGCTGTTCGGGGCGCCAGACATCGTCGATCACCAGGAGAATCGGGTCCCGCGCGTCCAGCAGGTCGCCGAGGCGCCCTCCGGCCACCTGAGGATCAACCGTCTTGACGCCGTCTCCCGAGATTACCTCGCACAGTCCTCCCACAAGCTCAGCGAGCCGACCACCGCGGCTCCGCTCGCCCACCGTGGCCCACAGCAGACCACCGGCGAAGTGCTCGGCCACCCGAGAGTCGTGGCACGCCTGAGTGGCCAGCGTGGTCTTGCCGCATCCGCCTGGCCCCTCGATCGCGGTCGTCAGGGCGGTGGCGCCTGCGCTGGCGCGCAGCAAGCCATCAAGCAAGGTGGTGCTGAGGCTCCGCCGTTCGACGACAGAGCCGGTCAGCATTGGCGCCATCCACGGGCGGCGGATCTCCGGTTGCCGGGCGAACACGTTGACCTGAATCCCGCCGTCGCCGATCTGCACGCCCTGGGCACCACGCAGATCAATGGCGCGAATGCGTTCATCGCCGTCCATGGCCATCGGCACTCACCCGACGAAGCGGAGAGATTTAGCGGTCATGCGATGCCCTTGTGGTTGTCGTTGTCGGCGGGAAGAGTCTCATGGGACGACCGTCTCATCGCGTACCTTCACGTTGGTGCGCGCTCCACAGGAGACAATGCATGGTCCGATTTCGCTAGCGATCGCCGAGCGGCGCTGGAGGGCCGGCCCACCAATCTCCGTATCCGCCACCTGCGTCTCTTGACCGGATGGCGGTCGAGGCGGGCCCGGGGCTCGACCGCATACGGCGATCGTAAAGCCTCGTAGATCGCCAGGGACTGGCGCCACCGCTCGTCCGCGGCGTCTAGTCGGCCGGTGTCGTGCAGGGCGTCGCCGAACGCGCAAAGGGTTTGCGCCTCGTTCCAGCGGTCGCCAACCTCGCGTGCGGTGACCAAGGTGCGCTGGAAATGCTCGAACGCCTCCTCGTACCGCCCCGACCGGTGATACGACTTGGCGAGACCCTGCAGCGTCGCACCCTCCGCCAATCGGTTGCCGATTTCGCAGTGAATAGCCAGTGCCTGGTGGAATTGATCGATTGCTTCGTCGTACCGGCGAAGGCCGGTGAGGATCAACCCGAGGTTGCTGAGGGTCCAGCCTTCTCCCCACCGATCGCCAGCCCTCCGCCAAATAGCGAGGCCCTGTCGCGTGTGCTCGAGGGCATCGCCGAACCGCTGTAGTTGCAGGTACGCGTGGCCGAGGTTGCTCAGCACCGACCCTTCCTCGATCTCGCTACCGCTCCCACTGCCGATCTCGCGCAGGATGGCCAGCGATTGGCGACGGCATTCCAGGCCATCCTGGTCCCGGCCGAGTTCACGATAGGCGCCACCGAGGAGGTTCAGCACGACGGCTTCACCGAGCCGGTCGTTGATCCGGCGGGCGGCCGTTAGGGCGATGCGGTGGGTGGCGATCCAGTCGTCCCATGGTTTGCGCAGCATGAAGAAGTCCCACATCGCCGTCGGCAGCTTCCAGGCGATCTCGTACTCGTCGACCTCGGATGCCTGCCGGACGGCGGCGATAAGGTTGAGATACTCTTCTTCGCACCACGCCAGAGCCTGCTCCCGGGTGGCGAACGACAACGGCTCGCAGTAGGAAGGCGCCGTGCCCAGCGGGGCTCGCGCAGCCTGCCGCAGCGGATCGATAGCACGACCGGCTGCTGCGGTGGTGTACAGATGCCATGTGAGGACCCGCTTGACGGCGGCTGCGCGGTCAAGCGCGCTCTCCTGTGAAGCGGCACAATCCGTGGCGTACACACGCAACAGGTCGTGAAAGCGATACCGGTCGGTGCCGGTCTCCTCCAACAGGTGGGCGCCAGTCAACGCGTTTAACAGGCCGGGCACCTTCCCCGTCGTGGTGCCAACCAGCGCGGCGGCCGCCGGGACGCTGATGTCGGGGCCGGCGTGCAGGCCGAGCAGCCGGAACGCCCGGGCAGCATCGGGTGGCAGGGCCCGGTACGACCAGGAAAACACCGCGCGGACGGCCGTAGTTTCATCGTCGAGCGTCGCGAGCACGTCCAACCGGTGCTCCCGGCTTGCCAACGTGGCCACCAGGTCCACGAGGCGCATCCGAGGGCGGTTGGTGACGCGGTCGGCAGCGATCCGCAAGGCCAGCGGCAAGCACCCACAGAGGCGAGCCAACTCGGTCGCGGCGTCCAGTTCAGCGTCGACACGGGCGGCGCCGGCGATTTGCCGGAGCAGGCGGATCGAGTCGGCCTCGGGCAGCGGGTCGAGGCTCATCGGACGGGCGCCGTCCCGGGCGACAAGTCCGGACAGGCGACTTCGACTGGTGACCACCACCAGGCAGCCCGGCGTGCCGGGCAGCAGCAGGCGGACCTGCTCGGCCGTAGCGGCATTGTCCAACACCACCAGAACGGGCCTTCCCTGTAGTGCGGTTCGGTACAGCGCGGCCCGCGCCGCCAGATCGGGTGGGATCTGGTCGGCCGGTACGCGAAGGGCCCGGAGGAATCCTTCCAATGCCTCCCCTGGTTCTACCCGCGGCCCAGCGTCGTAGCCGCGCAGATTCACGTACAGATCACCGCCGGCGAAGCGGCGTCGTACTCGATGGGCCCAGTGGACGGTGAGGGCAGTCTTGCCGACGCCCGGTGGGCCTGTGATCACCGCAATCCTCGTCGCACCCGGTCTCAGCCTGCTTCTCCAGCTGACGAGGGTGTCCAGCGCGGCCAGATCGGACGCACGGCCGACAAGACGCGCCACGTCCGCAGGGAGCTGTCGCGGCGCTGGCCACGGTTCATCCGTCCCCCGCTGCTCACGACGATCCCGCCGTAACAGCCGTACTTGCCACCACGCCAGGTACGTCCCGCCAACCGCTGCCAGCGTGCCAACCAGACCAAGGAGGAAGGAGGTCCGATCCACGAACTGAGCGTAAGGTGACGGGTACAGAAACGCGAGTACGTCGCGGAACCGTCCGCAACCCCATCCGGCGGACCCAAGGTCGGTTTTGGCTACCGCGGTGGCCGCGAGGGCGACATGAAGCACCGGTTCCCTCGGTGAGATGATCGCCTCATGGTGCCGCTACGGAGCGCGCTGCCACAATGAGCGTCTCTTATCGTGGCCAGCGTCGATCTTCTCCACATGTTGGAGCACGGTGATGGCGGCCAGGAGCGGGGTGGCCCGATGTGGGCAGCAGCGCAGCTTGGTCAGGATGCGCCAGGTCTTGAGGGTGGCGGCGGCACGTTCGCCGAGCGCGCGGCCTTGGCGATGCTGCGGTTGACGGCTCGCTGGTTGGCCGATAGTCGCCGGCCCTTGAATGGCACGGCGATGGTGGGGCCGCCGGCCTGATATGCCTTGTCGGCCAGGCAGGCCACGGCATGTCGGGCCTGCTGGTTGGGAACGCCGTGGATGCGCGCGGCGGTCAGGTCGTGAACGCTGCCGGGCAGCGCCGCCGAGGTCCACAGCAGCCGGCCGCGGGCATCGGCCAGGAACTGCACGTTGACACCGAGGCGGCGCTTGTGCCCATTGAAGTACGGCTCCTGATCCGCGACCCGGTCCATCGGGATCAGCGTGCCGTCCAAGATCACCCAGACCAGGGATGCGGCCCGCCGGGCCACCGCGTTCAAGGTCGGCGCGAACGTGGCGATCAGGTCGACGGTCTCGCTCACGTACCGGTACACCGTGGCCAGACCGATCGCGAACCCGCCGGCCAGCCGGGCATAGGTGTCTCCGCAGCGCAGGTGAACCAGCACCAGCAACGCCTGATCGCCAGGGTCGAGCCGACGCCACCGCGAGCGGATCTGGCGGCGGCGCACACAGATCCGCTCGGACAGCCAGACCAGGCTGCGGGACGACACTCACTTCGCTCACGCTGTGATCTTTCGCTGCTTCCACCACCCTGTTGGACCTGCACGGCATCGGCCATCCGGCGCCGCACGCCTGCTGGTCGAGGTCGGTCAGATCACCCGTTCCCACGCGGGCCCACGTCGCCGCGCTGCTTGACTCCTTCGAGTAGTTCGCCTGGCCTCGTACCACACTTCTGTTCCTTTGGTTCTACGGTTGGCGCACCCAGGAGCTGAACCCGTAGCGGTGGATCCACGCGACGCTCGGAACGGCAGAATCCGGCTGACGCACCACAGACAGTTGACCGCGTACGCCCACAACATGGCCTGTCGCCTCAACGGCTCAAGTCGGAGCATGAAGTAGTTCGTGCGAGCGTTCGCGGAGTGTGTAGCGCAAGGTGTCATGGAAAAGCCGGTACACGGTGGCGTCGTCTTCCCGGTCGGTTACTAGGTAGGCGGCCATTGGTGAGCCGAGTAGCCATGCGATGTCGGCGTCGCCGTAGGTGGCGTGGGTGTCGGCAACGGCGTTCGCGACCAGCGGCCAGACGTTTCCCCAGGGTAGGCCGCGGCCGTAGGCGAAGGCGACGGCGCGTAGTAGGACCACGGCGCGTTCCCGGTCGTGTGCCGCGGGAAAACAGCGGTACAGGTCGTTGCGGAAGACGCCGAGGACGCCGTCGTCCACGGCGGCGAGCCACGCCGGGTCGGTCGCCGGCGTAGGCTGGCGGCGGTCGGCCAGCGACGCGGCGGCGATGCGGGCGATGAGAAACGAGTGTCCGGCTTTGTCGGCAAGGATCTGTGCGATCTGGTCCACTTGGTCGTGGTGGTCGTGGGTGTAAGCGGATCCGGGTGTGTTGCGTAGGACGGAAGCGGCGTAGTCTCGCAGGTCCTCCCGTCGCCACCATGGATCGTCGTCGATGCGCAATCGGTTGGCGGCCAATCGAACTTGGGCCTCGTCTGCCAGCGGCCGACCCCGGCCAGCTGCGGTACTGGACTGTGGATCGAGGTAGGGGTCGTCCGGGCCACCGGGGGAACGCACCCCTATCAGCAGCCGTGCCCGACCCGAATTGGGACCGCTTGTGAGGCGAGTCAGCGTCGAGATTACCGTGTATGGGTCGTGGGCCTCGTCAAGTCCGTCTAGGACGATGGTCACCGGTCGTTCCCGCCAAGTCAGCCAGTCGGTCCAGGCGTCCATCCGCTCGTCCAGGCTACTGGTATCCCAGGTGCTGGCCCGTGCCTTGGGTACAGCCAGCGCTTCAAGGATCTGACCGAAGATCTCATAGGCCCACTTTCCGGTGGCCAGCACAGCCACGTCGACCGCCTCGGATCGCGGTCGCAGCTCGGCCGGGATGAGCCCGACCTGCTCGGGGTACGCGGCGAGGAAGTCGGGGTCGGAGAGGGTGACGAGGCGGGCCAGGACTGCGGATTTTCCGCAGCCGGCGGCACCACTGATCAGGGTGGTGCGGGGCGCATCCGTCGTGATGCGGATCAGTTCACGCATTAGCTCGGCCCGGCCGGTGAACAGCCAACCGGGACTGTCGGCGTGTACCACACCGCGTGATCGTGGCCCCCAATGGGTCTCTAGGTCGCGAGTGGGCAGCGCCAGCTCTTGCCTACGTGGCTGGGTGTGGGCCACAGACGGTTCTGCGAAGTGGGGATTGGGGAGACACAGATGGGGCCCGCTCGTCTGGCTGCCGTGCAATGGCGTGATCCGCTGTCCGCTACCGACGAACTCCTGCACGGTCTCTAGGAACTGCTCGACGGTGAAGTACCGCGCCCCTATGCCGTACTTGGCGCCCTCGCCGCCGCGCAGCTTTTCCACCGCCCGGGCGATGGCGCCACTCAGCGCCCCAACGCTCGCCTGTTCGCCTTTCATCGCGCTGGGCAGGACCAGCCAGTTCTTTGGTAGATCAACATCGAAGCGGGCGACATCTGCCATCGTGCTGGCAGCAAAACACGCGTCCACGATCAGCATCAGATGTTGCACGCCGGTAGCCAGCAGCCACCGGACGAGATCACTTGTCCGTAAAGCGCTAGTGGGCAGACTGGCGCGGTCGCTGTCGCGAAGAACCAGCCAGTGGCTGCCGTCGGCAGTCTCGCCGTGGCCCGTCACGAACACCACGGCCGCGTCGGCGTCGCTCCACGGCTGTTGAGGCCGCCTCAGCGCAGCCCGGATCTGCTCCTCGGTGGGGTTATCGGCCAGGTGTGCAAGCCCGTCAGGGACCTGAAATGCGCGATTGCCGAGCCGTTCCTGATCGCACAGCCAGGCCCGCAGGTCTTCGACCTCCTTGGTCACACCGGGAAGGTTTGGGTAGTTCGGGTCGTCGTAGCGCGCGGTGGCGATCACGACGAAGTGCCGGCGCAACACGCCGTCATGATCCAGTCGGCTCGGCGTCGCCGGGGTGAACGTCACGCGACTAGGTCGGGGACGGCGGCCAGGATCGCCTGACCGCAGACACGTTTGCCCAGGTAGCGCTCGGCGCAGTGCGCGTCTCCCTGGTTGACCACGTGCCTGTCGACCACCCCTGGCCACCAGGTTGTCAGGTCGCCGGCGCACGCGACCGGGTCGTGGACGTCGCGCACGTTAACCCAATGCGACACGTTGCCCGGCACGCCCCATATCGCGCTGCTGCCGTGTCCCGGGTCGGCCATCCGTTCGCGTACCATTCGCAACCCCAGCGGTGACCCGAGGGTGAGCAACAGATCCAGGCGGTGTTCCGGGTTCTGTCGGACGAATTCGAACGCCACCACCGATCCAAGGGAATGACCGATCAGGACTCGGCAGTCCCCGCCCACCGTGCCCCGGACCCGGGCGTCGACCTCGGCCTTGACCAGCGGCTCGCGCAGGTACCGGCGCACCTGACGGAACTGGCTGACGAAGAGCACCACAGCCGTGGGCCCGAAGCGGGTGTCGAGTACCGACAGCAGCCGCACTATTGCCTGCGGTACCCGCGTATACCCCTTCGCCGACGGTAACTGCTCCGCCGCGGCCAACTCATGCTCGCCGATTAGGTCTCGCATCGATGCCGCCAGATCGCGGAGCTCGTCGTCGTCAAACTCCTCCCAGACACCACCATCTAGCACGCCTTTGCCCCGATCTTGATGATGCTGCCACACCAGATCCCCGTAGAAGGCGATATCGAGGTCCGGCACCGCCACAGTCGCCCCGTACGCTCGCTCCAACCCGTCAGCCAGCGCCAACGACCACCGCGCGAGCAGCTGATGCCGACCGGCCTGCTGATGCCCCACGCCGTGCACTCCAACCAGCACCGTCACAGTTTCGGCCGTTCTACGAGTTGAATGCCGCGAACTGGACGTCGATTAGTTGGTCGGGTCATTGTTCCTCCTCCCGTGGAGCCGACACCGCAATCACCCCGTCACCCACAACGACAACGACCGGGCGATCACCCGGCTCGATCATCGAAAGTGCCCAAATCCCTCCGGGCATGTGCAGCACCGGATACCGCATGAGGCGATTGCAGCTCAGGTCCCATGCCCGTACCGACGCGTCGTCGGACCCGGTAAGCCCGATCGCTAGGCCATCGCGCAGTACCGACCCGGACACCGCGTGCACCGGACCGGTGTGGCCTGTCAATGCGTCACCAACCTGTTCGCCGCGGCGCAGGTCCCACACACGGGCCGTCTCGTCGTCAGACCCACTCAGCGCGACCGCCCGTCCATCTGGCAACACCAGCGCGGCCACTGCGAACACCCGGCCGCTGTGGCCGATCAGCGGCGCGCCCACCTGCTCCCCGCGAATCACGTCCCATACCCGCACCGTGCCGTCGGACGAGCCGGTGATGGCGAGCGCCCGGCCGTCGGGCAGCAGTAGCGTCGCCACCGCCGACACCGCGCGGGTATGACCGGTCATCGAGCTGCCGATCTGCCGCCCGACGAAAAGATCCCACGCCCGCACCGTCTTGTCCCACGAGACGGTGACCGCGACCGGACGTCCGTCCGGCAGCACCAGCGTGGCCACATCCCTCACTAGGTCGCTGTGCCCGGCCAGCGGCTCGCCCATCGGCTCCCCACGGATCAGATCCCAGGCGCGGACCGTCGCACCAGAACCGGTCACTGCAACCGGGCGGCCGTCTGGCAACACCAGCGCCGCCACCGCTGCAATAGGACCAGTCTGGCCGGGAAGCGGAGGGCCGAGCAGCTTTCCGCTGGCAAGGTCCAACACGCGGACCGTCCCATCCGAAGATCCGGTCACTACGACTGATCGGCCATCCGGCAACACCAGCGCCCTCGCCTTCGATACCGTGCTGAGGTGTTCTGTCAATGGGATACCAACCGGCCCGGTACGCCCTATCTCCCATGTTCGAACCGTTGCGTCCTCGCTCCCGCCAACCGCCATTGGCCATCGATCGGGCAACGCCAACCCAGCAACGCTGAACACTGGGCCAACTGAGCCGGTAAGTGGGGCGCCCACCAGGTTCCCTCCGGGCAAGTCCCACACCCGCACCGCGCCATCCCATGAACCCGCCACCGCTACCGGCCGTCCGTCGGGCAGCACCAAAGCCGAGACCGCATACACCCGGCCGCCCGAGCCGATCAACGGGTTCCCAACCTGATTACCGCTCGCCAGATCCCACACTCGGACAGTCCCATCTTCCGAGCCACTTACTGCGATCGGCGTGCCGTCCGGCAGCACCAACGCGGCCACCGCGTAGATCGGACCGGTATGGCCCCTCAATGGCGCGCCGAGCGGGCCTCTACGGCCCAGGTGCCACAAACGAAGGGTGCCGTCATCCGAGCCGCTCACCGCCGCTGGGGTCCCATCAGGCAGCACCAAGGCCCCAACCGCGAAGACCGGGCCGAGGTGCCCGACCATCGAGTCACCGAGCTGTGCTCCACGGCCCAGGTCCCACACCCGCACGGTGGCATCCTCGGAGCCGCTGACCGCCGCCGACCTGCCGTCAGGCAGCGCCAACGCCGCTACCGCGTACACCGCGCTGGTATGACCGACCAACAAGCCGCCCGGCTGTCCTCCGCGACCCAGATCCCACACCCGTAGCGTTCCATCCTTCGAGCCGCTAACCACAATCGGCCCATCGTCAGGGAGCACCAACGCCGCCACCCCGAAGACGGTGTCAGTGTGACCGGTCAGCGACGCACCGAGCTGCTCCCCACGGAATAGGTCCCACACCCGAACCTTCGCGTCCCACGAACCGCCCACAGCGACCGGTCGACCGTCCGGCAGCACCAACGTCGTCACCGCATACACCGGGCCGGGGTGACGCCCCACGATCTCGCCGCTTCCGATGTGCCAGCCGCCCCACAGCGGCTCCCAAGCTCCCAAAAGTCGCCGAGAGAATGCCGTTCCCATCACACATGCCCACACCGCAAGCGCGCTGGCGTTACTCGCCGGCGAATCCCACCGCCACACGTGCGCCGCCTTCCGCCACACCCGCAGCAGCCACCAGACACTATGCTCGGAATAGTCGGAAATGGTCGTTATGGCGCGTAACCGGCCAGCATCAACAAACGGCAGAAACTCCGCCGTAAGAATTCGCTCGTCAAGCACCTCCCCAGCAGCCGCATGCTCGACCAAGTGCCGGCGCACATACCCCGGCGGGCAGAACCGAACCAAACGCTCCGGCGTGACGAGCCGAGCCAACTCACCGACGATCCGAGCCTCAACCGCAGCGACGCTGTCGCAGGGAACGGCCCGGCCCTGCTCTAGCGAGGGCTCATCAGACCGCTCGGGCTCAAACAAAGCCGACCTCCCTCCACGTGCACCAACCCGCGACCGCTTGTCTAACTACGATCCAACGGCAACCGCATGTGACGACGCCGACGGTTGCCAACGCAACTACCGTTGATCTCGACTCCGCTTAGCGCTTGCGTTCTATTGTGGGTGCGTGGCGGCGATCGGTCGGAACAATCGGGTGTGGATTTGGCTTGGCAGGGCGGGCGCGGCGACGATTGTTGGTGGTCTTGGGTTATATATGGTGGTTGTTGGCTTGGACGATGCCGATAAGATCGGCAGCTCGGTAGCGGCTTTGGTGGCCGTCCTTGTGCTGGTGGCGCCGCACCTGGTGTCGGATCGTTCGGTGCGCTCCGATGGCTTGGCGCAAAGCGTGTCCGACACCGTTGTGATCGGCAATCTGAGCCAGACTAGAGACGTCGGCGGTCCGGTGCGGTCCTCGAAAGAGGGGCAGTGGATCAATGGGGTGTGGGTTGGCGGGAACGTGACCCAGATCGGCGGGGTCGCCGGAGATGTGAGTTTGGAGTGACTGCGCCGCGACGATCCGCGGGGGCCGGACTGCAGGTGTCGAATTCGACTGTGGTCGGCGATCTCACGATGATCAGCGGGGTCGACGGAAGTGTGACCGTTGGATCTATGCCTGCCGTGCGGTCGGCGTACCGTCAGACGGTTCAGCGGATAAGTCCTCTGGTGTTGACCGGTCGCGACGTAGAGCTGGCCGAGCTGGCTGAGTTCTGCGTGGCGGACAGCGGCGTGACTTACCGGTGGTTGCGAGCTGAGGCGTGGGCCGGTAAGTCCGCGTTGTTGGCGTGGTTTGTCCTGCACCCGCCGGAGAACGTGGATGTCGTGTCGTTCTTTGTCACTGCCAGGTTCGCCGCGCAAAGTGATCGGACTGCGTTCGTGGACGTGGTTCTGGAACAGCTCGCCGAGCGGCTGCGGCGATCGATGCCGGCCTTCATGAGTGAGAGCACCAGGGAAGCTCACCTGTTGCAGATGCTGCACGACGCGGCACACACGAGCCAGGAGCAGGGTCGCCGCCTGGTACTCGTCGTGGACGGCTTAGATGAGGACCGCGGGGTGACCGCCAGACCGGACGCCTACAGCATTGCCGCGCTGCTGCCGTCCCGCCCGCCGTGCGGGATGAGGGTGGTCGTGTCCGGCCGGCACAGCCCGCCGATTCCGGTGGACGTGCCGGCGGATCATCCGCTGCGTGATCGGGCGAACGTACGGGTGCTCTCCCGGTCCGAGCACGCGCGGGTGGTCCAGGCAGACCTTGAGCGGGAACTAAAGAGGCTCCTTCATGGCGGGCCGGTGGAGCAGGAGTTGCTCGGTCTGGTCACGGCGGCCGGTGGTGGGCTCAGCTGCCCGGATCTGTGCGAGCTCACCGGCCGGTCGGCGTACGAGGTCGACGACAATCTGCGTGCCGTGGCCGGCCGTACCTTTACCGTGCGCCCCGACCATTCTCGGACCGGGATGGGGCCAGACGTCTACGTACTTGGCCACGAGGAGCTGCACCGCACCGCGGTGATGGTCCTGGGTGAGAGCCGGCTCGCCGGCTATCGTGAGCGGCTCCACGTCTGGGCGGATCGGTATCGCGGCCAAGGCTGGCCGGCCGGAACGCCGGCGTATCTGCTGCGGGGCTATTACCGGATGCTGCATGCGGCTGGTGACGTGCGCCGTGTTGTTGCCTGCGCATCTGACGCAATGCGGCACAACCGGATGCTGGACGTCACCTACGGCGACGCGGCTGCGCTGGCCGAGATCCGGACCGCTCATGAACTACTCCTCACTGCGTCAGAACCGGACCTTCACGCCATGGCCGTGCTCGCCATACACCGGGACTACCTGACCGGCCGCAACGCGACGCTGCCCGCCGCTCTTCCGGCCGCCTGGGCGCTGCTTGGCAACACTACGCGGGCCGAGAGCATCGCCGCCGCCATATCGGAGCCTCTGCGGCTGGTACAGGCGTTGACTTTGCTGGCGGAGGTAGCCGCCGCGGCGGGCGACCGCGAACGCCTTACCCGTTACGCCGGCCAGGCGATCGACGTCGCGGGCAGTATGGCCGAGCTAGAGCCGCAGTCGTGGGCGCTTAGCCGGCTGGCGGCGTCAGTGGCGTCACACGGCGACCTGGCGACGGCTGGCCGTGCCGCCGCCGTCATCGCCGACCCGTTCCGGAAGGTGCAGGCGCAAACGGACTTAGCCTCGATCCGTGGATCAGGTGCTGAGTGATCCTCCCTGCGCCACCTTTAGTGGTCTTGCTGTGGTGAATGCGTGGGTGGCCGGGTGTCCAGCGTGCTCAGGTTCGGCTCGTCGGGTCAGTCGCGAGGTGTGGGTCGTCGTGGTGCGCGCGGCGGTGGGGCTGGTGAGGTCAGGTGCCGAAGGCGGCTCGCCAGAGGGTGAGCCAGGCCTCTGCTCT
>DASRII010000157.1:0-2211 GCA_035650075.1 Micromonosporaceae bacterium | reverse complement strand
GACATCCTGCTTCGCGAACGCGGCATCGACCCCACCAACCTCTAGGAGCGGACTGAATAACTGGTTTGCCCTGGTAGAAGCCTTTTAGGCTGGTTCGGCGTGTCAGGTTCGCCGGCGCCCTCCTGTACGGAAGAATTGATCTATGCAGGGAACGACTCGGATGGACCGGGAGCTGTTCGACGCCGCCGAGATCGTGGGGGATCTGGTCCCACCCGGCAGTGTGTTCGCGTTCTTGGCGCAGCATCGTAGTGAGTTGTTCGACGAGGAGTTCATCGCTGACCTGTTCCCGTCGAAGACGGGTCGCCCGTCGCTGCCAGCGGACCTGGTCGGCAGTGTGCTGATCCTCAAGGAGCTGCATGACTTGTCCGACGCGCAGACTGCGGAGGCGCTCAAGTTCGACATCCGGTGGAAGGTGGCGTGTGGGCGGTCACTGACCCAGATGTCGTTTGACCCCTCGACGTTGGTGTACTGGCGCCGGCGCATCGCTGCCTCGCACCGGCCGCATCGGGTGTTCGACAAGGTCGCCGAGGTGATCACGGCGACCGGGATCCTGCGGGGGCGGCGCAGGCGGTGTGTGGACTCCACCGTGTTCGACGACGCGGTGGCCACCCAGGACACGGTGACCCAGCTGGTCGCGGCGATGCGGCGGGTGGCGCGGGTGGTGCCCGCCGCCGCCGAGGTGATCACCAAGGTGTGCGCCCTGGACTACGGCAAGCCTGGTAAGCCCGACATCGACTGGGACGACCCGCAGGCCAAGCAGCGGCTGGTATCCGACCTGGTCAACGACGCCCTGGCGGTGCTGGCCGAGCTGACCGGGCCGCACGCGCCCGAACGTGACACCGCGGCGGCTGAGGCGTTGGGTCTGCTGGCCCTCGTCGCCGGGCAGGACGTCGAGCCGGCCGAAGACAGTGACGGCACCGACGGGCGGTGGCGCATCGCCCGTCGGGTGGCCCCGGACCGGGTCATCTCCACCGTTGACCCACAGGCCCGGCACACCCGCAAGTCCCGCTCGCAGCGCCGCGACGGCTACCGGGGGCATCTGGCCGCCGAGCCCGACACCGGGCTGATCACCGACTGCGAGATGACGATGGCCACCGGGCAGGCCAACACCGACGCCGCGGTCGCAGTCAAGATGGCAGACCGTGACCGGTTCAGCGAGTCCGTCGCCGAGGGCAGCACCGGCGCTGGCGCCACGCACACCGACACCGATGACACCGACACCGCCGCGCAAGCCGACGTGGCGGAGCACGTCAGCACCGCTGGCGCCACAGCCGCCGCGCCCGAGACCACACGGGAGAACACCACCACCAGCGTCAGCAGCACCGCTGCTGACATCACCGACCTGGCTGACACGGCGCATCCCACGCGGGATGACACCGCCGAACAGGCTGGTACCGGCCAGAGCACCACACGGGGCGGGCTGCAAATATACGGCGATTCGGCATACGGCACCGGCGATGCCCGTGCCGCCTACCGCGCCGCCGGCCACGACGTGGTTATCAAGCCCAAGCCGGTGCCGCAGGCGGTGGCGGGCGGGTTCACCCTCGACGACTTCACCCTCGACGAGAGTGAGGGCACGGTTACCTGCCCCGCCGGTAACACCCGGCCGATGAGTCCGTCCCGCACGGTCTCCTTCGGGCGTCTGTGCGCCGACTGCCCGCTGCGCCAGCGGTGCACCACCTCAAAGACCGGCCGGTCGATGAGCATCCACGAACATGAGGATCTGCTGCGCGCCGCCCGCGCCCAGGCCAAGACCCCGCAGTTCAAGCGGGACTACCCGACCCGCTGCACCGTGGAACGCACCGTGGCTCAGGTCGCTACCCACAACGGCCGCCGGGTCAAGCTGCGCTATATCGGTGCTGCCGCCAACGACGCCTGGCTGCACACCCGCTGCGCCGCGCTGAACCTACGCACTCTGCTCAGGCACGGCCTCACCCGGGTCAACGGGAGCTGGGCGATCGCCTGAGCCCGGTACGGGCGGCTCAGCACGCCCCAACACCGGTCTACGCTGGCCCGTACCGGCCCCCAAGCTCACATCCCGAGCCGAGCCACGACCCCAACGCATCCCCGTGGGCGCCCATCCCTGCAGAACCTCACCCAGCAGGACCAGCGTTATTCAGTCCGCTCCTAGTGTCAGGTCGCCGTCGCAGCGGGCCCGTACCGGCGGGTCGTCCACTGCGACCGTGCCGCCGGAGCGCGGGGGGTCGGCCA
>DASRII010000156.1:0-4375 GCA_035650075.1 Micromonosporaceae bacterium | reverse complement strand
CCACATCACCGACGACGTCCGGGTGGCGGCGGCGCGGGCGGTGCGCCACGGCAGGAGCGTGTCGTGCGCATGGGAGGTTGCCGTACCGGAAGACATGGAGCGGTCGACGACGACGTGCCCGTGCGCCGCCGACATGCCGGGGGCCGAGAACATGCCGGTGCCCGGATTCCGCAACGACCGGCGCTGGGGCTTTTCGACCGAGCGGCTGGGCATCACGTTCCACGGCAACACCCTCACCCACATCGACTCGCCGTGCCACATCTTCTGGGACGGCACGATGTACAACGGGCGGTCGCACTCGTTGGTGGACGCCGCAACGGGATCGGCGTGGGCGGCTGTCACGGCGGCGGCGAACGGGATGATCACGCGTGGGGTCCTGCTGGACATTGCGAGGGTCCGCGATGTGCCGTGGTTGGAACCGGGGCAGGGTGTGTTCCCCGACGATCTCGAGGAGGCCGAGCGACGCCAGGGTGTGCGGGTGCGATCCGGCGATGCAGTACTCCTGCGGACCGGCTACGGCCGCGTCCGGCACGAGGCCGGTGCGGCCCGCGGTTTCACGCAGGCCGGCTGGCACGCGTCCTGCCTGCCGTGGCTACATGAACGGCAGGTCGCGCTGATCGGCGCTGACACCCCCCAGGACGTTCAGCCGTCGGGCTACGAAGACGTGTTGATGCCAGTTCACGCCGTAAGCCTCGTCGCGATGGGTCTGTGGCTGCTCGACAACTGCGACCTGGAGGTGTGCGCGACGACAGCTGCCGAGCTCGGCCAGTGGGACTTCCACCTCGCCGTCGCGCCGGTCCGCTTGGCCGGTACGTCCGGCAGCCCGGTCAACCCGATCGCTACATTCTGACCGCGGCCCGCACCTGGAACGGCAGCTCACTGCCGACAGACTCGCCTTGTGCTAACAGATGGACCTCGAAGCCTGAGTGGCGGAGATCGCAGTGGTTGCGGCGCTTGCCGACCGAGCTCATCGATCCGCAATCGTTGTCGAGTTGGCGCGAACACTCCTGAACAGACTGCCGGCCTCGTCTGCCGTACGAGAATAGCGGGGGTCGCAGCGCGCGCTCATCGGCCAGTTGCGGGTAGGGTGTGGCCGCTGTCTAGCATCCGGTTCGACCGTCAAATCGTTGGGCGCATTTGGTAGTGGGCTACCAGCCGGCCCGGGTCAGGATCTCGGTCGCCGCGGCGGCTGTGGTGGCCTCCCAGTTGCCGGGCGGGGAACAGCTCGTCACGCCGTACGCACCGAACTTTCTGCTGGAAGGCGGAACGCTCGACATTCCCGCCGACATCCCTCCAGCTATACCGACGCGGTCGAGGCTGCAAACCATCCGAGCCTCGCTGGAGCGGGCCGCCACCTGACGGGGCTTCTAGACCGCCGACGCCACCTTTCACCGAACCACACAACGACGCACCAGACATGGCGCCACCGGGCGCTGCCAGCCACTCGCGCGGCATCAGCGGCAGAACGCCGCTTCCGCCGCCACGCTGCGCGGTGCGCGGACCACGGCAGAAGGGATACATCATGGCGCGACGCCGCCGCTGAAAACGGCCGTGTATTGGCGGGGTCGCGGGCCGCTCGGTTGCGACCGGTGGCCGGGAGGTGATCCGCGCGGTCTCGCGGGTTGCTGTCCGCGCTACCGCTACGACCAGACCGCGATGACGGCCGCGGCGAGGTCGGCCGCCTGGCGGCGGCCGGCGCGGGCCGTCGCCGCCCGCCGGGCCGGGTCCAGCACGTTGCGGCCAATCGCCGCCCGCGCCTGGGCGTCCGGGCTGCAGACCACCGTCCGTACGTGTGGACCAAGCGAGGCGAGCTGGCGGGCTACCCGGCCCGACCGCCGGATCGCCGCGGTGGCCGGTGCGAGAACCACCACCCGCGAGCACCCCGTGGCGTAGTCGGCGTTGGTGAGCGAGCGGACCCCGCCGTCGACGTAGCGGCGGCCGTTGACCGTCATCGGCGGCCACACCAGCGGCACCGCACAGCTCGCGGCGACCGCGTCAACGAGGTCCACGCCACTGTCGCGGTCCCAGACCACCGCCTCGCCGGTCTCGGCGTCCACCGCGGTCACTAGCAGCCGGGGATGCGCCGGCCACTCGCGGCGGGGCAGCCGGCTCTCGATGATCGCGCGGCGCTGCGTCTCGGGCACGGTGCTCGCGCGCAGCGCCCGCCGGCCGAGGCGAGCGCGGGCGGCACGGGCGTCCCAGCCGATACCGCTGGCGGCGAAGCGCATCAACACCCCGAGGCTGAGCGTCGCTGCCACCTCGCCCGTGGGTGGTGTTAGCTGGCGCTCGTACAGCTCGTCGAGCGCAACGCCGCTGCACAGCTGGGCGCCGACGACCGATCCGGCGGATGTGCCGATGACGATGTCGGCGGCGTCCAGCGCCACGCCGGCCGCCGCGAGCCCGCAAAGCAGGCCGAGCTCCCATCCGACGCCGGTAACGCCGCCACCGCCAAGGACGAGAGCGCGCGACTCGGTGTTCACCACCAGACAATGGCCGGCGCTACGCGGGCCCGCAAGTGCACACTCGACCACCTCGATTGCACCACGACCGACGATCAAAGCGTGAGCTCAGCTCCGCGCACCGCGGCTATGAGTGATCAATGCTCGTGCTGATCCATTGCAAGCTCTATGGCGAGGAAGCTGCCAAGCCGTGCCGTGCGTGGCCACGGCGGAGTTTCCGGTTTCGCCGTCCAGACGAGGTGAACAATGGCGAACGTGTCATCAGGTGCGCGGAACACAACGTCGTCGCAGCCAGAGCACCCGGCGATAGCCCTCAGGTCGAGTCCATGCAGCTCGTGGCCGGGCGCGATCTCGCTTCTAGCCTCTCGCTCGAACGCCGCTGCCTGCCCCGTGTTGGCGCGGAACCACGGTTCTCTGAAGTCGTCACCCACTCCTACAGCGTGTCACCCACACTGTCATCGGCAGGACCTCGGCCGCGGGGTCAGGGATTCGGGCGGGACCCGCTTCGCTCGGCCTCGCCCCGCTGGTGATGTTGTTGGTGGGTGCGGGGTGCGGCAGATCGCATCGTGGTGAACGCCCGGCTCGCCTCGGTGGTGTCGGAGTCGACCTGTTGCACCGTTTGCAGGGTGCGCCGCCCAGTTGTCGTCAATGACGGCGATCTGGACCGTCGCCGCAGTTCGCCGAGGACCTCGCCGCCCAGCTCGCGTTCGCGGGCTTCGACGGCGGCACGCGATGTCGAGGAGCAGGTCGTCTAGCGCGCTCTTGTCAGCTGCGGCCGTACGAAGACCGGCG
This sequence comes from Micromonosporaceae bacterium, assembly GCA_035650075.1. Lineage (GTDB taxonomy): Bacteria > Actinomycetota > Actinomycetes > Mycobacteriales > Micromonosporaceae > DASSUC01. The sequence continues at coordinate 1,124 of DASRII010000156.1, read as the reverse complement.
AGGTCGAACGGCGGCGGCGCGTGTACACGGCTTCCGCTGCTCGCTGAGTCCAGCGAACGTGCCGACAACGGTTGCGCCTGAACCTGGGCCTACCTGCGGGCACTGGGCGACGCCGGCCACCCCGAGCTGGCATTGTTGCACCCGATCTCCGTCGTCACGCTGCTGAACGTCGCGTACCCTCGCCCCTGGGCCGGGCCCCCTTCACCCGACAGACTCTCGGGTTTGCCACCGGGCATCGGTGGAGACCTATCAGTCATGTCAGCTGCCTTCGCGGGTACCCGCAGCAGCACCCGCGTTCTGGTCCTGGTCGGGGTCGTGTGGTTCGCGTTGGCCTACATCGCCGCGGCGGTAGGCCTGGTCGACCGTCCGGCGACCGAACCGCCACTGCGCATCGCCCTGGCCGCCGGGATCCCGGTGCTCGCCGTGGCCGTCGGGTTGCTGACGTCGCGGCGGCTACGCTGGTTCGCCGCCACGCTCGACCTGCCGTTGCTGATCAACCTACAGGCGTTGCGCGCGGCCGGGTTCGCCTTCCTCGTCCTGTACGCCGCCGACCTGCTGCCGGGCGGCTTCGCGTTCCCCGCGGGCCTGGGCGACCTAGCCGTGGCGCTGACCGCACCCTTCGTCGCCAGGTACGTGGTCCGCCGGACCCGCGCTGCCTGGCCGGTGTTCCTCGGGTGGACGCTGTTCGGCATCGCCGACTTCATCATGGCCGTCGCGCTCGGCGCGATCCATGACCTCGGTGCCCAGCGGACCGCCGCGGACGCAACCATCATCACCCCGCCCATGGCGGAACTGCCGCTAAGCCTGATCCCGACGTTCGCGGTGCCGTTCCTGCTGGTTGTGCATCTGTTGGCCATCGCTCGCTTCCGCGCCGACGAAATGACGCAAGACCCGAGCCTGAACACGTCGACGTAGACCGATAGGTTCACGGTCACACCGCGACCCACCAAAAGAACGGACAGCACATGGCGCGCGTCGACATCGGCCTCAATGATCGGCACAGCTCAACACGGTCTCCCGCCAGAGCGTGCCAGTTGAGGTCATCAACCGAACCTAAGCCCGGGCCGCCGACAATTCCTGGCGGCGACCGAGGCGGCGGCGATAGGTTGCGCGGATGCCCGAAC
>DASRII010000155.1:0-22842 GCA_035650075.1 Micromonosporaceae bacterium | reverse complement strand
GGCACTGGCGTGCCGGTGTTGTTGGACCAGGCGTGAATCGTGGCGGTGAGGGCGAGGGCACTGCCGTAGAGGAGCTGTGGTCCGCCTTGGCGTGTGAGGAGCGAGCCGAGGCAGCGGAACGCCCGTCCTTGGCCGGCGAGGGCGAGGATGTCACGGGCGGCGCGTTCGCCTTGCCATTGTCCCTTGGGTAGCCGGACCCGGTCGCCCAGCCGTGTAGGCGTGGTTGGGTCGGCGCCGCCCAGCCAGTCGTCGAGCAGCCCGAGGGTGATGCCGATGCACGCGGAGACGGTCGGTGCCGAGTTGTCCGGAGACTCGGGCTGGACCTGATCCAGGATCGCCGAGGCGAGCGTGGTGTCGTCTTCGGCGAGTGCCTGCACCACGAGCCGCAGCGCGGCGGCAGCTACCTCGCGCGTGTCGCCGACCGGGGTGAACAGGGCCATGTTGTGTCGCTCGACCGCTCGGTTCATGGCGCGCTGCAACGTCTGCATGTCTGGAATGTTGTCGACGTCGATGCCTTCCTCGGCGAGCAAGGGCGCCAACTCGCGCAGCATCTCGTTGGCCATGCCGGGCTTGAACTCGATCCTCGGCGGGCCAGGCGGCGGCTCGGGGTCGCGTCGGCGCATCGGTGCCACGAGACCATCCTGTCAGGCCCGGCCGGTGCCGGCCGACCCAGGCACGCTGCCCGCGCGGGTGCGTCGGCGGCCGGAGGGTCACCGCACTCGGGGTCACCGCCACCAGCCGGGAGGTGTCCTCCGGGGCAAGGCTGTTTCTCACGACGGTCGGGAGGATAGCAGGAGGACGAGGTCGAGAAGTTCCGGGAGTCGGCCTGAATGGTGGCCCAGGCAGCTGCTGTCTGCCGGGCCGATTGGTTCGCCGCAGGCGGCCGCCGAGCCGGACCGGGTCCGGGGCTTCCTCGCGCAGCTCGTGCAGGATCTTCCCGGGCGTGCGCCGCCGCCGTCCAGCTCGGGCACCACCGGCCGACGCCACCGGCGGGGCCGAACCGCTCACGCACGACCTGCTGCGGGACATCCCGGCCCAGCCCGATGATGCCGACCGTACCCCGGTAGCAGAACGACAGCAGAAGCCCCTGCGCCGGCCTGACGCTCTACGCCGTACTCCGCGTCCGGCAACATCTGCTCGCCGTCATCGCCGGCGCTTGCCACACCTGCGGGCAACCATCGAACCACCCGAACCCGCACCAACTTAACAAAGTATTACTAGCACCGTGGTACTAGTCCGAAGGTCTACTGGTCGCTGACGTGTCCATGCCCATACCGTCTGGTGCTGCAACGCGGACGAGAGACCGGACGTGAAGCGGCGGGCACCGCGGACAGCGGCCTCGCACAAGGACCGCGCGTGATCTGGAACGAGGCGGATCACGGGTCGCCACGGCGCTAGGGAGGTTCCATGCTCCGGCGACTGCTCTGTCTGATCACTCTCGCGGCCGTTTCGCTGGCCACCGTTTCGTTGACCACTGTCACCGCGCGGTCGGCGGCGGCTGCACCATCGCTGATGGCCGGTGATGCCGATCCGGCGGTCCTGGATCTCGCCGCGGAGCGCGGCGTCGGCCTGGCCGAGGCGCAGCGGCGGATCGGGTGGCAGCGACTGGCACCGCGGTTGGCTGGCGACGCGGCGGCGCTGCTCGGTGACCGGTTCGGCGGCGTGTGGATCGACCCCGGCAGCGACCGCGTCAAGATCGGCGTGATCGGCGGCGCGACGGAGACCGCCAGCCGGGCAGCACGGGCGGTCGGGCTGGGCGACGCCACCGATCCGGTCACGGTCCGCCACTCGATGAGCGAACTCGAGCGCGGAAACGCGTGGCTCGCCGAGCGGATCGCAGCGGTGAACGCCGGCGCCGCTGCCGCGCTAACCGCGGGCGTCCGGCCTGACCTGAACGCGATCGAACTGCAGCTTCCGGTTACCGGTGTCCTGACCGCGGCCCAACTCGCGCTGGTCGACCAGGCCGGGCGCCGGCTCGGCAACACGCTTCGGCTCGGTAGGTACACCGGCCGGGCCGTCGCCCGCGCCTGCCCGTACCCGTACTGCGATCCGCCGCTGCGGGGCGGGATCCGCATCACCAACTCGGGGCGCGGCTGCACCGGCGCGTTCATCGCTCGCAGCCGGACCGACAGCACGCTGTACCAGTTCACCGCCGGGCACTGCGTCGCGGACGGCTTCACCGGCGACTGGGCTACCCGCTTCGCCGACGGTTCCGGGCACGTCATCGGGCCGCGGTATAACCACCGCTTCTCCAGCGGCGGAGACTTGGCGATCCTGCGTATCAACAACCCAACCGGTTGGAACCCGCGAGCGTGGGTGTTCGTGACAGATTCCTCCGACACCAACCGGGACGTCTCGTATCACCTCAGCTCCGACGACACCAGCACGGTGGGCATGCGCATCTGCACCACCGGCGCCTCCTACGGGCGCACCGACTGCGGTGTGGTCACCGCACTCGGGGTCACCGCCACCTACAACGGGATCACCGTCACCGGCCTGAACCGCGGCTCGTTCTGCGGCGTATCAGGTGACAGCGGATCCCCGATGTACGCCTACCACGTGGCGTACGGGCTGCAGGTCGCCGGGTTCGCCGAGTGCGACAGCCTGTACCAGGGCATCCAGGCCGCCGAGAACGCCATGAACGCCAACCTCCTGCACGCCTCGTCATAGATCGGCGCGCCTGCCGGCCACGGCGGGCACCGAGCCCCATTCCATCGATGGAGACCGCCATCGACAGAGATCGGTCCCATCGATCCGCCTGTCCTGGGGAGGACGCCATGGCCGCGCACGCCCGTCGCCTGGTTTGCCGGATGCTCGCCTTGATCCTGTTGGCCGGTGGCCTCACCGCGGTACACCTGCGGACGGCACCACCGGCCCGCGCCCAGGCAACGGCCGGTACCACGCCAACCCTGCGGCTGCCCATCCAGCGGCACGCGGACGGGGCGGAGCTGGAGTGGACCCGGTACGAGCTGAGCACCGGCGAGTCGTTCGACAGCTACCAGGTCCACCGGTCGACGACGGACGGGTTCACGCCGTCGAACGCCACGCTGCTCACCACGATTCGTGACGTCGATACCACGTGGTGGCGCGACCACACCGCGAGGCCGGGCAGCACGGTGTACTACAAGGTTGTGGCCAACGGGCTGACGTCCAACCAGCAGTCCGTCGACCTGCCCGCTGCGGGCCGCACCACGAAGATCGTGCGGCCCGGGCCGGAGCGCGGCGACGCCGCCTACATCGTGCACAACACCGGGGCCGGGGCGCCGGCGTGCAGCGACGAGTGGAACTACGGCGCGAGCACGATCATGCGGGTCGGCCCGTCGGCGACCCAGTGGATCCACCGCCCGGTGCTGCGCTTCGACCTGCGGGACATTCCAGCCGGTTCGTCGGTGGTCAGCGCGTTCATGCGGCTGTGGTACAAGCCGGCGGACACTCCGACCGCGACCATGTCGGTGCACCGGCTGCTGCAGCCGTGGGAGGAGGGCGCCGGCACCGGCCAGTGTGACGGCAGCGGCGTGACCTGGCGCGAGACCGAGCGCGGCGTGCGGTGGAAGAGCGCGGGCGGGGCCTTCGACCCGGCGGCGGATGCCACGCTCGGGACGAAGAACCGCACCGACGGGGGCTACGACACGTTCCAGCTCGGTAATCTGGTGCAGGAGTGGGTCAACGGCACGCCGAACCACGGCGTGCTGGTCAAGCAGGTCGTCGACAGCCCCCCGACGACCACCACCTGGTTCGACTACTACAGCGACGACTACGCCGACTCGGGCTTCCGGCCCTACCTGGAGGTGCAGTACACCGACGGCAGCACCGCAACCGGACCGCGGGTGGCGTTGGTCAGCCCGGATGGCGCCACACCGGTGCGGGGGAATGTGCCGTTGTCGGCGGCTGCCGGTGACGACCGGCGGGTGGAGAAGGTCCAGTTCTTCATCAACGGCGCCACCACGCCAGTGGCCGAGAAGACGGCGCCGCCGTGGACCGGGAGTTGGGATTCGAGGACGGTGAGCGCGGGCCGGCACACGGTCACCGCCCGGGCGACCGACGACGTCGGGCAGTCGAAGCAGGTCTCCCGCACCATCGTGGTGGACAACTCGACGGCACCCACGAACGTGGCCGTGACCGCGCCGCTCAGCGCCACCGTCGCCGGCCCCGTCACGGTGACCGCCACGGCCAGCGACGACATCGGCGTCACCCAGGTCGAGTTCTATGTGGACGATCACCTCATCGGCACCGACCTGACCGCACCGTACAGCGCGGTCTGGAAAACGCTCGACCCGCTGGTCACCGCGTACGACGGCAGCAGCCACCAGTTGAAGGTGCGCGCGTACGACGGCAGCGGCGGGGTCACCACCTCCACGGTCCGCACGGTCAGCACGCTGAACGCGGCCGGCACGCCGTATCAGGCCAGCTTCGACCTCAACGCGCCCGGGACGGCCGACGACGCCATCTCGATCCCGCCGAAGGTGCTGTCCAACGAGCTGGCCCCGACGACGGACCCGTACGCGACGGACCCGGCGTCGAGCACGGGTCTGGTGGCCACGCCCCGGGACAGCACGATCTACGTGGCGAGCACAGCCGGCGCGGACGCCGCCACGGCGGACGCTGCGGACGCGGTGTTGCAGCCGGTGTCCCGCAACGGCTTCAAGGTCGACGTCACGGTGCGCAACAACAGCCAGGTGAGCTGGAACGGCGGCCCCAACGGCCTTGGGCTGTGGTACCGGTGGTACCTGCCCAACGGCGTGATCCTGTTCGAGGGTCCGGGCGGGAGCCACCTGCCGCAGGTGGTGGAGCCCGGACAGTCCGCGGCGATCCCGGTGGCCGTGCAGCCGCCACCGATGCCGGCCGGTCTCGACCTCGCGCAAGTGCGGCTGCGCTTCGACCTTTACGACCCCGCCTCGGCCGCCCCGAACAAGTGGTTCGCCGGGCGCGGCAACCGGCCGGTCGACAACCCGGTCATCGTCAACCGCGACCTCGGTGGCGCGCTTGGTTTGGAACGGTTCTGGCAGTACGAGGGCGACGAGGCGGGCGCCGGCATGGCGACGCAGACCAACGTGGCCAACGGCAACATGCTGCTGCGCTGGAGCCCGTTCTTCGCACCGGGCCGTGGAGTGTCCACAATGGTCGACCTGACCTACAACTCGCTGGAGGACCACTCCGAGTCCCCGGCCGGCAACAACTTCTCACTGTCCATCTCCGGGTTGACCCGGCTCGGCCACGGGCTGGACATCCACCCCAACCACGCCGACACCATCTCGGGTAGGTCCAACAAGTACGTGACGTTCACCGACGGGGACGGCACCACGCACCGGCTCACCGGCACCACGAACGGCGACGGCACCACCACCTGGACCGAACCGCCGGGGGTGAACCTCTACCTGCGCACCACCACCGACCCGGATGCCAACCGCCGGTGGGCGCTGACCAGACCGGACAACGTCACGTTCTACTTCGACCCCGACGGCTACCCAACCGCGGTGGTCGACCGCAACGGCAACACGCTCACGTTCGTGCTGGCCGACGTCGACGGGGGTGAGGATCCGGGCGGCCCGAAGCGGCGCGTCACCGCGGTGACCGACGCCGCCGGACGCAGTTTCACCATCGACTACTACAGCAGGGACGAGGCCAAGAAGGCACACGTCCGCGGCAAGATCCAGCGAATCACCGACCACAGTGGATCGGCGCTGGACTTCGGGTACTACGAAGACGGCAACCTGCGCAAGCTCATCCAGCACGGCGGCAGCGAAGCCAACGGCGAGGCGCTGGCCGATCGGTCGTTCGTGTTCACCTACGCCACCTCCAATGGCGCCGGACCAGCCATCCCCGACGCGTTGCTGCGAGCCGACCCTGACCCGAGGACCCCGAACCAGTCGACGCGGATCTACAGTGTTCGCGACCCGAGGCGTACCGAGACCCGGTACGCGTACTACGGCCCGAGTGAGGGTGCGCACCTGCGCTGGAAGCTGAAGAGCCGGACCAACCGCCTCGGTCACATCACCAACTTCTCCTACGACATCGTCGCCCGGCGGACCACCGTGAACGCGCCGTTGGCGCGCGACACCCAGTACGCCTACGACACCGACGGCAAGGTCACCTCGATCGTCGACCCGGCCGAGCGGGCTACCGGGGTGGAGTGGACCGGCGACTTCAAGGTCTCCAAGGTGACCGAGCCGACCGGGCGGTTCACCTCCTACACCTACAACCACAACGGCTACCTGACCACGATGACCGACCAGCTCGGCAACCGGACCGAGCTGACCTACCTCAACCGCACCCTCGACAGCCGCGACACGCTGGGCCGCTGGAGCCTGCTCGCGAGCCGTTCCACGCCGCGCGGCGTCGCGACCACCGGGACCGCCGGCGACTTCCAATGGCGGTTCGAGTACGACACCGCCGGCAACCTTCGCCGGGTCATCGACCCCGACGACTTCGTCACCGCGTACGAGTGGAACCTGGCCGGCTCGACGCACCCCGGCACCGTGTCCCGGACGACGGATCCCAACGGCGGCGTGACGAGCTTCAGCCACGACCCGTCGGGTCAGCCGAGTCGCATCACCGACGGGATGAACCGGATCACCCAGTTCGGCTACGACCTTGACGGCCAGCTGATCTGGTTGCAGGACCCGAACCACACCGGGGACAGCGGCGCCGACGTGCGGGCCTACCGCACCTACTTCGATTACGACGCCTTCCACCGGCTGGGCCGGCAGAGCGCACCCAGGTCGACCCGGTTCGACCGGGCAAGCGTCATCTGGAGCAGCGCCGAGTACGACCAGAACGACAACGTGGTACGCCAGGTCGACCCGCATTACGGGTCGACCGGGGACGACGCGGAGAACGGGCCGGTACGCACCGCGCAGTACGACGCGATGGACCAGCTCACCGAGCAGGCGAACCCGGACACGAGCGTGGACCCGCTGGGTGAGCGCGCCCGGCACACCTGGGACGCGGCCGGCCGGATGACCAAGCTCACCCCGCCGAAGGGCGTGCGCTCCGACGTGGTGGACGCGTTCACCAGCAACCTCGACTACAACGAGCTGGACCAGATCGTCCGGCAAACCGACTACGACACCTCCACCAGCCAGGTCAGGCGCACGCACATGTGCTACGACCTGGCCGGCGACCTGCGTTCGGTGACCTCACCCCGGTCCGCCCTGGCGTCGGTGACGTGTCCGGGCAACGGCCCGGCCACGGTCGGCTTCACGAAGGTGTACGAGTACGACGCCGCGCACCGGCCGGTGAAGGAGCGGGACCCGCTCGGCCACGAAACGCGGCACAGCTACGACGCCAACGGCAACCTGGTCTCCACCGAACAGGACATCGACACCGCGGTCGAACCCGACCGGAAGACCGGCACCGAGGTCAGCTACAACGAGCGGGACCTACCGGTGCGGACCGAGGAGCTGTTCGACGGCTCGACCGGGCGGGAACTGGTCACGCTCATCGACTACGACGGCAACCGCAACCAGACCCGATTGATCAGTCCGCGGGCGTTCGACGACGCGGCCGGCGGCACCACCTACACCAACTTCGTCACCAGGTACACCTACAACAAGGCCGACGAGCTGACCCGCACCGACCTGCCGTTCGACCCGCGCGACGGCACCGAGCGGCAGTACGAGCACCGCGCCTACGACGACAACGGCAACCTGTCCTGGGTCTCCCTGCCGGTGACCAGCAGCGACCCGACCCGGGTAGGCGACACCGCGCGCACCAGGATGACCTACTGGGACCCGGGCTGGATCCGCAGCTCCGACAAGCCGGCCGATCCTCGGGTGGTCTTCGACTACGCGGCGCAGGGATTGCAGACCCGGCGCACCCCGCAACTGGAGGGGCAGTCGAACGTTCGCGACGGGCACCGGGAGATGTTCTGGTCGTACTACGACGACGGCATGCTCAAGGAGCGGCGCGACCGGGACGGCAACCCGTCGGCCTACCGCTACGACGCGAACAACAACCTGACGTTCGCGCTCGACGCGTCCGGCGTCACCGGCGCCGACGACAGCCCGATCCAGACCGAGGCGGTGTACACCGGCTTTAACAAGGTCGGCAAGGTCCGGCACAAGAAGCAGGCCGCCACCACCTGGACGTTCACCCGGTACGAGTACGACTCGAACGACAACGTCACAGTGCGCCTGGAGAACGGCAAGGAGGACAACGCCGGTACGCAGACCGCGGCACCGCGCCGGCACGAGCTCAGCTACGACGCCGCCGACTGGCTGACCCAGCAACTGGACCTGAGCACCGACAGCGCGTGCAAGGACGACCAGCGAGTCGCCAACACGTTCTGGGCCAGCGGATGGGAGCGCAAGCGGGAGATCTACCGGGCCGACGCCACGTGTTCGGCCGACCCCGCCACCTGGAAGCTGCGGCAGGTCACCACCTGGGACCAGCTCGACAACGGCAAGCTCAAGACGCTCAAAACCACGGCACACAAGCCGGACAGCTCGTCCGAGGTCACCGAGCAGCACGACGTCGGGTACTTCTTCAACGGCACCCGGTACGAGAACGGGCACCGCACCAGCGACTCGTTCATCCTCAAGCGCGCCGCCGGTTCGGGATCGACCTGCGCGGGTCCCACCCCGTGCCAGGCGAAGTTCGAGTACGACGCGCGGGAACGGCTGATCTACCACCAGACGCGGGACGGTGTGGAAGCCCGCTACCGGCTCGACCAGTCCGAGTGGCTCATCGGTGACACCACGGTACGCGCCGGCAACGTCACCACCGAGACCGACGAGAACACGGTGACCAACCGCCGGTACCGGGGCAACCAGCTCAAGGAGCTGGTGGTGAGCGGAAGCACCGCCTCGTACGTCCACGACACCCTCGGCAACGTCGACTGCGTGGTGCTCGGCGCCGGTGCCACCAGCTGCCCCAACGGCGGCACGAGCCTGCTGGTCGACTACGCCTACGACGTGCTCGACCGGATGGCGTCGCAGAAGAAGCACGCCAATGCGGGTCAGGCCACCGACACGGCCGAGTACACCTACGACGCGCTGGACCGGCTCACCCGGGAAGTGGAGACCCACGAGGGCACCGCCGACGACCGGACCACCGACTTCACCCACCAGGGGCTGTCCAACCTGGTCACCGAGGAGAAACAGTCCGGCGGCAGCAACCCGAAGACCAAGACGTTCTCCTACGACGCCTACGGCCACCGGATCGCGATGACCAACAAGGACAACGCCACCGGTGCCACCGAGACGTTCACCTACGCCCACGACGTGCACGGCTCCGTCAGCCAACTGATCAGCGAGGGCGGCACCGTGCGCGCCTCGTATGGCTACGACGCCTACGGCGGGCAGGACGCCGGGCTCACCACCGGCGACCTCAACGACAAGAACCCGCTCAACCCGTACCGGTACACCGGCAAGCGGCTGGACTCCGGCTCGGCCACCACCACCGGCGCGGCCGACAGCGTCGACATGGGAGCCCGCCGGTACGGCGTGGACACCGGCCGATTCCTGCAGCAGGACATGTTCTTCGAGGCGGTCGGCGATCTCGGGCTCACCCTCGACCCGCTGACCCGCAACAGCTACGCCTTGGCCGGCGGCAACCCCGTCTCCTTCGTCGAGGTCGACGGTCACATCCCCACAGCCGACGGCGGCGGCACCGCCGCGACCGTCCCCAACGGGTACAATCCGTACCCGAACTACTCGTCGGGTGTCCCACGCCGCGGGACATCCGGGGGCCGGCAGCCCTCCTCCGCCCTGGGTACGGACATTGTGTCCAACTTGACCAGTGGTGCAGGTGAGGGCTACAACGAAGCCGGCAGACGGATAATGAGCGACGCCGTCGAGAGGAGCGAGCTTCTGCGCGCGGCGGCGAAGCAACGGCAGACCACGGTCAGCGGCCGTTGGTGGAGTCCGTTCCGCTGGTACCGTCAACGCCGCATCGGCAGCCAGGTACGTCGCCTCACAGAGCGTGCCGATCGAGTCGTCGCCTCGGGCCAGCGGTGGGCCCGGGCCTTCAGCAAGATCGGCAAAACACTCGGCGGCGTCGGCGCCGGCATCACCGCCGCCGACGCCGCCATGGACCAATGGCACGCGGACGCCCATCGTAGCGACCTCGACACCCGCGACAGGGTAGTCCGCTCCGGCGTCCAGGCCGTCACCACCGGTGGCGGATCGTACCTCGGCAGTGGACTCGGCGGTGTATTGGGCGGCGCCGTCGGCATGTTCGTGTGCGGACCCGCCTGCGCGGTCATCGGAGCCGTCGCCGGAGGCGCGGGAGGCAGCCTCGCCGGAGCCGAGGCCGGTGGCTGGCTCGGCGACGAACTGATCGACGGACGACGGGCCACAAGGACGGAGATGATGCTGTACGGCGGCGGAACATAGGTCCTCGCCATGCCCGGGCCGCACGACGCCAACCGCTACCGACCGCCTCGATTCGAGGATCCCCGCGCTCGACGCGGCGAACTCTCGGGTTGGTCCTCGTCCTGTGCGCGCAGCGCGGCCTGGGTGCGGCTCTGCACGCCGAGCTTGGACAGAACCCGCGAAACGTGGATCTTCACCGTCCGTTCCGACAGGGCCAGGCGGTGTGCGATGGCCCGGTTGGAAAGACCTTCGCCGAGCAGGGTGAAGACCTCCGCCTCGCGTGGTGTGAGCCGCTGCCGTTCCTGGTCATTTCCCGGATCGAGCTGCTCACCGACCGCGACAGCGGCCGGCGCGGCGTCCGCGCCGGGCGACAGGGCAGTGATTCCGCCCGCCACCGCACGGATCGCCACGGCCAACTGCTCGGCGGTGGTGTCTTTCAGCACATACCCATCGGCGCCGAGCGCGAGCGCACGCCGCACGGACGCCTGCCCGCCGTACGTGGTCAGCACGAGCACGCGAAGCCGGCCACGGACTCGGCATCGCTGCAGCGCCGCCAGGACCGCCATCCCGTCGACCCGCGGCATGACCAGGTCGAGCAACAGCACGATCGGGCGAGCCGGGTACCGTTGGATGAGTTCGTCCCAGCCCGGCAGTGCACGTGCGGACGCGTTCGGCGGCGGCCGCTCGTCCTCGGCCACCCCGAGGAACGCCAGGAGCTCTGCGCCGTCAGCGAACTCGGCCGCCACGTCGATGTCCGGCTGGGACGTCAGCAACATCCGTAGCCCCTCACGGAGCATCGCCTGGTCGTCCACCACAACCACCGGAATCGAGCCCCGCGCCATCGAGGCACCGCTCGCCGCGGACGTGGCCACCGGTGACCGCGGGATCCGAGCCGACAGCTCCCAACCGGCCGCCGTCTCGCCGTACTCGACGACACCGCCGAGCACGGCTACGTCCCGTTCGAGGCTGGCCAGCCCGAAACCGCTCGTCACCGCTCGGTACGACGGCGGATCGCCGCTGCGGTCATTTGTCAACCGGACGGCCAGACCGGTCGCGCTTTCATCTACGTCGATGTGCACCGAGCAGCCGGGCCCAGCGTGGCGCACAACGTTGGCCAACCCTTCGTGCACCACTCGGTAGACGTGCCCCCCGGCCTCGTCATCGAGCGGGATGTGGGCCAGCCCCGGGTCCGCGTCGATCAGGAGGCCGGTGTCCCGAAAGCTGGCGAGCAGCTCGCCCCAGCTCGACGAGCGGCCCGCCGGCGCGGTCTGGTCCAGCGCGGCCAGCGCCCCGCGAACCGCCGCTAGCGCCTCCCGACCGGACTCCACGATGCCGTCCAGCCGCTCCGCCACCTCCTTACCGGCCCCGACCTTCAGACCCTCACCTTTCAGCACCACCAGCGTCAATGAGCGGGCGAGCGCGTCATGAAGGTTCCGGGCTATCCGCTCCCGCCGGTGCACTTCCTCGCGGGCGGTGCGCAGCGCCTGCTCTCGGGCGTCCTGCCGGGCCCGCTCCCCGGCGGCGCGAGCTCGATCGATGATCGCGCGCCGCCGATCCAGACCCAGCGCCCAAACCAACGTGATCAGTACGAAGCTGCGGAACACCCCCAGCACCGTCAGGTGTTCCGCCAGGGCGACCGGCAGCAACACGGCCGTCGCAGCGCAGAGCCACCGGCTCACGCGGGGCGGGACGTTGGCCGCCACGGTGTAGACCGCGATCAGCGTCGGCAGGTAATCGGGCTCCGGCTGCCCGTCGAGCGCGTCGTACGCCAGCGGGCCAACCATCGTCGCGATCAACACTGGAACCGGCGCGAGCCGCCGTACCGCGATCGGGACGCTCTGCAGGACGACGAGAGCCACGGCCAGGGCCGATGGCGTCCACAGCACGGTCAGATCGCCTGGCGAAGTGGTCCATACCCGCGGCACGTCAAGCACCAGCAGCGCGCCGGCGAGCACGACATCCACCGCGAACCATCCGGCTTTCGGCCGCGTGCCGCCGAGGAGCGCGAGATCCACGACGGCGTGCCTGATGCGGCTCACTAGCCACCTCCCACACCGGACCGGACTGTTACTTCTTAACACGAACGTCGATGGCGGGTAGCAGGAGTGTCTATTGCAGTTTTTCGCGGCGGCTCGGCGGGAGTTACGTCGCGCAACCCACCCACGAAGAGCCGGTAGACTGACCGAACCGTTATTCCGCCCGCTGGTAATCCATGATCCAGTTACGCTCCCAGCTTGCCCCCGCGTCGCGCGAAAGGGACTGTTCCCATCGCGCGGCCGTCGCGGTGAGGTCCGCCCAGACGAACCGCAGGCGAGCCGGCCGTTCGTCGACGGTCGTGTCGCCGTAGAAGGTCGCGGTGCCGTCGGTGAAGCGAACGCGGACCGGCGGGTCGAGGTTGTCGTGTGGCGAGCGGCTATCGAGCCACCACACCCGCCGCCGGGGTCCAGGCCGTCGGGGGTCGGACAAGGTAGTGGGGTTGTTGTTGGCGTAGCTGTAGCCGTGCATTTGTTGGGGGCTGGTCAAGTCCATGATCGGGTCGACGGAGACGAACCGTCCGATGACGGAATCGTATTCGCGGGCGCCGAGATGGGTCAGTCCCGTGGGATCGGTGGGCGCACCAAGGACCCCGTGATCGTGGGGCCACGTGGGTTGACCGCCCCGGCGGACCAGGACCCTCCGCCGGGGGGCCTGCGCCACGCCCGGCGGCAGCGCCGGGGGCAGGATCGTCAGCAAGAACGCCTGCGACGCGCCCGCGGCGAACGTGGCCGGAAACTCGGTAGTCGAGCGGCCCTCGAACAGGATCGCCCCGTTCGGCGCGTACCAGCGGTACCGCACCTGCGCGCCGCTGGAGGTCCAGGTGATGCCGGAGGTGTTGGCTACCGTCACCGTCGGACAGTAGGCATTCGCCGGGCAGGTGGCCGGCGGCGTGCCGCCACCGTTGACCGGCGCGCTGCCGAGCGTCGAACAGCCGGACCATAGCCAACGGGGACGCCGTGCGCACCCTTCACAGACGCCGTCCCGAGTCGACGAGCGTGGACAGGTGGGCCTGCACCGGTTCGGCCTCTGGCATCCCGAGGGCACGGTACAGGTCGACCGCGCGCTCGTCGTGATCGCGGGCGCGGGCATGGTCGCCGCAGGCGGCGTGGGCCCGGCCGAGGCCGGCGTGCGCGCGTGCCTCCTGATCGCGGGCGCCGGTCTCGGCCGCCGCGGTGAGGGCAGCCGCATGGTGTGCGGCGGCGGTGGCCGGGTCGCCGGCTGCGTACGTCGCCTCGCCGAGGCCGTTGCAGGCCCACGGCTCGCCGTCGCGCTCGCCGGCCTGACGAAACAGCGCGCGAGCCTGTTCGAACAGTTCCGCGGCCCGCTGCGAGTGGCCCAGGTGCAGCTGGACGGTACCGAGGCTGTCCAGTGTCCACGCCTGGCCGGTGCGGTCACCGAGCTGACGGTACAGATCGATGGCCTGGTCTAGATACTTGCCGGCGTCGTTGTACCGGTTGCGGCGATCCTCGATGATGCCGAGATTGTTCAGTGCGTGTGCGGTGCTGACCCGGTCACCGATGTGTTGCGCCAGCACCAACGCCTGGCCGTAGTGACCGGCGGCCGCCGGGTAGTCACCCACACGCTCGGCGCCGATACCGAGGTTGTTCAATGCGCCGGCCTCGCCGGTAGGGTCGCCGACCCGTCGGAACAGCTCCAGGGCGCACCGCAGGTAGCCCGTGGCCGACTCGTAGCGGCCCAACCACTGCTCGATGTTGCCGAGATTCATCAGGGCGCGGGCCTGTCCGGCCTCGTCACCGGCCCGCTGGAACAGCGCGAGCGCCGGCCTGAGATGAGCCAGGGCCAGGTCCTGCCGTCCCAGCCGGTAGTGCGCAGTTCCGAGACTGACCAGCGCGTGGGCCTCACCCACCTGGTCCCCCGTG
This sequence comes from Micromonosporaceae bacterium, assembly GCA_035650075.1. Taxonomy (GTDB): domain Bacteria; phylum Actinomycetota; class Actinomycetes; order Mycobacteriales; family Micromonosporaceae; genus DASSUC01. Next base: position 8,612 of record DASRII010000155.1, on the reverse strand, counting down.
CGTCTGGCAGCGTCACGGGCGTGGTCATGAAGCGCCGCCGCCTCGGCGTGGTGACCCCCGTCGAGGTAGCGAGACAGTACGGCCGACAACCGCACTGTGTGGCCGGGCCATCGGTCGGCCTGGCCGGCAACAGCGACCAACGCGGCCCGTTCGGAATCCAGCCAGGCCCTGGCGGTACCAGGATTGGTCAGGACCGGCGTGGAGGTGACGGCCGGCGTAACGCGTGGCCGGCGGTGCGCCTCCGCCGGGTAAAGGCCGTCCATGGCGGCCGCGGCGGCGGCGAGGTAGTAGTCGAGCAGCCTGCGCTGCGCTGCGTGTCGGTCGGCCGCACTGTCCTGCTCTGTGGTGAGCCGGACGGCGTAGGCGCGGAGTAGATCGTGCATGCCGTACCGGCCGGATCTCGTGGGATACACGAGGTGTGCACGTGCGAGCCGGTTCAGGATATGGTCGGCATCGGCCATATCGATGTCGACAAGGGCGGCCACGCCGTACGCGTCGGTGTCGGGGCCCGGGTGCAGGCCCAACAGCCGGAACGCTCGCGCGGCCGCAGCGGGCAGGTGCACCAACGACCAGGAGAACACCGCGGTCACCGACCCCCGAGGGTCGTCACCGGCATCGAGAAGATCCAACCGCCGGCGCCGGTCGGTCAGTTCGCGAACGAGGGTTGCCAGCGACTCGTTCGGGCGGGAGACGGCCAGTTCCGCGGCCAGTCGCAGTGCCAGCGGCAAGCGCGCACACAGCTCGATGAGTGCGGCGGCGGCGTCGGTGTCCGCCTCGACGCGAACCCCGATGAGGCGGCGCAGCAGGGCGATCGCGTCCGACCTGGGCAACAGGTCGAGGTCGACCCGGTGCGCACCGTGGACCGCGACCAGCCCGGTCAGCGAATCGCGGCTGGTGACGACGACCACGCACGAGCCGGCGCCAGGAAGCAGCGGACGGACCTGTTCGGTCGTGGCGGCGTTGTCGAGCACAACGACCATGCGGCGATCGCTGAGCGCGGTGCGGTAGAGCGCGGCCCGCTCGTGCAGGTTCACCGGGATGTCTCGGGCCGGCACCCCGAGCGCGGTGAGGAATCCGGCCAGCGCGGTTGCGGCGGTCACCGGCTGGTCACTGTCGTAGCCGCGCAGGTCGACGTACAACTGTCCGTCCGGGAAGCGCGGCCGGACGCTGTGCGCCCAGTGGACCGCAAGCGCGGTCTTGCCGACCCCGGCGGTCCCCGATAGCGCGGAGATCAATACGGCTGGGGAGGCATCACTGTCGGTGAGTAGTGCGTCGAGTGCGGCCAGTTCCACGCCGCGACCGGTGAAGGCGGTCACGTCGGCGGGCAGCTGAGCGGGTACCACGGCGGCCGGTGCTTGCGCCGGCTGTCCCGAGTCGGGTATGGCTTCGCCGGCCGCCAACGCGGCCTGTTGCGCCGCCCGCAGTTCCGGACCAGGGTCAATGCCCAGATCCTCGGCCAGGCGTTGGCGGACGGCGGTGTACTGTGCGAGGGCGTCGGCGGTACGGCCAGCGGCAGACAACGCCCGAATCAGCACCGCAGCAAGGGTCTCGTTCCACGGATGCCGGTGCGCGTGCCCGGTGAGCACGCCCACCACCGCGCCAGGGTTCCCCAGCTTCAGCTCGAGCGCCGCCCATGCAACCACGGCGTCCACCTGTTCCTGCGTCCAGGCCGCCCGCATGGTGGCCGCCCAAGGTCCGTCGATGCCGATGAGCGGCTCGCCCTTCCACAGCGCCAGCGCCTCGCGCAGAACATCGGCCCGCGCCCGCTCGCCGGTCTCCGTGCGGGCCCGCTCCACCAGGCTACGGAAGCGGTACAGGTCAACCGCGTCGGCCGCGACGTCAAGCACATACCCACCCCCGCGACGGACCAGCTCCACCGGTGTCCCGGTACGCTCCCGCACCACCGCAAGGAGCTGGCGCAGCCTGGTGAAATACGAATACAACGCGCTCCGCGGACTTGCCGGAGCTGCGCTGCCCCACACACGGTCGATCAGAACGCTCGGTGCCACCGGACGCCCTGTATCAGCCAGCAGCGCGGCGAGTACGGCACGCTGCCGGGGCTGACCCACGTCTAACGACTCATCGCCGGCCAGGATCTCGACCGTGCCCAGTACGCGAAACTCGGCCATAGCACCTGGCCCCCCACCGTCGGCTCCCCCGCCCACGCGCCAAGGAAAACACAAACTCTCACTGATCACCGGCAAGCTCCGGTGTCAGATATCGAACCAACAAGGGCTTGCCGGCCACGACGCTCCTGGATGCAGGAGATCGAGGACGAGGAGGCGCTTCGACTCGTCAGGCAGCGGTCGGCACGACCGCATCCGCAATGACACAAGAAAATCTCAATCGGATCCCAACAGCAACCGAGCACGCTGGGTGAAAGCCGGGCAGGTGCTCAGCGCACTCCGACCGAACGATCAAAGGAGATGTGATGAGGGTCCGAAGAATGATCGTGACGGGGGCGACCGTGGCGGCGCTGGGCGCGGGGGACAGCCTCGTGGCGGCCAGTCCCGCATTCGCCGCCGTCAGGGTTGGCGTCACCTGCCCGAGTGAGCCACTCCGCGTAACGCCAGATAACTCTGTGTGACCGGTAATCCGATTGGGCGGCGACACGCCGAACCCTTTGTGATGCAACGAGAAGACGCAGAACCCGATATGGAGGTGGTCCTTCCGAGATCAACTTCATAGGTGTCCTGCGTCAGGATGAGTGTCACATACACCGCCACGTTGAGCGTGCGCGAGGAGACCGTGCCGTTCGTCTCGGGCGTGTTGCACGCCGAACGTCAACGCCGTGTACCCGCACGGGCACCCGCGCACTGGGCTGCTTCAAGCAGGCCGTGCTGGTCCTGCGATGGTTCGTGGACGGCACCCGCCTGGCGCAGCTGGCCCGCGACAACGCGGTCGGCAAGTCCACCGCCTACGACTACCTCCAGGAAGGCATCGACGTGCTCGCCGCCCAGGCGCCGAGCTTGCACGGCGCGTTGCTGGCAGCCAAGGCGGCCGGATACAGCCACGTCATCATCGACGCGCTTTACCTCAGTCAAATCGATGTGTTCGAAAGGAACTACTCACCGTGACCGCTCTCATTACTCGGCTGAGCGATCGGATGCTCAGCAGGATTGTGCCGAACACGACGGCCACTGCCGGATCGTGCTCTTGTTGGTGCGGGTTCGGGTACTGCAAGCCCCGCCTCTGGTGTAAGCATTGCTACGACTGCTTTAGCGGTGGAGCCTGTGTCACCTGTGTATATGACAGCCGTTGCTAAACGTAGGTGTTGCTTGTGCTGGTTTAATTGTCACGGTCTTCGCGACGTCGTCTGCGAGTAAGGTGCATAGCCGTCGGGCCTTCGCTGACTTTAGGCGATCGACCCGCGTGATGTTTACCGCGCTTGTTGGGGCCCGGTTTGCGACCGCGGCCGCGGCGGCGGTTATCGCCTGGGCCGTGGTCGTTGCCGAGATGGTCACCGTGTCGTTGGTGGTTTTCCCGGCCACGGCTGCGGCGGGGTTCGGATTGGCGTGTGTCGTACTGGTGGGGCTCAGCATGGCCATGGCCGCAACGGTCAGGTCGAGGCAGGCGGTGTCGTGCCGATGTTTCGGCGCGAGCGCCGTGCCGGTCAAGTCCTGGCATCTGTGGCGGAACGCTCTCCTGCTGGCGGTTGCGGTCGGTGGGCTGGTGGCGGGTGCGGTGAAGCCGGATGGTTCTGTCACACCCACCGCGTCTGTCATCGCGGTAGCGGTGGGGGTGGTCGTTGCCGTGCTGCTGATCAGATTCGACGATCTCGTCGAGTTGCTGCGACCCTCGCGGATCGGACCGTAGCTGAGTCGTAACACACAGGAATAGGAAGCAACATGGGTGTACTGATCGCGGCCGTCGTCCTGGTCGGCGTGCTGTGCGTGCTGGACCTGCTGTTGACCTTGGGGGTGATCCGCCGGCTGCGGGAGCACACCACTCATCTGGAAGGGTTGCTTCGCGCGCCCCGTCACGGCGACGGACTGCCGGAGATCGGGAACCCGGTGGGCGAGTTCACCACCACGACGGTGGACGGTGAATCCGTCTCGCAGGCGTCGTTGACCGGTGACACGCTGGTCGCGTTCTTCAGTCCGGGGTGCGAGCCGTGTGAGGCGAAACTGCCGGACTTCCTCGCCTACGCCCGCAACATCCCTGGAGGTCCAAGGCAGGTATGGGCGGTCGTGACCGGGCCGGCCGACAAGGCCGGCGAGATGGTGGACAAGCTACGGCCGGTCGTGACAACCGTGATGGACGGCGTCGACGGGCCGGTCAGCACCGCCTTCCAGACGTCGGCGACACCGACCTTCTGCCTAGTGGACGACGCCGGCCGGATCGCCGCAGCGGAGTTCGACTTCACCGCCCTGCCCACGCCGGTACGGGCGTGAAGCAGGTTACAGCCGATAGCTCGACCAGCGCGAGCAACACCATGGCACACGCCTGGGGAGGAGCTGGTCGGTGGCGGATGTGGTGGAGCTGGGCCGGGGCGGCGATCGGGTTATGCGCCCGATCGGCGCCCCGGCATTTGGCGGCGTATCTGGCATTGACGGTCTGCGTAGCTGTTGTGCCGGTCGCGTTAGCCTGGCTGACCAAGCTGACACTCGACCTGTTGGTGAATGCGGATCGGAGCCCAAGCTCCCTGAACGAGATACTCACCACGGCGATAGGCCTGGCCGTGACCGGGCTGGCCGTCGCGGTGGTGCCGCAGGTTACCCAGTACGTGCGCGCAGAGATCGATCGACGGGTAGGCCTACGTTCGCAGGATGAGCTGTTCGCCGCGGTGGAGCGGTTCGTCGGCTTGGCGCGGTTCGAGGATCCGGTCACACTCGACAGTCTGCGACTCGCGCAGCAGAGCAGCTCCTCCCCGGTCGCGGCAGTCGACGCGGTTCTCGGTGTGTTGCGTGGAGTATTGGCTGTCGCCGGGTTCATCGGGTCAGTCCTGCTCGTCAGCCCCGTGGTGACCGCATCGATAGTCGTCGCGGCCGGTGTCGCGTTGCCGTTTGAGCTGCGCCTGTCGCGGCGTCGGGCGGCGATGATGTGGCAGATCGGTCCCGCTGAACGTCGAGAAATGTTCTACGCCGACCTGCTGAGCCGGGTGGACGCGGCAAAGGAAGTACGTCTGTTCGGACTCGGCGTGTTCCTGCGCAGCCGGATGTCGGCCGAACGCCAGGCCAGCGACGCGGCTCGGCGACAGGTAGACCGTAGGGAGTTGGCGGTGCAGGGCACGTTGGCGGCGCTGTCGGCCACCGTATTCGGGGTCGGATTGGTGGTCACGATTCTGTCGGCCGCACGAGGCCGGCTCACGGTGGGCGATGTGTCCCTGTTCATCGCCGCAGTGGCCGGGGTGCAAGGCGCCCTGGGCGCGCTGGTCACGTCGATCGCCGCCACCCACCAACAGCTGCTGATGTTCGGGCACTACGTTCACATCCTCCGCGCCGGACCCGACCTGCCGACGCCGGCCAACCCGGTGGCAGCCCCCGCCTTGCGTTACGGAATCCAATTCCACGACGTGTGGTTTCGATACAGTGATGAGCATCCCTGGATTCTGCGCGGGATCAGCCTGTTCATTCCCTACGGCCGGGCCGTCGCACTCGTCGGGCGCAACGGCGCGGGCAAGAGCACAATCATCAAACTGCTGTGTCGCTTCTACGATCCCACATATGGGGCGATCACCTGGGACGGCATCGACATCCGGCACATGGCCACCGATCAGCTGCGCGCCAGGATCGGCGTGGTCTTCCAGGACTATATGTGTTATGACCTCACCGCCGAGGACAACATCGTGGTCGGCGACCTGCACGCCCGCCATCAGCCCGACCGGATCCAAACGGCGGCCTGGCAGGCTGACATCCACCAAACGATCGAGGGTCTCCCCCGCGGTTACCAGACGATGCTCACTCGTATGTTCGCCGCTGAGCCCGACATCGGTGTCGAATCGTCCCGAGTGGGAATGGACGATGTTGGTCCGGCGAGCAGCGACGGCGACAGTTCACCCACCGGCGTCGTGCTGTCCGGAGGCCAGTGGCAGCGCCTGGCGCTCGCGCGGGCGTTCCTGCGGAGCAACCGGGATCTGATGATCCTCGACGAGCCGAGCGCGGGCATGGACCCCGAGGCCGAGCACGACTTGCACAACAAGCTTCGCGCCATGCGGCAGGGAAGCACCAGCCTGCTGGTCTCACACCGGCTCGGCACTATCCGCGACGCCGACCACATCATCGTGCTGGCCGATGGGATCATCATCGAACAAGGCACCCATGACCAACTGCTCGACCTCGGCGGCATGTACGCTCGCCTGTTCATGCTGCAAGCCAGCGGGTACAAAGCGGAAACGGCTGAGCGTCTCCTCCCGGCCAGCCCCAAACCCATTGATCAATCATGACCACCACGCTCGTTCTCGCCCTCGTCGGCCTGCTGCTCGTGCTGCTGGCTATCGCGGTCTGGCTGCATCGCCGATACGTCCTGATCAACGTCGTCGGGATGAGCATGCAGCCGGCATATCATCACGGCGATCGAATATTGGTTCGGCGTACTCAATGCTCCCATGTACGCCGCGGCCAGATCGTCGTCTTCGAATATCTCGTCGACGTCCCCGACTGTACGGCGGACGACGTCACGCCTCCGGCGGCGTCGGAAGGCTCCGTCCGCGACCGGTCCTGGCTCCTCAAACGGGCGATCGCCGTGCCAGGCGATCCGGTACCTCGCGACCGGATTGCCAGCCTCCAGAACGGGAGCGATCTGGTCGTACCGCCCGAGCATCTCGTCGTACTCGGCGACAATCCGGTCGCCTCGATGGATTCGCGTAACTTCGGGTACGTTCCGGCCCGGCGTGTGCTTGGCGTCGTCGTTCGACGCATGGCCACAACAGAGGGCAATACCGTCTGATCAGGCAACCGGCTGACACGCGTCGGCGAGCGCGCGTTCAACTGGGTATGAAGAGCATCGCCGCCGTGCCGAGGGCGATGTCGTCACGGAACTGGCAGCTCGCGCCCGCGGACTCATCGAACCGGCCGGACACACCATCATCGCCGAGTTCTTCGACATCGGCACATCCAGGTCGCTGCCATGGAAACGCCGTGTAGGGTGCCACTTCGCGGTCACGGTGCTGATCCGTCACGGTGTCTGGGTGGCGGTACGCGGTTCCATGATCGCAGCAGTGCGCCGTCGCCGGTCAGATTGGGCCTGGTCTCTGCCGGCCCGCCGTTCATGCTGGGTCTGCCGACGCGTCGTGGCCGTGTAGGCCGCTGGCGGCGGTCGCCCAAATCTGCCTGTTAGTCGTGCCAGGCGGCCCATAGCGATCGGGCGGTCTGGTGCCCTTAGGCGGCGCGGCGGTACTCGTGGGTCAGGCCGTCGAGCACGTCGACCTTGAGCATGGGTAGCCGGCTAGCAGCCGGTCCAACGGCGGCTAGCGTGCGGGGGGCAGCAGGCGGTTGCAGGTCGAGGGCGCGGTGTGGCCGGGCGGTGTTGTAGTGCCGCAGATACTCGGTGAGGACCCGGTGCAGCTGCGGCTCGTTCCGGATCAGCGTTCAGTCCAGACAGTCGCTGCGCACGGTGCGCACCCACCGTTCCGCGTAGGCGTTGGCGCGCGGTGACCGCGGTGGTGTTCTTACGACCTGGACGCCGGCCGCGGTTGAACACGGCGTCGAACGCGGCGGTGAACTTGGCGCGGTCGCGGATCAGGTACCGGAACTGGTGCACCCGGTGGTCGAGGTTCATCAGCAGGTTGCGGGCCTGCTGGGTGACCCAGGCGCCGGTGGGGTGGGCGGTGATGCCGGCCAGGTGGACCCGCCGCCGCTCGATCTCGACGACGAACAGGACGTACAGGCGGGTCAGGCCGACCGTCTCGACAGCCACCCGGTTGGTCAGCCTGCACGACCCCGACGCCCGCCCGATCGCCAAAGGCCGTATCGGCAAGCCGGTCGAGTTCGGCTACGAGGCCCAGGTCGTCGACAACGCCGACGGCATCGTGCTCGACTACGACATCGCCGAAGGCAACCCGGCCGACGCGCCGCGACTGCCCCCGGCGATCGAGCGGATCATCCGCCGGGTCGGCGCCCCACCGAATGCGGCCACCGCCGACCGCGGCTACGGCCAGGCCGCCGTCGAGAACCAGCTGCACGATCTCGGGGTCAGAACCGTTGCCATCCCACGCAAAGGCCAACCCGGCGCGGCCCGGCGAGCCCATGAACACCGACCGGGCTTCCGCAAGCTCATCAAGTGGCGCACCGGATCCGAAGGACGCATCAGCCATCTCAAACACCGCTACGGCTGGGCCCGCACAGCCATGGCCGGACGCGAACGCACCGCCACCTGGTGTGGACACGGCATCCTCGCCCACAACCTCGTGAAGATCACCGCCCTGGCCGCCGCCGAGACGGCATAACCAGCACCCACAACCAACCCCCCGACCCCAGCCCGGCCAAGCCGCACATAGCGCCCTCCGACCAAGCTCAGTTTTTCAGGTCGAAGTAGCTACCCAACCCACACGCGCAGTCAGTTCGGAAGGAATCCACGTGTCCGCGCGCACTCTTCTCAGTACCGAGGACGTAGCGCAGCTGCTCGACGTCGACCCGTCGACCGTTCGTCGCTGGCGTACCGCCCAGCCGATC
>DASRII010000154.1:0-11621 GCA_035650075.1 Micromonosporaceae bacterium | reverse complement strand
CCGCGGTCAGACGATCCAGATCCGGTTCGAAGCCGCCGACGCCGCGACCGCCAGCCTGATCGAGGCCGGGGTCGACGACGTACTGATCACCCAGCAGACCTGACCCCTACACATCCGCTGCCCGTCGCGGTTACCGAACCGCGGCGGGCAGCGTGCACAATCGAACCCGTGCGTCGGCTCATCCCTCTGGTGCTCATCCCCGTGCTTGCGGCGTGCACGGCCGCCGGGGCCAAGCAGAGCGAGCGGGCCGGGCTTGGCGCTCCGCAGGTCGCCACGACGCCGTCGACCGCCCCGAGCCCGCAACCGGTCTCCGGCACCGCACCGAGCCGAGCGTATGCGGTGGGCACCCGCACTCTGAAGCTCAGCAACGGTACCGACCGTCCACTGCCGACGACGCTCTACTACCCGGCCACCGGCGCGTCCGGCCGAGCCCCGCGCGCCAACGCCACCCCGGCTTCGGGGCGCTTCCCGGTCGTAGTGTTCAGCCACGGGCTGGGCGGCAACGCGGCCGCGTACCAGAGCCTCCTCGCGCGGTGGGCGGCGGCCGGCTTCGTCATCGTGGCGCCGGCCTATCCGCACACGAGTTTCGGCGTGGCAAAGTTCGAGGTACTCGATGTCGTCAACCAACCGGGCGATGCGTCGTACGCCCTCACCAAGGTGCTCGCCCTCGACGGACATGCCGATCCCGCGCGGATCGCGGCCGCCGGGCATTCAGCCGGCGCCATCACGACGGTGGGTCTCTTCACCACCAAGCGGGACGTGCGCCTGCGGGCCGGCATCGTGCTGGCGGGCAACGGGTTCGGCTTCGGCGACGGGTACACCGGTCCGGCGGCGAGCCTGCTGTTCGTGCACGGCAAGCAGGACAGCACCACGCCGTACTCGCTCGGTCAGGCCGCCTACGCGAAGGTGCCGTGGCCGAAGGCGTTCCTCACGATGCCCGGCGAGGCCCACATCGACCCCTACCTGAAGCCCGGCGACAAGGCCTTCGAGGCTGTCGCCCGCGCCACGATCGAGTTCCTGCGGTGGACGATGTACGGCGATCGGGCCGCACTGCAACGGTTGCCGCGCGCCGCGGCCGGCGTGGGAACGCTAGACAACCATCTCTAGTACGACCTTGCCGAAGACGTCGCCCGAGTAGAGCTTCTCGAACGCGTCACGCACCTGCGCGAAGCCGTACACGCTGTCGACGACCGGCCGGATGCCCCGCTCGGCGCAGAGGTCCACCAGCGCGGCCAGCTCCTCTCGAGTGCCCATTGTGGACCCGAGGATCTCCTGCTGGAGGAAGAACAGCCGGCGCAGGTCCACAGTGGCCAGATGACCGGACGTGCTACCGGACACCACGATCCGGCCACCCTGCTTGGTGCACTTGAGCGAGTGTTCGATGGTCGCCGCGCCGACGGTTTCGATGACGGCGTCGACGCGCTCGGGCAGCCGCGCCCCCGGCTCGACGGCCGTGGCGCCGAGCGCCGCTACCCGCTCCCGTTTGGCCGGGTCGCGGCTCGTGGCGTACACGCGCGCGCCCAATGCGAGGCCGAGCACGACGGCGGCCGTCGCGACGCCACCTCCGGCGCCCTGCACGAGCACCGAGTTGCCCGCACCTACCCGGCCCTTGACGACGAGCATGCGGTAGGCCGTCAGCCAGGCGGTCGGCAGGCACGCCGCCTCCGCCCAGGTCAACTGCTCCGGCTTCGGTACGAGGTTCCGCCTCGGCACGGCCACCTGCTCGGCGTGCGTGCCCGGGAACCGTTCGGACAGCAGCGACCGCTTCGGGTCGAGCGTCTCGTCGCCGGTACCCGAGCCGCCGGCGCTCGGGTCACCGATGACCGAGTGCACGATGACCTCGTTGCCGGCCTCGTCGACGCCGGCCGCGTCGCAGCCGAGGATCATCGGTAGTTGATCGGCGGCGAGCCCGACACCGCGCAGCGACCAGATGTCGTGGTGGTTGAGCGAGCTGGCCCGGACCGTCACGGTCATCCAGTCGTCCCCGTGCGGTACCGGTTCCGGCTGCTCACCGACCTCGAGGCCGGCAAGCGGATCGTCGGGGTTGATGCTGGCGGCATACGCGGCACGCATGGTCGGCACGGTAACAGCCCACCCCGCCCCCCACCGCGTTGATCATGAACTTAGATGGACTGTCGACGGCGTGTCGTCACATCAACTTCATGATCAACGCGCGGTGGTCGGGCGGCAAACGCCGTCCCGGCGGGCCGCCTCGGCGACGGCGGCGGCGACGGCCGGCGCGACCCGGGGGTCGAGCGCGCTCGGCACGAACGCCTCCGGGCTGAGGTCACCGGCCAACACACCGGCGATCGCGTCCGCGGCGGCGACCTTCATGTTCTCGGTGATCCGGGTGGCACCCGCGTCGAGCGCCCCGCGGAACACCCCCGGGAACGCGAGCACATTGTTGATCTGGTTGGGGTAGTCGCTACGCCCGGTCGCGACGACGGCCGCGTACCGGGCCGCCACCGACGGGTGCACCTCCGGCGTCGGGTTCGCCATCGCGAACACCATCCCGCCCGGTGCCATCGCGGCCACCGCCTCCTCGGGAATCGTGCCGCCGGAGACTCCGATCAGCACGTCCGCACCGGCCAGCGCGTCCACGATGGACCCGGTGATCCGCCGTGCGTTGGTGGACGCGGCGAGCGCGGCCTTGGCCTCGTTGAGGTCAGAGCGTCCACTGTGGAGCGCCCCGCGCGAGTCGCACATCACGATCTCGCTCGCGGTGACCCCGCCCGCGATGAGCATCTTCGTCACCGCGACACCGGCCGCTCCCGCCCCCGAGACCACCAGTCGCAGATCCGGCAGCTTGCGGCCCAGGAGCGCGGCGGCGTTGCGCAGCGCGGCGAGCACGACGATCGCCGTACCGTGCTGGTCGTCGTGGAACACCGGGATCGGCAGCGCCTCGTCGAGCCGCCGCTCGATCTCGAAGCACCGCGGCGCGGAGATGTCTTCGAGGTTGATGCCGCCGACCGATGGCGCGAGCGCCGTCACGACCGAAACGATCTCATCGACGTCCTGGGTGTTCAGGCACACCGGTATTGCATCGACGTTGGCGAATGCCTTGAACAGCGCCGCCTTGCCCTCCATCACCGGCAGCGAGGCGGCCGCGCCGATGTTGCCCAGACCGAGCACCGCCGAGCCGTCGGTCACCACCGCGACCGTGTGCGAGACCCAGGTGTACTCGTGTACGAGCGCGGGATCAGCGGCAATGGCTTCGCAAACGGTGGCGACCCCAGGCGTGTACGCCAGAGCCAGATCCTCCCGTGTGGACAGTGGGACGGTCGGCACGACGGCCAGCTTGCCGCCACGGTGCAATTCGAAAACCTCGCTCACGAGAAACTGAGTCTAGGGCGTGGCCAATAACGCAATACCACCCGGCCGACCACTTTGGCCGCGCCGTATCTCCGGGAGTCCTCGGACGCCACCGCGTTGTCGCCTTCGACCCACCACCCGCCGACCGCCGGCCGCACCGCCCGCTTCACGAAAAGGCCCGGCTGGCCCGCGAACCGCACGACCACCACATCACCCGGGCGGGCGTGCGGTCCGCGCCACACCAGCAGCGCGTCGCCGTCGCGCAGCATCGGGCTCATCGAGGGACCCACCACGAGTACCGCGAACAGCCGTGCGGCCACTGCACCCCCAGGAGTAGGGTTCGGACATAAGGATCATCGCAAACAATCCCATGGAGGGGTCCGATGCGACTGCCGCGACTGCTCACTCCGACTACCGTCGTCAAGGCACACTGCGATCTGCCGTGCGGCGTGTACGACCCCGCGCAAGCGCGAATCGAAGCTGAGTCGATCAAGGCGATCTGCGAGAAGTACGAGGCGAACACCGAGGCCGAGTTCCGTACCCGCGCCCTGATCATCAAGGAGCAGCGGGCCGAGCTGGTCAAGCACCACCTCTGGGTGCTGTGGACCGACTACTTCAAGGCGCCGCACTTCGAGAAGTACCCGCAGCTGCACCAGCTCTTCAACGACGCGACCAAGCTTGCCGGGGCCAGCGGTGCGAAGGGCAAGGTCGACGCGGCAACCGCGCAGCAGCTTCTCGACAAGATCGATGAGATCGCGAAGATCTTCTGGGAGACCAAGCAGGCATGACGATCTCGATACGGCCGGTACGTCCCGAGGACGTGCCGGCCGTTGTCGAGATGGTCCACGAGCTGGCCGCCTTCGAGCGGGCACCGGAGCAGTGCCGGTTGACGGCGGACCAGCTGCACCAGGCCATGTTCGGCCCGCAGCCCGCGCTCTTCGGCCACGTGGCCGTCGCGGACCAGCCGGTCGGTTTCACCCTCTGGTTTCTCAACTTCTCCACCTGGGAAGGTGTCCACGGGATCTACCTGGAGGACCTCTACGTCAAGCCGGCCGCCCGCGGTACCGGGGCCGGCCGCGCCCTGCTCGCGGCCCTGGCGCGGTGCTGCGTCGAACGCGGCTACCAGCGTCTGGACTGGTGGGTCCTGCACTGGAACCCGGCTCGCGACTTCTACCACTCGATCGGCGCCGTCGCGATGGACGAGTGGATTCCGTACCGGCTGACCGGTGCGCGGCTGCACGAACTGGCGGCACGGGCGCACGAAGTCGGCACCTGAACCCCTAGAGTCATGCCCGGGGGGTATGGGCTTCGGTGGAGGACGTGGTGGGAGAGGACGCCGCGGCGCCGGGATACGACGTCGTGGTCATTTCGGTGCCCACGGACGGCTCCTACCTCGGCGTACTGCGTACGGCCACCGCCGGCATCGCCGCCCGCCTGCAGTTCGCGCTGGACGAGATCGAAGACCTTCGCATCGCGGTGGACGAGGCGTGCGGCATGCTGTTGCCGCTCGCGGCCACCGGCGGCGAGCTGACCTGCCGGTTCGAGATCGGCCACGACGCGTTGGCGGTCGAGGTGTCGGTACCGACCGACGGCACCGTGCAGCTGCCGTCCGCTCAGTCCTTCGCCTGGCAGGTGCTCACGGCGCTGGCCGGCGACGTCACGGCCACCGCCGTCGCGGGACGAGCCGCGATCCGGCTGGTCGGCCGCGGCGCGACGATGCCCACCGGCACCGGCTAGCTGTGTTACCCAGGCGCCTGGACCTTCGGTCGGCGCAGATTTAGCTAGCCGGTCAGACCCGCGTCGTCGGCGCTCCGGCGCAGGTAGCCGACGTGAACCGCCGCCGCGGCTCGTGCTCCGTCAACGTCCCGCGCCGCGATGCACCTCAGGATCTCCCGGTGGTGGCTGTCGAGGCAGATCCAGAAGTCCGGTGGCATGGGTGCGCTGCGGACGAGTTGCCGCTCGTTCGTCAGCTGGTACAGCGGGGTCGCGATCAGCTCCAGCAGGGCGTTGCCGCTCGCCGCTACCAGGCCTTTGTGGAACTCGCGGTTGAGCGTCAGCATGCGGTCCAGCTCGTCGATCACGGGGTCGAACAGGGCCGCGTGCAACACCGAGAGGTTCGCCTCGGTACGGTTCGCCGCCGCCAACCCGGCCACCGGTACCTCGAGCAACGCCCGCACCTCTAGCAGATCGTCGATGCTCACCGTGGACGTGTTGAGCAGCATGCTGACGCCGGTCGACAGCGTGTCGGCCAACTGGTCCGGGCTCGGGTGGGCCACGAAACTGCCCCCGGTGACGCCCCGGGTCGTGACGATCAGATGCTGGCTGGCCAGCAGCCGCAACGCCTCCCGGACGGTGCTACGGCTCAGTCCCGACCGCACGCACAACTGCGGCTCGGTCGGCAGGCGGTCGCCAGGGCGCAACCGTCCGGATGTGATCTCCGCCCGGATGTCCTCGGCGAGCAACTGGTAGGCGGTTGCCCGTACCGCCTGAGCGTCGCGCTCGCTCACGCAGAGAAGCGTAAACGCGCTGTCAGCGAATTCCCAGCGCGTCGCGGCTCGCCGAGCTGATCAGTAGGCCAATCACCGCGACGGCCGCTATCCCGATCGGGATGCCGAGCCACGCCAACCCACTCGAGATCATCACGTACGCCGACGGCAACAGCAGCAACTGCACCACGATGGAGGGACTGCGCGCCCAGGACTGGCGGCGGTACAGCGCCACCGCGAGCGCGCCCAGCGCCGCGGCCATCAGTACCACGAACCCGGTGACTAGTAGCGCACTGCGCAGGCTGGTCGCGGTACCCGTGATGTCCTCGTACCCGAGGAAGACGGCGAGCGCCGCCGCGCCCAGCGCCTCACCACCGACCAACCCGGCGGCCCACCGCAACTGAACCGGCACGGTCCCCTACGTTACAGTCCCGGTGTGCGCGCGCTTCTCGTGGTCAACCCGCAGGCCACGACGACCAACGAGCGCAGCCGCGACATCCTCGTGCGAGCCCTGCGCAGCGAGGTCGACCTGGAGCTGGCCAAGACCCGCCGGCGCGGGCACGCCGCGACGCTCGCCCGCGAGGCGGCTCAGAGCGGCGTCGATCTGGTGGTCACCCTCGGCGGTGACGGTACCGTCAACGAGGTCGTCAATGGGTTGATGACTGTCGAAGGCGATGCGTCGGCGCGGCCGGCCCTGGGCGTGGTACCGGGTGGATCGACGAACGTGTTCGCGCGCGCGCTGGGCCTGCCGAAGGACTGGGCCGAGGGCACCGGGGTGATCCTGGAGGCGCTGCGCGATCGGCGTACCCGGACCATAGGCCTGGGCCGGGCCGACGACCGCTACTTCACCTTCTGCGCCGGCCTTGGCCTCGACGCGTCGGTGATCCGCCGGGTGGAGCGCGCCCGGCAGCGCGGGCGCGTGTCGACGCCGACGCTGTACCTGCGATCGACGGTCGCGCAGTACTTCCTGGGTACCGACCGGCGGGAACCGGCGATCACGCTGGAGCGCCCCGACCAACCACCGGAAACGGATCTCGCCACGGCGATCGTGCAGAACACCGCGCCATGGACATATCTCGGCGACCGAGCGGTTAATCCCAATCCTTCTGCATCTTTCGATCTCGGTTTGGACGTCATGGCAATGCGGGTGCTGCACGTACCAAGTACCACCCGGACAATTGCCCAGATCCTGTCGCGTCAGCCGCGGCCGCGCGGGCGCCAGGTGCTGCGCCTCCATGATCTGGATGCCTTCACGCTACGTGCCACCCGACCGCTGGCGTTCCAGCTCGACGGGGACTACCTCGGCGAGCGGGACAAGGTGGATTTCGCCAGCGCACCTGCCGCGCTCCGGGTAGTCTGCTAGGAACACGACTGCGCACTTTCAGGTGTGACACGACGCCGAAATGCTGGTAGAAGGTTACGCAGCGTACTACATTGAGTATCGAGCACCGCAAGCCGGGGGTCTGCAGAAATCGGGTGATTAGGGACGAAGTAGTCGTGAGCTTGCTCACCCGACCGGCCTTTTTCCGCGATCCCCCCTTGACATCACGGCCGTTCGTGAAAGCATTCACAAGCGGTACGAGTTGCCTGCTCACGCGCTGGCGCGCCGCGCGTGCATATAGGGAAAGAAATACGCAATCACTGCCACCGTTCCACGAACAAGGAGTGTTGCCGCCATGGACTGGCGCCACCGTGCTGCCTGCCGCGACGAGGACCCCGAGCTGTTCTTCCCGATTGGGACGTCCGGCCCGGCTCTCCTGCAGGTCGAGCAGGCGAAGGCGGTCTGCCGGCGCTGTACCGTGACCGACGAGTGCCTCCAGTGGGCGCTCGAAACAGGTCAGGATGCCGGCGTCTGGGGCGGAATGAGCGAGGAAGAGCGGCGTACCGTCAAGCGCCGCAGCGGCATGCGGATCCGCGCTCACTCCCTCTGAAACCGCGCAAAACGTCTGACGCCCCCGGGATTTCACCCCGGGGGCGTCACTGTCTCTGCCCGCCCCGCCCGACCCCGTTGATCATGAAGTTAGTTTCGGGTTGGACGGCGTGTCGTCACACCAACTTCATGATCAACCCACAGGGGCGGCGGCGACCAGTTCGGGCGCCGTAGCCGCGCGGTCGAGGATCAGCCGTACGAGTTCCGGTGCGTCGCCGAGCGGGCCGGCTACGCCGATCGCGCCGGCGTCGATGGCCGAGGCCACCGCGCGGTCGTAGAGCAGCCCGGGAGCCAGGAAGTACGCCGCCACGGCCACGCGTCGCGCCCCCTGCCGGCGCAACGACAGCACCGCCTCCCCCGGCGTCGGGCCGGCCGCGGAGGCGTACGCCGTCACGCAGGGCACACCTGCCGCGGTACCGAGGGCGGAGGCGGCAGCCGCGACCGTGGCCCGAGCCGTTGCGTCCCGGGTACCGGCCGCGGCGAGCACGAGTGCGTCGTACTCGCGGTACAGCTGGCCGAGCCGACGGCGCAGCGCCACCACGAGCTTGGCGTCGACGGCCTGACCGCGTGGACCGAGTACGTCGGATTGGACGGCGTGTACACCGATCCCCGCCGCGCGCGTCTCGGCCAGCAGCGCGGGCAGGTCCACCCGACCGTGGTACGCCGACGTGAGCAGCAACGGAACGACCACAGTGGACGTGTGTCCCGCCGCGGCGAAGGCGGCCAGGGCCCGGGGCACCGTCGGTTGGTGGTGGTCGAGGTAGGCCACCGCCACCGGCCGCTCGGGACTGGCCGCGGCAACGGCCCGCCGCAGCGCCTGCGTGCTCGCCGCGGCCCGGGGGTCGCGGCTCCCGTGCGCTACGAGCAAGACCGGCACAGTCATGCCGCGTGCAGCCCGCATTCGGTCTTGTCGAACATCGGCCACCGGCCCGCCCGCGCGTCCTCGCCGGGCGCCGTACGACGGGTGCACGGCCAGCACCCGACCGAACCGTAGCCCATCTTCAGCAGGGCGTTGACGGGTACGTCGTACCGTTCGATGTAGGCGTCCACATCGGACTCTGTCCACGCCGCGAGCGGGTTGACCTTCACCTTGCCGCGGCTCGCCTCGTAGTGGACGACCGGCGTGTTCGCCCGGGTCGGCGACTCGTCGCGGCGCAGTCCGGCGGCCCAGGCGTCGTAGTTCGAGAGCGCCCGCTCGAGCGGCTCGATCTTGCGCAGCGCGCAGCACTCGTCCGGATCGCGGGAGAACAGCCGCGGCCCGTACTGCCCGTCCTGCTGACCCACGGTCAACTTCGGTCGGATCGACAAGACGCGCACGGGGAGACTCGCCGCGACCTGGTCGCGAACCCGCAGCGTCTCGGCGAAGTGCAGGCCGGTGTCGAGGAACACGACATCGGTACCGGGAGCGACGCGGGACACGAGGTGCACGAGTACCGCGTCCGCGAACGAGCTGGTGACGCAGAACCGGGCACCGAACTGTTCCGCCGCCCAGGCCACGATCTCCTCGGCCGGCGCACCCTCCAGCTCCCGGCCGGCGGCCTCGGCCACCGCCTCGAGCCGCGAGGAACCCAACCGGATCGGCAGTACGGCTGTCATCTCGCCACCTCTCTCGACCTGAGCCCGATCAGCTTCACGGCGAAGACCCGCGTACACGAGCGGCACTCCCAGGCGCCACTGGCGGACTCGTGCGGCCGGAGGTCCTCCTCGCCGCAGAACGGGCAGTGGTACGGCGTGACGCGCTCGTCCGTCATTTCAGCGCCTCCTCGTCCACTCTGGACACCCACTGGGCGAACGCCTCGCCGGAGTGCCGATCGGCCAGGTAGCGCCGAGCGAGGCGCTCGACGTACCCCGGAAGCTCCACCGCGGTCGTCTTGAGACCGCGAACCTTGCGCCCGAACCCGGCGGCCTGTCCCTCGGCCAGGGCGAGCCCGCCGCCGAGGTGCACCTGGAAGCCCTCGACCAGCTCGCCGTCCGGCCCCGGGACGAGCTGACCCTTGAGCCCGATGTCGGCGATCTGCGTACGGGCACAGGCGTTCGGGCAGCCATTGATGTTGATCGTGATGTCCGCGTCGATCGCGCCGAGGCGCTGCTCGAGCACCGCGACGAGGTCGGCCGCGCGCGCCTTCGTCTCGACGATCGCGAGCTTGCAGTACTCGATGCCGGTACACGCCATCGTGCTGCGCCGCCACGTCGACGGCGCCGCCTCGAGGCCCATGTCGCGCAGTGCGGTCACCATCGCGTCCACAGTGGACGGCTCGACGTCGAGGACGAGAATCTTCTGGTACGGCGTGAGCCGCACCCGCCCCGACCCGTGCGCCTCCACCACGTCCGCGAGCTTCGCCAGCTGCGACCCGGAGACCCGGCCGGCGACCGGTGCCACGCCGATGTACCGGCGACCGTCCCGTTGCGAATGGACGCCGATGTGGTCGACCGGGGCGGCCGGCAGCACCGGCGGTGGCCCGTCGATCAGCGGCTGCTTCAGGTACCGCTCCTCGAGCACCTCGCGGAACCGTTCGACTCCCCAGTCGGCGAGGAGGTACTTCAGCCGGGCCCGGTTGCGCAGCCGGCGGTAGCCGTAGTCGCGGAACACACCGACGACGCCGGCCCAGACATCGGCGACGTCGGCCAGCGGTACCCAGGCACCGAGCCGCTTGGCCAGCATCGGGTTGGTGGACAGACCGCCGCCCACCCAGAGATCGAATCCCGGCCCGTGCTCGGGGTGCTCCACGCCGAGGAACGCGATGTCGTTCGCCTCGTACGGCACGTCCGGCAGCCAGGAGATGGCCGACTTGAACTTGCGAGGCAGATTCGCGTACGCGGGATCGCCGATGTACCGGGCCGAGATGTCCCGGATCGCCGGTGTGGCGTCGACGACCTCGTCGGCGGCGATCCCGGCGACCGGGCTGCCGACGATGACCCGAGGAGTGTCCCCGCACGCCTCGGTCGTGTAGAGCCCGACGCTCTCCAACTCGCGCCAGATCGCCGGTACGTCCTCGATGCGCACCCAGTGCAGCTGGACGTTCTGCCGGTCGGTCAGGTCGGCAGTGTCCCGGGCGTACACAGTGGACACATTGGCGATCGCCCGCAGCTGGGCCAGATCGAGCTGCCCTCCGTCGACGCGGATGCGCAGCATGAAGTACTCGTCCTCGAGCTCGTGTGGCTCGAGCACCGCGGTCCGGCCGCCGTCGATGCCCGGCTTGCGCTGGGTGTACAGGCCCCACCAGCGGAACCGCCCGCGCAGATCCGCCGGGTCGATGCTGGCGAACCCGCGGTGCGCGTAGATGTGCTCGATCCGGGCCCGTACGTTGAGCCCGTTGTCGTCCTTCTTGACCCGCTCGTTGGGGTTGAGCGGTTCCCGGTGGCCGAGCGCCCATTGGCCTTCGCCACGGGTGCGCTTGCCTGTGGTGGTAACCGCCATGGTGGTGGCGTCCCTTCTCCGAACGAGTGGGAGAACGCGCACACGCGCCAGGCAGAGCAGTTTGAAAGAAGCCGGCGCGTGCCGCGCCTGAAGATCAGATGCGGCGTTAGGTCAGCCGGCCGGACAGATCGCGCTGCGAACGCGGCCGTAGTCGACGTGGCGACGGGCCACGAAGCGGCGCTCGACAGCGGATGTCATGACAGCCATGTTCCCATGTCGATACCGGCAGGGCCAGTCAGGAGTGGGCGACGTCTCAACGTGTGGGCCACTCACTATCCGTCGATCGAGGATGAAAAGTCAGCGTTTGTTCAGGGGCACCACGATGACGGCCTCGGTGCCGCCGCCGTTCCGGTCGCGCAGCTCGATGTTGCCGCGCAGCTCACCGGCCGCGAGCGCGCCGGCGGCCACGACCTCGTCGAGACGGTGGCCGTCGAGGACGCCGCGGGCGGTGAGGCTGAACCGACCGCGCAAGTCC
>DASRII010000153.1:0-5720 GCA_035650075.1 Micromonosporaceae bacterium | reverse complement strand
TCGACGAGCTGCTCGCGCGTATCCGTGCCGTCACCCGGCGGCAGAGCGGCGGTGGAGCCACACCGCCTACTGTCCAGATCGGACAGTACACAGTGGACCTGACCGTGCACACGGTTCAGGACGACTCGGGTCAGGACGTGCGACTGACCCCGACCGAGTGGCACCTGCTGGAGATCCTGGTCCGCAACCCCGGCAAGTTGGTCAGCCAGCGTCAGTTGCTGCACGAGGTCTGGGGTCCGCAATACGAGAAGGAGACGCACTATCTGCGGCAGTACATGGCTCAGTTGCGGCACAAGCTGGAACCCGACCCGGCCCATCCGAGGCACCTGCTGACCGAGCCGGGCATGGGCTATCGCTTCCGACCCGAACCCGGCAACGGGCCTACCTGAGCCGCCGCGGTACCGACCCGTTGCCACCACGCGCGTTGGACGAGCAGCGTGACCACGCCGGCGGTGACGATCGCGGCGAGGTTGATGAGCAGCTGCAGGGCCGACCCGGCGGCCTCTCCCGGTACCCCGTATGCCGTTGCCACGGCCGCATTGGCCGCGGCCGGAACGGTCGTCACCGAGATGAGCACGCCGATGAGCGCGCCGGAGCGCGCAGCGGTGACGGAGAGCATCCCGGCTATCCCGGCCAGGAAGCCGATGACCCAAGAGAGCGCGTCGGGTCGCCAGATGAAGTCGGTGAGCGGTCGCTCGGCCAGCAACATCGACCGGTCGACTAGACCCACGGCGGTCAGCAGCCAGGTGGCCAGCACCGTGAACCCCATCGCGATCGGGAAGCCCACTACGAGCGCCAGCGCCGAGCGGCGGATCACCTCGAGCCGGCGCTGGACGAGCCCGACGCACAGCGCGGCGAGCGGCCCGAACTCGGGACCGACCACCATCGCGCCGACGATGAGGATCGGCTGGTCGAGCAGTACCCCGATGCCCGCGATGATCGTGGCCACGGTCAGCAGGGCGAGGTAGGTGACCGACAGTCGGGTCTCCTGCCCGGTCTTGTGTTCGACCTCGTCCCACACGACCGCGTCCACGCCGAGCCCGGGTGCCTCCTCGGCGGCGCGATCGGCCGAAGTGGACAGTGTGACGTCGACGTTCTCGATGGCGATCGACCCGGCCCGGTCGATGCCCAGCTCGCGCAGCGCGTCGAGAACGGCATTGGCGCCCTCCCGCGCGACATCGCACAGCACGACGTCGCCGGCCGGCTCCCGTGCCGCGCCCGGCAGCACGATCAGATGGGTGACGGCGGCGTCGCCGGAGAGCATGTCTACCACGGCCTGCGACCGGTCGGTCGGGGCGATCAATCGCAAGTGCAGCACGCGCGGAATGTACCGCGTCAAGAAAGCGTCAAGAACCCCGAGGGATGGTGATCTTCGAACGTACGCTTGCAGCGTGCCCTCCCCGACGGTCTGGCTGAAACGGATCGTGCTGGGCCGGCCGTTCCGCAGCGATCGGCTCGGAGAGACGCTGCTCTCGAAGCGCCTCGCGTTGCCCATCTTCGCCAGCGATCCGCTGTCCTCGGTCGCGTACGCCACCCAGGAGATCCTGCTGGTGCTCACGCTCGGCGGGCTGGCCTACCTGTACCTGGCACCGTGGGTGGCGCTCTGCGTGGTGGTGCTGCTGACCGTCGTGGTGGTGTCGTACCGGCAGGTGGTGCGGGCCTACCCGTCGGGCGGCGGTTCGTACGAGGTCGCCTCCCGCAACCTCGGTGCCTCGGCGGGACTCGTCGTGGCGGCCGCGCTGCTCGTCGACTACATCATGACCGTCGCGGTGTCCGTGGCCGCCGGCGTCGACAACATCATCTCCGCGGCACCGGGCCTGAACCCCTGGCGGATTCCCATCAACATCGGGTTCGTCGTGCTGCTCGCCGCGATGAACTTGCGCGGGGTACGCGAGTCGGGCCGCGCGTTCGCCGTACCGACCTACCTGTTCGTGGCCGGTGTGCTGGCGATGATCGCGGTCGGGCTGGGCCGGTGGCTGGCCGGTGACCCGCCGGTGGCCGAGAGCGCGGGTTGGGGCGTGCGGCCCGAGCAGGTCGGGCTGGCCGGGCTCGGCCTGACCCTGCTGGCCCTGCGCGCGTTCTCCTCCGGCTGTACCGCGTTGACCGGGGTCGAAGCCATCTCCAACGGGGTGCCGGCGTTCAAGCCGCCCAAGAGTGAGAACGCTGCCCGCACGATGGTCGCCATGGGGATCATCGCCATCACGATGTTCTCCGGCATCACCGCACTGGCGGTCATCGCCGACGTGCACGTCGCCGAGACCACCTGTGACCTCGTCGGGTTCCCGGGCAACTGCGAGACCGAGCCGCAGCGCACGGTCATCGCCCAGTTGGCGGCGGCGGTGTTCGGCGGTACCGATACCGTCATGTTCTTCTACATCCAGGCGGCGACCGCGGCGATTCTCGTCCTCGCGGCCAACACCGCCTTCAACGGTTTCCCGATGCTGAGCTCGATCCTCGCCCAGGACCGCTACCTGCCGCGGCAACTGCACACCCGCGGCGACCGGCTGGCGTTCTCCAACGGCATCATCGCGCTGTCGGTCGTCGCGGGCGCGCTGATCGCCGCGTTCGACGGTTCGGTCACCCGGCTGATCCAGCTCTACATCCTCGGCGTGTTCACCTCGTTCACTCTCTCGCAGTTCGGCATGGTGCGGCACTGGAACCGTCTACTGTCGACAGAGCGGGACCCGGCGACCCGCCGGCGCATGCACCGCTCGCGGGTCATCAACGCGGTCGGCGGCGTGTTCACCGGGCTCGTCCTGGTCATCGTGCTGGCGACCAAGTTCACCCACGGGGCATACCTGGTCGTCATCGCGGTACCCCTGCTGTGGCTGATGATGCGCGGCATCCGCCGGCACTACGACTCGGTGCGCACGGAACTGGCCCCGGACGCCGACGACCGCATCCTGCCGAGCCGGGTGCACGCCGTCGTACTGGTGTCCACTGTGCACAAACCGACGCTGCGAGCGGTATCGTTCGCCCGGGCCAGCCACCCGGACACGCTGACGGCGGTCACCGTCAACGTCGACGACGCGGACACCCGGGCGCTGCAACGGCAATGGGAGCAGCTCGACGTCCCGGTACCGCTGGTCGTCATCGAGGCGCCGTACCGGGGCATCACCCGCCCGGTCGTCGAGTATGTCGAGGGGATGCGCCGGGAGAGCCCGCGCGACGTGGTCGCGGTCTACATCCCCGAGTACGTCGTCGGCCGGTGGTGGGAGCAACTGCTGCACAACCAGTCCGCGCTACGGCTGAAGGCCCGGCTGCTGTTCGAGCCGGGTGTGATGGTCATCAACGTTCCGTGGCAGCTGCGGTCCTCCGGCTACTCGAGCAGGGTGAGCGCCCCGGCGACCGTGAACCCCAGCACGGTGAGCAGGCCGGTCAGCTTGCCACCTTCCTCGTACGCCTCGGGAATCATCGAGTCGGCGAGCATCGTGAGCACGGCACCCGCGGCGAACGCCTGCACCAAGCTGCCGTCGGCGCCGGGCACGAAGCGCAGCAGCCCGTAGCCGAGCGCGGCGGCGACCGCCGACACCGCGACGATGCCCCACCACATCAGGTAGATCCGGCGTGCCGGGGTGCCCGAGTCCCGCATGCCCGCGGACGCGCCGAGACCTTCGGGCAGGTTCGACACGAACACCGCGACCAGAAACGCGATGCTCACCCGGCCACCCGCGGCCAGGCTCATGCCGAGGACCAGAGACTCGGGTACGCCGTCGAGCAAGGCGCCGAGCGCGATCGACCGGTTCGCCGTGTCGCTACCCGGCCGCTGCCGGCGCGTGACGAGCCGGTCGAGGCCGAAGAACACCAGTGCCCCGATGCCGAGCGAGACGAAGATCCCGCCGTTGTCCAGCGTGCCGGGTGGCACCAGCTCGTAGGCGACCGCCGCCAGCAGCGCGCCCGCGCCGAAGCCCATCGTGCGGCCCACGGCGGGCGCGGCCGGCCGGTAGCTCAGCGCCAGCCATGCGCCCACTACGAGCGCAACGGCACCGATCGCCCCCCACATCGCCGCGGTCAGCGCACCCATCGCCATCACCATACGTCCGGTACCCTGCATTCCGTGCGTGACTTCCACGGGGTTTACCGGCGCATGGCGCTGGTGGACTTCGGGTGGGAGGTGCTGCTCGCGCTGAACCTGGCCTTCTACCGGACGTTCGCGGTGCCGAGCATCGGTGGGCTGCTCGCCGCCACCGGGGAGATGACCGGGCGGCCGCAGAAACGGGCCGACGACACGGGTCTGCTGACGTACGAGATGATCTACCACGGGCTCGGTCACCCGCGGGGCCTCACGGCGGTACGCCGGCTCAACCAGATCCACCGGCGGTTCGACATCTCCAACGACGACTATCGGTACGTGCTGAGCACCCTCGCCGTCGTGCCGACCCGCTTCGTCGACCGGTACGGGCGCCGCCGGCTGACCGCGACCGAGCGCGAGGCCACAGCGCTGTTCTACCGCCAGGTCGGCGAGCACATGGCGATCGCCGACCTCCCGGAGTCCTATGTGGACTTCGCTGCGCTGATGGACGGGTACGAGCAACGCCACTTCGCCCCGCATCCGGCCGGCCCGGCGCTGATCGGCGCCACCCGGCAACTCCTCGCCGATCGCTTTCCCGGCTGGGCACGACGGGTGGTACTCGCCGCCGGGGACGCGTTGCTCGACGAGCCGTTGCGACGCGCCCTGCAGGTGGCGGAGCCGCCGGCCGCGGTCCGCATGGCGGTACACGTCGCGCTGCGCGGCAGAGCATGGGCCACGCGGCTCGTGCCCCGGCCGCTCGAGGAGGTGTTCCAGCCGGGCATGCCGACGCCGACGTACCCCGACGGGTACGCCGTGGAAGAGTTGGGGCCGTGAGCACCTTCGTGCTGATTCACGGCGCGGGCGACGTCGGCTGGTACTGGCATCTGGTCGAGGCCGAGCTTCGCGGTCGGGGGCACGACGTGGTAGCCCCCGACCTACCGGCCGGCGACGACTCCGCAACCCTGGACGACTACGCCGACGCGGTCGTCGAGGCGGTGGGCGACAGGCGGGACCTGGTCGTTGCGGGCCAGTCCTTCGGCGCGTTCACCACGCCCCTGGTCGCCGCTCGGTTACCGGTCGACACCTTGGTTCTGGTGGCCGGAATGGTGCCCGCGCCGGGCGAGACGCCGGACGACTGGTGGCGCAACAGCGGCTACTCGGACCTAGGGCTGAGCGGGAGCGACGATCCGTTCGTGACCTTCTACCACGACGTGCCGCGCGAGCTGGCCGAGGAGGCGGTGAGCTACGAGCGCGCGCACCCCTCGGCGGCCGCGATGGCGCAACCGTGGCCGTTGCCGGCGTGGCCGGAGGTACCGACGAAATTCGTGCTCTGTACCGAGGACCGCTTCTTCCCGCCGGACTTCTTCCGCCGGCTGGTCGGCGAGCGCCTGGACATCGTGCCGGATGAGATCGAAGCAGGTCACTGCGTCGCGCTCAGTCGCCCGCGGGAGTTGGCCGATCTGCTGGAAGGCTACCGCTCGTGACGAAGAACGTGACCGCGTAGAGGAAGCGGCGCTCGGCTATCGACCGGTCGACGGCCTCTTCGAACTCCGCGACACTTCCGCTATCGAGGTGACCCCGTTCGGCGGCCGTGGCCGCCCAGGTACGCAGACCCATCACATTGTCCACAGTGGTCGGATCGCGCACGACGAGCGGGTGGGCCTCGACGGCGACGCCGGTCAGGCCGTGGCTGGTGAGCAGGCCGGCG
>DASRII010000152.1:0-2421 GCA_035650075.1 Micromonosporaceae bacterium | reverse complement strand
CGGCCGGTGGGGCACCCTGCTCGGCACGGTCGGCTCGTACAACTGGAGCTCCTGCTGGCAGGGCGTACATGTCCATTACGAGATGTACTCCCAGGTGAACTACGCCTGCTACAACCGCGGATGGACACCCGGGATGACGCTCAACCCTACCAATTTCCTTGGGTTCATCGGCGGCAGCTACGCCACCGGGAAGCGGCAGCCTTGCCCATAGCCACGTTTCCGTAGACACCTTTCCGTGCCCCTCCCGGCGGTCTCCGGCCCCGGTGGGGGCACCGCTTTTCACTTGACGGGGCACCGTGTCAAGGGCCAAGCAGAAGTAGCCACTGGTGGCCAAGCGAATGTCCCCACCTCTGGCCAGGTCAGCTCATGCTTGTGGTGGTCTCCTTTCGGCGGTGAGGACGTGCGCCAAACTGTGGGCGCCCAGGGCGATGCTGTCGAGGAAGGCTTCGGGCCCGGTGGCTGGGTGCCAGCCCTGGGTCTGGGCGTAGTGGCGTAAGTCCTGGTGCACGCTGGGATTGGCGTAGCGTCGGATGAAGTCCTCGACGCGTTCGAGTGAGTCGATCACTGAGCGGATTAACGCCTCGGAGACGGGGATCTGCCTGTCGGGTATGGGGTAGGCGTCGTCGGGCGGCTCCTGGTACTGCTCGTCCTCGTCGGCGGGTCGGCTGTCGGTCGCGGACTGCGATGGGTTGGTCATTGTTGAGTCCTCCTGGTGGTTCTCGTACGAGCCTCCCGCATGCGGAATGATTCGCCTTCGGTGACCACGACGGTGGCGTGGTGCAGCAGTCGGTCGAGCATGCTGGTGGCGGTGACGTGTTCGGGCAGGAAACGGCCCCATTGTTCGAAAGGCCAGTGTGAGGCGATCCCGAGCGCGCGGCGTTCGTAGGCCGCGGCGACGAACCGGAACAACAGCTGGGTGCCGGTGTCGTCCAAAGGTGCGAACCCGATCTCGTCAACGACCACGAAATCGTTGCGCAGCAACGTGTCGATAACCCGGCCGACGGAGTTGTCGGCCAGGCCGCGGTAAAGCTGCTCGACCAGCTCGGCCGCGGACAGGTAGCGGACCTTGTACCCGGCTTGGACGGCGGCATGACCAAGCGCGACAAGCAGATGCGTCTTGCCGGTGCCGGCCGGGCCGACCAGGCACAGGTTCTCCGCGGCCGGGATCCATAGCAGTGCAGCCAGATAGTCAAACGTCGCCTGGGGCACCGACGACGCGTTCACCTTGAACTCGTCCAACGTTTTGACTACGGGGAACGCGGCGGATTTGAGGCGGGTGGCCTGGTTTGACGCATCCCTGGCGGTGACCTCGGCGTTGATCAGAGTACGCAGGACTTCTTCCGGGGTCCAGCGTTGAATCTTCGCCGTGGCAAGGACTTCGGCGCCTTGGCGACGAATGGTGCCCAGCTTGAGCCGCCGTAGCCCTTCCACGAGGTCGGCGGTCAGCTGCGCCGCATCGGCGACCGGCGAGGTGGTCGGCGCGGTGCTGGTCCTGGCGCGCGGTGGCATCAGGCCACCTCCTTAAGCTCGTCGGTGTTGTAGGCATCCAGCGTCCGGGTGGGCACCAACGGCAGCACAGCAGCCAGTTTCTGGCCGGCCGCAACGGGTTTGGGTGCGTTGGTGCCAGCCGCCAGGACGCTGCGGACATCTTCGGCGGTGAACCGGCGAAATTCGGTCGCCCGCAGCAGCGCGGCAATGAGGGCGTCGCGGCCGTGCGCCGCCTCCAAGGCGGTGATCTCGGCCAGATGCGCGGGTAGCCGCGTGATGCCAGCCGCCGCAGCGGCGCGCAGGAACCCCTCCGCCACCTCGCCCAGGGCCAGGAACCGCTTCTCGACCTGGGTACGGGGCCGCACCGCGCGTTGTGGTTTACGCGCCGGCTTGTCGTAGTGCTCATCGGCAATCGAGGTACCACCGGGCGGCACCAACCGGTGGGAGGCCACCTGCTGTTCGCGGTGCCAGATCTCGATGCGGTCATCGACGGTGGAGACCTCGACCACCTCACCGACAAGGCGATACGGCACCGAGTAGCGGGCCGACCCGATCCGTACCGTGGACATCTTGTCCACCTTGCGCATCACCGCCCGCCGCACCGAGGCCCGCAGCGACGGCAGAGCGCGCAGCACATCCCGCTCCACCGCCAGCCGCTCATCCGGCACCGCCTGGGTCTCGGAATGCTTGCACCCGTTGACTTCCGCGCACCAGACGACGGCGGCGTCGTTGGCCACCGCCAGGTCGCCACCGAAATCGTCGGCGGGAACCACGAGGTCGGACTTCGAGTAACGCACCAGCGCCTCCACCGCACCCTTGGACTCCGGGTCGGCCGCCTCACAAAAATCGGGCCGGAACCCGTAATGCGCCGCGAAACGCACATAGGCAGCCGTGGGCACGACCACGTTGGCGACCACACCACCCTTCAGGCAG
>DASRII010000151.1:0-3202 GCA_035650075.1 Micromonosporaceae bacterium | reverse complement strand
CCACGATCAGCAGCATCCGCTCCTGCGACTCGCTGGCGAGGATCTCGTGCGGCTCCATGGACGGCTCACGCAGCGGTACGTCCTCGAGCCGGATCGCCATGCCGGTCCCGGCCGCGGCCGCGGTCTCGGACAGCGCACAGGTCAGTCCCGCGCCGCCCAGGTCCTGGATGCCGACGATGAGCCTCGCCTGGTACAGCTCGAGGCACGCCTCGATGAGCAGCTTCTCGGTGAACGGGTCGCCGACCTGTACCGAGGGTCGCCGCGCCGAGGCGGCGGCGTCGAAGGTGGCGCTGGCGAGTACCGACACCCCGCCGATGCCGTCCCGCCCGGTCTTCGCCCCGATGAGCACGACGACGTTGCCCGGACCGGTAGCGGCCTTGCGCTGCAGGCGGTCGACCGGCAGCACGCCAACGCAGAGCGCATTGACCAGCGGGTTGCCCTGGTAACACGGGTCGAACACCGCCTCGCCGCCGATGTTGGGCAGCCCGAGGCAGTTGCCGTAGCCGCCGATGCCGGCTACCACTCCGGGCAGCACGCGGGACGTGTCCGGGTGGTCCGCGTCGCCGAAGCGCAGCGGGTCCATCACCGCGATCGGCCGGGCGCCCATCGCGAGGATGTCGCGGACGATGCCGCCGATTCCGGTGGCCGCGCCCTGGTACGGCTCCACAAAGGACGGATGGTTGTGCGACTCCACCTTGAACGTGACGGCCAGCTCGTCGGAGACGCGTACGACGCCGGCGTTCTCCCCGATCCCCGCGAGCAGGTACTCCGACGGCGGGTTCTTCTCACCGAACTGGCGCAGGTGCACCTTGCTGGACTTGTACGAGCAGTGCTCGCTCCACATGATGGAGTACATCGCCAGCTCGGCCTGGGTCGGGCGGCGATCGAGGATCTCGCGGATCCGGTCGTACTCGTCGTCGCGCAGTCCCAGATCGGCGTACGGCTGCAACTCGTCCGGTGTCTCGGCAGCTCGCTCCACAGTGTCCAGACGTTCGTCCACAGTAGTCACGATGGAACTCCGGTCAGGTACTTCAGCAACGAGGTGAAGAACCCGAGACCGTCGGTGGAGGGACCGGTCAGCTCCTCGACCGCATGCTCGGGGTGCGGCATGATGCCGACGACCGTACCCGCCTCGTTGCGGATGGCCGCGATGTCGCGCAGGGACCCGTTCGGGTTGCCACGGAGGTACCGCGCGACGATGCGACCGGACGCCGACAGCTCGTCGAGCGTCCGCGGATCGGCGACGTACCGGCCCTCGCCGTTCTTTACCGGCAGCAGGATCTCCTGGCCGTCGGTGTACGCGTTCGTCCACGCGGTGTCCGGCGAGTCCACCCGCAGCAGTTGGTCCCGGTTGCGGAAGTGCAGATGCTCGTTGCGTACCAGCGCGCCGGGCAACAGGTGCGCCTCGCACAGGATCTGGAACCCGTTGCAGATGCCGAGCACCGGCATGCCGTCGCGGGCCGCGCTCACGATCAGGCCCATCACCGGCGCGAACCGGGCGATCGCCCCGCAGCGCAGGTAGTCGCCGTAGGAGAAGCCGCCCGGCAGGACGACCGCGTCGACCTGGTGCAGCTTCGCCTCGGCGTGCCAGAGCGGCACCGCTTCGGCGCCGGCCAGCCGGATGGCCCGCATCGCGTCCCCGTCGTCGAGCGATCCGGGGAACGTGACCACGCCAACCCGAGCAGTCACTCTTCCACCCGTACCGTGAAGTCCTCGATGACCGGGTTTGCCAGCAGCTTGTCGGCGATCTCCTTGGCGCGTTCGACATCCGGCTCGGAGTCACCGGCGAACTCGATCTCGATGCGTTTTCCGATACGCACGGACGCGACGTCCGACACTCCGAGCCGCGGCAGCGCGTTCACGACTGCCTGGCCCGCAGGATCGAGAATCTCGGGCTTGAGCATGACGTCGACAACGACGCGAGCCACGGGCACTCCTGGTCGAGGCTTGGCTAGGGCGCGCTCAGCGTACCAATCGCGATAACCGCGGCGAGCACCGCGCAGACCCCTGCCGCGACATATCTGATCAGCGAAAGTTTCAGCCGGCGCAACATCCACCGGCCGAGGAGGACGGCCGCGCCGGAGACCGCCGCGAGCGCCGCCCAGGATCCGAGAAACACTGGTACCGCTGGTCGCCCGCTCGCCACCAGACCCGCTGTCAACAGTTGCGACAGATCCCCCCACTCGGCCGCGAACAGGACAATGAAGCTCGTCGATGCGGCTCGCCAACTCGAAGTGGAGGTGCCGAGCTTGTCCTCGTACTCGCGCTCCTGCTCCTTCTCCCTGGCATCGGCCGCTCGCGCGCCGCGGAACAGCACGACGGCGCCGACCGCGAACAGTGCGGCCGCGACGAGCTGGACCGGCCGCTCGGGCAACAACCCGATGAGGTGGCCGGCGGCCACCGCGACCGCGCTCTGCACGGCGAAGGCGGCGACCACGCCCAGCCACACCGGAAGCGGGCGGTACCGGGTGGCGAGCACCAGCGTGGCGACGAACGTCTTGTCCGGCAGCTCGACCGGCACGACGAGGACGAACGCGGTGAGCGCGGCAGCCAGGTACTCCACCTTGCTTCAGAGGATCGGCTCTGGGGCGTACCCGGCCGCTTCGGGGTGGCCCTGGACCACCGACGCGATCCGCGCGGCCACGGCCTCGACCTGTGCGGACGCCGCGCCGGCAAAGGCGGCCCGGTCGGCGACCAGCTCGTCGATCTCGGCATGGGTCAGCCCGAGCCGGGGATCGGTGGCGAGCCGGTCGAACAGGTCGTTCTCGGTGGCGGCCTTCTCCCGCATGGCCAGGGCGACCGCGACCGCGTGTTCGCGGATCGCCTCGTGCGCGGTCTCCCGGCCGACGCCCTTGCGCACGGCCGCGACCAGCACCCTGGTCGTGGCGAGGAACGGCAGATAGCGGTCTAGCTCACGGGCGATCACGGCGGGGTACGCGCCGAACTCGTCGAGAACCGTGAGGAACGTCTGGAACGCCCCGTCGGTGGCGAAGAACGCATCGGGCAACGCGACCCGGCGCACCACCGAGCAGGAGACGTCACCCTCGTTCCACTGGTCGCCGGCCAGCTCGCCGACCATCGACAGGTAGCCGCGGACGACCACGGCCAGCCCGTTGATCCGCTCGCACGACCGGGTGTTCATCTTGTGCGGCATCGCGCTCGACCCGACCTGACCGGCCTGGAAGCCCTCGGTCGCCAGCTC
>DASRII010000150.1:0-29138 GCA_035650075.1 Micromonosporaceae bacterium | reverse complement strand
AGCCCTTCGACCCGCATGCGTGCCTCGAGGTGCAGTACCGCGTCGAGGCAGGCCAGCGTCGGGTACGCCACCGTGTTCACGAGCAACCAGGCGATGCTCGGCAGCAGCAGCGGGTCGTCGACGACGGTATCCAGACCTGGTATGAACTCGATCACGGCCACCCCGCCGATCCCGAGGGCCAGCCGGAACAGCAGCCACCCGAGGTAGCCGAGGATCCGGATCATCCCCGGCCGCAAACCGGACCGCCAGTTGAGGCCCATCGAGCGGCCGAGCGCGCGGGCCGCGCCGAGCCGATCGATGACGGCGGCCGGTACGGCCAGCCCGAGAAATGCGTATACGGCGAACCACGGCAGCAGCAGTACCGCCGCACCGGCCGCGGACAGCGCCCCGACGACGACCGCGATGACGGCGATCTTGGTGGCCCGGCGGGCCGAGCCGCCGTACGCGGGTGCCCGCTCGGGGCCGACGAGCGCCGGTACCGCCGCCGCGCTGGCGATCGCCCCGAGGAGCGCGATGATCATCGCCTCGAAGCCGAATCCGAGCGAGACGGTGGCCCACCACTCGGTGACGTGGTTGTCGTCGGGAACGTAGAACGGGGTCATGTGGGACAGGCTGCGCATCGGGTAGAGCAGGGCCTGTTCGAGGGCTGCCAGCACGAAGCCGACGCCGAGGAGCGGCAATGCCCGGGTACGCAGCAGGGCCACCGCGGCGTCGAGAATCTCGCCGACGGTGAGTGGACGCAGCGGAAGGACCCCCGGACGCGCCGTGGTGTCCACCGCTAGCTACCCTCCCCCGGTTATCAAGCTGTGAATCCGGCGCCGGCTTCGCCGGCGCGCGCCTCGGGCCGGTGGATGTCGTCTTCCCTCGTCGCTGCGCTCCTCAGTCCAGACGACATCGCCCGAGGCGGGGCTCATAGTGGCATGCACCGGCCACCACCCGCGACCCGCGGTCGGTCCGTACCCTGATTGACCGGTTAGTCCGTTGTGGTCGGAGGGTGTTCACGGAACCGTGCCAGGAGATGGAATATTGGACCGCATGAGAGCCCGGGTACTGGTGGTCGACGACGATCCCGCGCTGGCCGAGATGCTCGGCATCGTGTTGCGCAGCGAGGGGTTCCTGCCCTCGTTCGTCGCCGACGGGGAGCGTGCGATGCCGGCCTTCCGCGAGACGCGGCCGGACATCGTGCTGCTGGACCTCATGCTGCCGGGCATGAGCGGGATCGACGTGTGCCGGGCGATCCGCGCCGAGTCGGGCGTTCCGATCGTCATGCTCACGGCGAAGAGCGACACCGTTGACGTGGTGCTGGGGCTCGAGTCCGGTGCGGACGACTACGTCATCAAGCCCTTCAAGCCGAAGGAGCTGATCGCCCGCATGCGCGCCCGGCTACGCCGGGGTGAGGACGTCACTCCGGAGTTGCTGACCATCGGCCCGTCGGGCAACCAGATCACCATCGACGTACCGGCGCACACGGTCAGCCGCAACGGCGACGACGTGAAGCTCACACCACTCGAGTTCGACCTGCTGGTGGCGCTGGCCCGCAAGCCACGCCAGGTGTTCACCCGCGAGGTCCTCCTCGAGCAGGTCTGGGGGTACCGGCACGCCGCGGACACCCGGCTCGTCAACGTCCACGTCCAGCGGCTGCGCGCCAAGATCGAGCCCGATCCGGAGCGCCCGGAGATCATCTTGACCGTGCGCGGCGTGGGATACAAGGCAGGCACCGGCTAATCTCGGTACAGCATGACCCCCTCCGGCCTCCTGACCTCCCTCGTCCGCCACGCCCCGACCGCGGTGCAGGCGGTACGCCGTACCGTCGTGGCCCGGACCCGGACCGGCTGGGTGGCTGTCCGGCGGACCTGGCGGCAGTCCCTGCAGCTGCGGATCGTCACGATCACGCTCTGCGTGTCCACCCTTCTCGTGGGCACGTTCGGCATCCTCGTGGCGTCGATGATCACGAAGGGGCTGCTGCAGACCGAGACCGCGACGGCTGAACGGAAGGTGCGCGACGGCGCGATCGTCGCGGCGCAGCAGATGAAGGGTTCGGACGACGCCGACCCGAACCGGGGCGGAGTCACGGGAGTCCTGACCCAGCTGACGGACCGCCCCGAGCAGGGCGGTCAGCGGTTCACCGTGGCGATGGTGCCGAAGATGGGCGAACCGCTGATCACCGCCAAGTACTGGCCGGACCTGGACGTGCGTCCGGCGATCACCGACGAGCTGCGCCGGGAGGTGCAGACCAGCCGCGAGGTCGCACACCAGATCGTGACCCGGGACCTGGACGGCGACGGTCCCCAGCGGTACCTGGTCTACGGCGTGCCGGTCGAGACCGTCTCGGGAACGGTCGAGCTCTACTACGTCTTCCCGCTCGCCGATACCGTGGCGATGGCCAACCTCGTCGCCACCACCGTGTCGGTCACCGGCATCGCTCTCGTCGTACTGCTCGCGTTGATCGCCGCGATCGTGACCCGGCTCGTCGTCCGTCCCGTTCGGCTGGCCGCCCGGACCGCCCAGCGCCTGAGCGCCGGCCTGCTGGACCAACGGATGACCGTACGCGGCGAGGACGACCTCGCGCTGCTCGCCGGTTCGTTCAACCAGATGGCCGAGAACCTCCAGCGGCAGATCGTGCGGCTCGAGGAGATGTCGCGGCTGCAGCGCCGGTTCACCTCCGATGTGTCGCACGAGCTGCGCACCCCGTTGACGACCGTGCGGATGGCCGCCGATCTCCTCTTCTCGGAACGCGCGGACTTCGACCCGATCGTCGCGCGCAGCGCGGAACTGCTCCAGCTCGAGCTGGACCGGTTCGAGGCGTTGCTCACAGACCTACTCGAGATCAGCCGGTTCGACGCCGGCTTCGCGATGCTCGATGCCGAGCCGACCGACCTCGTACCCATCGTCCGGAGCGTCACCGGCGGCCTCGGCGCGGTCGCCGACCGGGCCGGCGTGGCCTTCGACCTGGATCTCCCGGACGGGCCGGTGATCGCCGAGGTCGACGTCCGGCGGATCGAGCGGGTGCTGCGCAACCTGATCGGCAACGCGGTCGACCACGCCAACGGCCAACCGGTTCGGGTCACGCTGCGGGCGAACGATACGGCCGTGGCGGTCGCCGTCCGCGACCACGGGGTCGGCCTCCGCTCGGACGAGGACAAGCTCGTCTTCAACCGGTTCTGGCGCGCCGACCCGTCGCGAGCCAGGCAAACCGGGGGTACCGGGCTCGGCCTGTCGATCAGCCTCGAGGACGCCCGGCTGCACGGCGGATGGTTGGAAGCGTGGGGCGAGCCGGGGCGGGGGGCGCAGTTCCGGCTGACGCTGCCGGCCCGGGCGGGAGACCGGCTGGTCGCCTCACCGATCACGCTGATCCCCGACGACGTCGCAGAACCCGCCGAGTCGGTACCGCCGGCGCCGGAGGCGGTTGCCGCGCTGACGGCCGTACTGCCTTCGCTGCGCCGGGCCAGTCATGGCTAGGCGGCTCGGCTGGGCGGCCTTGGTGGCGGCGGCCACGGTGCTGGCGGGATGTGGCGTACCGGGCCACACCGATGTCCGGCGCGACGGCCCGCCCCAGCAGCGCTGTGAGGCTCCGGTCGGATCCGCCGTGGTTCCACCGAGCGCCGGCAACGTGACCGATCCGAAGGCGCTGGTCGAGCGGTTCCTCCGGGCCGGGGCCGGCGGACCGAGGGAAGCGGAGGCTCTGCTGGAGGAGTTCCTGCCGGCCGAGGCCGCCTCGTCGTGGAAGCCGGCACCCGAGCTGGTCGTGGTCAGGCAGCTCGCGGACATCGCCACGCCGACGAGATCGGACAAGGGCGAGTACCTCGTGACGGTCCGGGTCCAGCCGGTCGGCACTCTGAACGACCAGGGCATGCTGCTGGAGCTCGAGGACTCGGCACAGGTGACGCTGACCTTCCACGTGGCTCCCCGGAACGCCAACAGCGGCGAGCTTGTGATCAAGAATCCTCCGCCGGACATGTACCTCCTCACCGAGGCTCTGGCGGGACAGCCCGAGAGCGTCTACCAGCCCTACCCGATCTACTTCTGGGACGAGTCGGGTACGCGGCTCGTCCCGGATCTGCGGTACCTGCCCCGCACCGGCACGTTGGAGAACCGCGCTCGGGCGCTCGTCAGCTGGGTCGTCAAGGGACCGTCGCCACAGCTCGGCGACGCGGTCCGCGGGCTGCCGCAGGACCTCGGTACCGCCAAAGAGGCCGTGCTCTGCTCGGAGCAGATCGTCGTCGACCTCAGCGGGAACGCGCTCGCCACCCCGGACCTGTTGCCGAACCTCGCGTCTCAGCTCACCTGGACGCTGCGGCCGGTGTTCGACGGCGCCGTCGTGCTCACCGTCGCGAGCACGACCCAGTACGTCCTGCTCGGCACCAAGGAGCGGCCGCAGGACGACCCGGCTCGGCTGTACGCGTCGCCCGCGCTCTACTGCGTGGAGGGCGGTCAGGTGGTCAGCGGATGCTCCAGAAGCGGCGGGGGCCCGGCCATCCTCAGCGCCAAGGAGAACGCCCAGGTGGTCGCCGCCGCGGTGACCGCCGATCAGAATCATGCCGCGCTGGTACGCCGCGAGGCTCAGGGTAGGTACCGGCTCTTCGTCGGCCGGGTGCGGTCGGAGAACGGCGACGTGGCGTATCTGCCGTCCGAGCTGAGCGGCGGGAGCCTGAGCCGGCCGACGTGGCTGTCGTCGACGAGCGGACCCCTGGGCCTGATCGCGGTGGACGGCCGGTTACACATGTTCACCTCGCTGGGCGCGCAGGGAGTCCAGACAACGAAGCTGGAAATCCCTGGCCTCAGCAGGATCGTCGCGGTGTCCGCGGCTCCGGACGGCCACCGGATCGTGCTGGCGGCGAATGATGGCGCGTATGTGGCGGCGCTGGTCCCCAAGGGCGGCGGCGTCGACGTACTGTCGCCGCGCCGGTTGCCGACCACCGCGCTACGCGGCGTCTCGGACGTGGCGTGGAGCCGGGCCGAACGGGTGCTGCTGCTGGGCAACGACGGTGAACGGCCGGCGCTGTCCGAGCTGACCGTGGACGGAGCGATCGAGACCAAGGGGCCGCGGCTCGAGGAGGGTGCCAGCCACCTGTCGGCTTCTCCGAGGCCGTATCCCACCAACGCCTCGGATGCCGGCAAGCCCGGTCCGATCGTCTTCGAGCGGCTGAACGAGGCGTGGAAGCTCGATGGCTTCGACGGTGTGCCGGAGCCGATCCCGGTCACCGGCCCTTCACCGTCGCCGGGTACCACCACACAGGCCCAGCCGACCATCCCGTTCTTCCAGGGCTGACCGGATCGTGCGCCAACTCGACGACGTGGTGGCGGCACTGGCCGACCTGGTACTGCCGTCGGCGTGCGCCGGATGCGGCGCCCGCGGACAGCCGGTCGTCTGCGCCGACTGCGCGGAAGCGCTCGCCGACGCACAGCCGTACCGGACACGTCCCACCCCCGCTCCGCCGGGCTTCCCGCCGTGCGTCGCGTTCGGCGTGTACGACGGCGTGCTCCGCGAGCTGCTGCTGGCGTATAAGGAACGCGGCCGGCACGACGCGGCGCGACCGCTCGGTGCGATGCTGGCCGACGTCGTCGCCGGAGCCTTGGGCCATCGGCGGCCGGTGCTGCTCGTGCCCGTGCCGGCGACGGCGCGAGCGGCCCGGCAGCGCTACGGCGACCACGTGTACCGGCTCGCCCGGATCGCCGCCCGCACGCTGCGGGCGCAGGGTTGGCCGGCCCAGCCGGTCGGGGTACTCCAGGCCATGCCCAGGCCGGACTCCGCCGACCTGGACAGCGCCGCGCGCCTCGAGGTCGCGGCCGGATCGTTCCGGGTACGGGCACAGCGCCTGCCGGTGCTTCGCCGCGCGATCGCCGCCGGGGCGGCGGTCGTACTCGTCGACGACATCGTGACCACCGGCGCCACCTTGGCAGCGATCGCTACCCGTTTGGGTGACACAGGCTTCCCTGTCACGCATGCCGCTGTAATAGCGTCGACACGTCGCCGACACACCGTCGCGGAATAGTCGACCCAGCGCGACGCGTGGGCGATTCTGCCAGAAACGGTCTTGGAAACAAGGGGTGACGGGAGAGCGTACAGGCGTTAGCGTCGGAATCACTCACCCGTTGACCTGCGAGGGAGGGACCGCTTTCACCAAGTCCGGTCGTGCCGCGGGGGAAACACTGGGGAGGCCGTGGACCGGCGAGAGAAGTTCACAGCCAATCACCACAGGACGACCGTGGGGGAGGTCAAGCGTGGACATCGTCGTCAAGGGCCGCAACGTCGAGGTACCCGACCACTACCGAGTGCACGTCGCCGAGAAGCTACACAAGGTCGAGCGCTACGACCAGAAGCTCATCCGAGTCGACGTCGAGCTATTCCATGAGCGAAACCCGCGCCAATCCGACTACTGCCAACGCGTGGAGATCACCTGCTTCTCCCGCGGACCGGTGGTGCGCGCGGAAGCCTGCGCCGGCGACTTCTACAGCGCGTTGGACAACGCGATGGCGAAGCTGGACACCAGGTTGCGCCGGGCAGCCGACCGCCGCCGCGTACATCGCGGTCGGCACACACCCATCTCCGTGGCCGCCGCCCTGCGGACGGACTACTTCGATCCGTTACCGCAGTCGTCGAACGGCAGCGAGAGCCAGATCGATGTGTTCGAACCAGAGCAGCCCGACGAACAGCCCTGGCACATCGTGCGGGAGAAGGAACACCCCGCCGATCCGATGACCGTGGACGACGCGCTCTTCCAGATGGAGCTCATCGGCCACGACTTCTACCTCTTCCTCGACAAGGAGTCGGGCAAGCCGAGCGTCGTGTATCGCCGCAAGGGGTACGACTACGGCGTTCTGGCGCTCGGGACAGCGGCGTAGCTGTCCCCGGGCACGAGTCCAAAGAGGACATCATCGACACGATCGCCGCCGGTTGCCGGTAGCCGGCGGCGTTGTACACCCTCGCGCACGAAGCCGGCCCGCTCCAGTACGCGCTGCGAGGCGACGTTGTCCGGGGCGGTGCCGGCGACGAGGCGGGCGAGCCGGGCGTGGTCGAATGCCCACTGCGCCAGCAGTCGTACGGCCCGCGTGGCATAACCGCGTCTGCGGTACGCCGGCAGCAGGTCGTAGCCCACCGAAGCTTGTCCGAGGCCCGGATCGACTTGGTACAGCCCGATCTGGCCGGCCAGCTCTCCACCCGGCGCGCGGATAGTCAGGTCGACGACCTCGCCGGCGAGCCAGCGGCTCTCCGCAACGGCGCACCGCGCGGCGATGTCGGCCCTGCGGGGGACGAACGCCGGGATGGCGCGCGCGACGACATCGGGAGCGGTACGCAGCGCGTACAGCTGATCCGTGTCCTCTGTCCTCAGTGGACGGAGGGTGATCGTGCCGTCGGACAGTAGCCCCGCGGGCAGATCGGGCATGATCCGTCCGGTCGGACCCGGCGGGTCGTCGATCAGCCGCGCCCACGCGACCAGGTCGTGCCGGGTGCCCGCGCGGCCGGCCCCGGCCATGCGGCGGATACCCTCGCGCCGGTAGCCCGCGTTGAGCGCGACCCGCTGGCTGGCCGCGTTCTCCCGTTCGGTGAGCAGTTCGAGGCGGGCGAAGCCGTGCCGGAAGGCCCACGCGGACAGCGCGATCGTGGCCGCGGTCGCCACGCCCCGCCCGCGGGCCCACGGTGCGATCCAGTAGCCGACCTCGCCCTGTGCCCGTTCCCCGATGACCCGGTTGATTCCGGTGCCGCCGAGAACCCGGTCGGTGGTCGGGTTGACGACGGCGTACGCCGCCCCGCCGGCCGCCCGCGACGAGGCGGCACCCACGTTGACCCACCAGAGCGCGTCCTGCAGCGTGTACGGGACGGGGAGCATCGGCAGGAACCGCTGCGTCAACGGGTCCGCACAGGCGGCCGCGATGTCGTTCGCGTCCGACTCGCGCGGCGGCCGGAGCCTGACCTGGCCCGCGTCGATGACCTCCACCGGTAACTCCACGCGGCCATCCTGCCAGCCGATGTCCGTTTAGTCACGATCGAGGCTGCCCCTGACAGTTGCCCCAACGATCCGCCTACGATGGTTCGGCAGACTGTCTAGGGGAGCGCTGACCCGTGTCGATTTTGGAAAAGGTCCTTCGCGCTGGCGAAGGACGTATGCTGCGGCGGCTCAAGGCCATCTCGGTAGCCGTCAACTCGCTCGAGGGAGAATACGCCGATCTCACCGATGCCGAGCTACGTGCGCTGACCGACCAGTACCGGGAGCGGTATGTCGACGGCGAAAGCCTCGACGACCTGTTGCCCGAGGCGTTCGCCACCGTCCGAGAGGCGGCCTGGCGGGTGCTCGGCCAGCGGCCGTACGACGTGCAGGTGATGGGCGGCGGGGCGCTGCACTTCGGCAACATCGCCGAGATGAAGACCGGTGAGGGCAAGACGCTCACCTCGGTCATGCCGGTGTACCTCAACGCGCTGGCCGGTCACGGCGTGCACCTCGTCACGGTCAACGACTACCTGGCCCAGCGCGACGCCGAGTGGATGGGTCGCATCCACCGGTTCATGGGCCTGAGCGTCGGCGTGATCCTGCCGAACCGGCCGTCCGCGGAGCACCGCGCGGCGTACGAGTGCGACATCACATACGGCACCAACAACGAGTTCGGCTTCGACTACCTGCGCGACAACATGGCGTGGTCGGCCGAGGAACTGGTACAGCGCGGCCACTTCTACGCGATCGTCGACGAGGTCGACTCGATCCTCATCGACGAGGCGCGTACCCCACTGATCATCTCGGGTCCGGCCGAGCAGTCGGCGCGGTGGTACACCGAGTTCGCCCGGGTCGTCGAGCGCCTGGTCGCCGGCAAGGACGGCGAGGGCGACTACGAGGTCGACCTGGGCAAGCGGACCGTGGCGGTGACCGAGCGGGGGGTCGCCAAGGTCGAGGACCGGCTGGGCATCGACAACCTGTACGAGTCGGTGAACACCCCGCTGGTCGGCTACCTCAACAACGCCATCAAGGCGAAGGAGCTGTACCGGCTGGACAAGGACTACATCGTCAACGACGGCGAGGTGCTGATCGTCGACGAGTTCACCGGCCGGATCCTGCACGGTCGCCGCTACAACGAGGGCATGCACCAGGCCATCGAGGCCAAAGAGGGCGTGGAGATCAAGCAGGAGAACCAGACGCTCGCGACCATCACCCTGCAGAACTACTTCCGGCTGTACGACAAGCTCGCCGGCATGACCGGTACCGCGATGACCGAAGCGGGCGAGTTCAACAAGGTCTACAAGGTCGGCGTGGTACCGATCCCAACCAACCTGCCGATGATCCGCGAGGACAGGCCGGACGTCATCTACAAGACCGAGAAGGCCAAGTTCCACGCGGTGGTCGAGGACATCGTAGAGCGGCACCAGGCCGGCCAGCCGGTGCTCGTCGGCACGGTGTCGGTCGAGAAGTCCGAGGTGCTCTCGCAACTGCTGCGCCGCCGCGGCGTCCCGCACAGCGTGCTGAACGCGAAGTTCCACGCCAAGGAAGCGGAGATCGTCGCGCAGGCCGGGCGCAAGGGCGCGGTCACGGTCGCCACCAACATGGCCGGCCGGGGTACCGACATCCACCTCGGCGGCAACCCGGAGTTCCTCGCCGCGGCGGAGCTGCGCCAGCAGGGGATCGACCCGGCCGAGCACGAGGAGGAGTGGACCTCGTCGTTGCAGACGGCCATGCCGAAGTGGAAGGAGCGCTGCCTGCAGGAGGCCGAGGAGGTCATCGGCGCCGGCGGGCTGTACGTCCTCGGTACCGAGCGGCACGAGTCCCGGCGCATCGACAACCAGCTGCGCGGCCGCTCCGGCCGGCAAGGCGACCCCGGTGAGTCCCGGTTCTACCTGTCGCTGCAGGACGAGCTGATGCGGCGGTTCCGCGCCGGGGCCGTCGAGGCGGTGATGGAGCGGTTCAACATCCCCGAGGACGTGCCGATCGAGTCCAAGATGGTCAGCCGCCAGATCAAGAGCGCGCAGGCGCAGATCGAGGGCCAGAACGCCGAGATCCGCAAGAACGTGCTCAAGTACGACGAGGTGCTCAACAAACAGCGCATGGTCGTGTACGCCGAGCGCAAGCGGGTGCTGGACGGCGAGGACCTGCATGAGCAGGTACGCCACATGATCGACGACGTGATCGGCGCTTACGTGAGCGGAGCGACCGCCGAGGGCTACGCCGAGGACTGGGATCTCGATCAGCTGTGGAGCGCGCTGAAGCAGCTGTACCCCATCGGCGTCACGATCGACGACGTCATCGAAGACGCCGGCGGTGAGCGGAACTCGGTCGACGCCGAGTTCCTGGAGGCGAAGCTGAAGGAGGACGCCCACGCGGCGTACGACGGCCGCGAGGAGGAGCTCGGTCCCGACGCGATGCGCCAGCTCGAGCGGCAGGTGCTGCTCGCGGTCATCGACCGCAAGTGGCGCGAGCACCTGTACGAGATGGACTACCTGCAGGAGGGCGTCGGCCTACGCGCCTACGCACAGCGCGATCCGCTGGTCGAGTACCAGCGCGAGGGCTTCGACATGTTCGCCACGATGATGAACGGCATCAAGGAGGAGACGGTCGGCTTCCTCTTCAACATCGAGGTACAGGTCGAAGAGGCCGCGCCGCCGCCGCCCACCACGATGGCCGTACCGCTGCCCGACGCCACGCCGCACGTCGAGATCCACGCCAAGGGCCTCGGGGGTGGTGGCCGGTCGCAGCGCGCCCTGCAGTACAGCGCCCCGACGATCGACGGCGCGGCCGGCTCCGGCAGCGTATCGGTGCAGCAGGACAGCGCACCCGCGCTCGGCCTGAGCGGGCCGCAGACTCCAGCGAGCCGGCGCACACCAGCGCCCGGCCAGGCGACCAGTAGCGGTGGCCCGTCCCGCAACGCCCCGTGCCCCTGCGGCTCCGGCAAGAAGTACAAGCGCTGCCACGGCGCCCCCGGCGCCGCCTGACCGCTCCCCTCCTAGACCCCCGTTGATCATGAAGTTAGTTGCGGGTTCGACGGCGTGTCGTCCTACCAACTTCATGATCAACGGGGAGGGCTAGATCACCACGGCGGTGGTACAGAGCCAGCGGGACTGGCGGCGTTCCAGCCGGACGGCCATCGCCCACCGTCGTGAGCCGCGGCCCACGACGGCGGCGATCTCGGCGATGCCGGGGCGCGGTTCACAGACCCGTAGCTCGCGCAGCCGTACCCGAGGCGGTGGCGAGCCGCGCCGAGCGGCTCGCGCGATCTCGTCGGCGACCCGCGTGAACTCCAGCGGGCTGGTCAGCGGTCGCAGGTGTCCCGGCGGCCGGTACCCGTCGAGCACCTCCAGGCTGATCGCCAGGAACCGGTGCGCCGCCCGCCGGGCTTCCGACGTCGGTACGGGATCGACCACCGGCAGGATCACCGGCGCCGACGTGGCGGTCTGCGTGAGATCGAAGGGCAGTTGCTGGAGTGTCCCGGCCAGCCACGGCTCGGGTGCCAGCTCGTCGTCGTACGGCGGCTCGATGCGCGGCGCAGGCAGAACTACAACAGGAACGAGAGACATCGAAAGCTTCCCCGTGTTTGTAATCTTGCGATTGCTTTCGTTTGCCTCCGCTAGTGTGTGATCACCCCTCCGGTGGAGTCAAGAGCGGGTTGTCGGCCACCCAGGCCGCGGTCTCGTCGTACCTGAGCCTGATGTACTCCTCGAGCTTCGACCGCTCCACGCGCCACTGGCCCCGACCACCGATCTTGATCGCGGGCAGCTCACCACTGCGGACCATGTGGTACACCTGCGACACCGAGACGTTCAACTCCTCCGCGACATCGGACAGCTGGAGGAAACGGGCCGGCATTCCTTTAGTTTGCCATTGATTGCCTGCGACACTACGTCGGTGAGGGTGTACCTGCCTGCCACCGTTTCGGCGCTCGTCACGCTGCACCGCAGCGGCGAGCTCGGCCCCCCGCCGCTCCCGGCGCACGCGGTGACCCCGGGGCTGCGCGAGTGGTACGCCGAGGGCGACGACGAGGAGCTGGAGTACGTGGCCTTCACCCGCGCGGCCCAGGCGGCCTTGCGGCTGCTGCGCGCCGACGCGGCGGCCCCGCGCAGGCGGGTCGTGGTGTCCGCCGACGTGCCGTCCGGCCAGATCGAGCGCGCGGACGCCGAGCTGGGTTCCAGCGTGGTCCGGATCTCGACGGCCGTACCGCTGGCCGCGGTCGCGGCGATCCACGTCGACAGCCCCGGTGCCGCGGGCGATGTGGCGGCCGCCGCCGAGGTGATCGAGGAGGCCGTGGCCGGTGACCCGGACGCACAGTTCACAGTGGACGGAGCCGAGGACAACGAGCTCGAGTGGTACGACGTGTCGGAGCTCGGTCAGCTCGCGGAGTCGTCCTGACCATCGGCGGCCGGCCGTCGGCGCGGTAGCGTCCGGCCGAACGCGATCATGGCGATGATCGCGCCGAGGAAGAAGACCACGAGGCTGTACTTGACCCGCGCGATACCCGCATCGGATAGCGACTCGCGGTCGTAGTCGCTGATCGAGCTGGCCAGCCTCAGCAACGGCCCGCCGCCGACGCGCGTGATCGCCTCGGCCAGCAGGAGCAGTACGCCGGACAGGGCGCCGGCGGCGAAAAAGGCGGGCCAGCGCAGCTCCGTGACGCGGGAAGAGCGCAGGTGCCAGAAGGCCACCAGCCCCGCGGCGAGCCCACCGAGCAACGCGTCGGTGAAGAGGAAGAACCCACTGGCGCTGTTCACCGACGCCGCGTTGGCGCCCGGACCGCCACCGTACAGGGTCATCAATGGACCGTGGAACAGCCGTACCGCGAAGCCGACGACGAGCACGGCCAGCGCGGCGGTGAACCCGGCGGCGGTGACCTCGGCGGGCCGGAGCGCACCGATGGCGCCGCCCAGCGCACCCGCCACCGCGACCGCGGTGGCCAACGTGGCGACGGACGTCTGGGCACCGAACGTCAGCAGGATCGCGAGGCTACCCAGCCCGCTGGTGACGAGGCCGGCGCCTAGCGCGATACCGACCCGCGGCATCGCCCGCGCCACGATTCCGGCGCCGCGGGCGGCCAGCATGGTCACCGTCGCGAAACCGGCGATCGCGCCCGCCACCACGCTCGTGGCGATGACCGTCGGCAGTGCGATCGCCGCTGTGGTGAGCGCCAGCCGGGTGTCCGCCATGATCGAGGCGTGGGCCACCCAGAGGATGGTCGCGAGCCAAGCGACGGCGAGGGCGAGCATGAGGCCGGTGCGCGGGTACGAC
The DNA here is from genome assembly GCA_035650075.1 of Micromonosporaceae bacterium. Taxonomy (GTDB): domain Bacteria; phylum Actinomycetota; class Actinomycetes; order Mycobacteriales; family Micromonosporaceae; genus DASSUC01. The sequence continues at coordinate 15,942 of DASRII010000150.1, read as the reverse complement.
CGCACCGGCTCGGACTCCTCGAACAGCTCCTCGGGCGCCGTGGCGCGATCCGTCACGATAAGCCTCCCTGTACGACCCGCTCAGAGTACGCCGGGCTGGGGTGCGTGCGAGGATGAGAGTAAACCTCGCCAACGTCGTCGAGATCGTCGAGGAGCCAGCCATGGATGCCGTGTCTGTCGTACCCGAGCCGCGCAACGAGCCGGTCCGCGGCTACGCGCCCGGTAGTGCGGAGCGCGAGAGTCTGTCGCGCCGCCTCGGTGAACTGGCCACCGGACAGATCGAGCTGACCATGACCATCGATGGTCAGCAGCGGATGGGCGGCGGCGCGGCGATCGATGTCGTCCAGCCACACAAGCACCGGCATGTGCTCGGCGTCACCCACAATGCAACCAACTCCGATGTCGCCGCGGCGGTGACGGCTGCCAAGCAAGCCGCACCGGGCTGGCGGGCGCTGCCCTTCGATGAGCGGGCGGCGATCTTCCTGCGCGCCGCCGACCTGCTGGCCGGACCGTGGCGCGACACGTTGAACGCCGCGACCATGCTCGGCCAGTCGAAGACCGTGCAGCAGGCGGAGATCGACTCGGCATGCGAGCTCATCGACTTCCTCCGGTTCAATGTCCACTTCGGACACAAGCTGCTCGCCGAGCAGCCGTTCTCGTCCGCCGGGGTGTGGAACCGGTTCGACCACCGGCCGCTCGAGGGCTTCGTCATGGCGATCACTCCGTTCAACTTCACGGCGATCGCGGGCAACCTGCCGACCGCGCCGGCGATACTCGGCAACACGGTTGTCTGGAAGCCGGCCACCACCGCGCAGTTCTCGGCGTACCACATCATGCGGCTGCTCGAGGCGGCCGGCCTGCCGCCCGGCGTCATCAACCTGGTCACCGGGCACGGCGACGCGGTGAGCGAGGTCGCGCTGACCGACCCGGATCTGGCCGGCATCCACTTCACCGGGTCCACCGGCGTGTTCCAGCACCTGTGGCGCACGGTCGGAGAGAACATCGCGCGCTATCGCACCTATCCGAGGCTCGTCGGCGAGACGGGCGGCAAGGACTTCATCATCGCGCACGCCAGCGCCGAACCCGACGCACTGCACACCGCGATCATCCGAGGGGCGTACGAGTACCAGGGCCAGAAGTGTTCCGCCGCCTCGCGGGCGTACCTGCCACGGTCCCTATGGGACAGTGGGCTCCGCGATCGGCTGGCGGCCACGGCGGAGTCCCTGGCGTACGGCGATGTCACGGACTTCCGTAACTTCGGCGGTGCGGTCATCGACGGGCGGGCGTTCACCAAGCACGCCGCCGCGCTGGACATGATGAAGAACTCCGACGAGTGCACGGTGCTCGCCGGCGGGACAGCCGACGACTCGGAAGGCTGGTTCGTCCGGCCCACGCTGGTCGAGTGCACGAACCCGGAGCACGAGGTGTTCACGACCGAGTACTTCGGACCGATCATGTCCGTGTACGTGTACGACGACTCGTCCTTCGAGGACGTCGTACGGCAGGCCGAAGGCGTCGCGCCGTACGCGCTCACCGGCTCGATCTTCGCCACCGACCGCCGGGTCGTCGACTGGGCCAGCGAGACGCTGCGCTTCGCCGCCGGCAACTTCTACGTCAACGACAAGCCGACCGGCGCGATCGTCGGTCAGCAGCCGTTCGGCGGCGCGCGTGCCTCCGGTACGAACGACAAGGCGGGTTCGTGGCAGAACCTCGTCCGCTGGCTGTCCCCCCGCACCATCAAGGAGACCTTCGTACCGCCAACCGACCACACCTACCCCCACATGGGGTAGCGGCTCAGGCGGGGGCGACGGCCTCGATGCGGTTCAGCGCGAACATGCGTTCCTCGTCGCGCAGGTGACACCAGGCCTCCAGCAGGTGTCCCTGCAAGGCCAGTGGCTCGATGACCCGCGTGCTCGGCGAACCCTGGGCGTTCGTGTAGTCGATCTTCACGAGCGCGCTGCGCTCGACCGCGTCGACGAGCAGCCGCTGCTCGGCACGGTTGAGTTGCGGCGCCGCGTGAGCCACGAGCGTATCGAGGTCCGGCTCGTCGGACGGCAGTGGCTCCACAAGGGACAGATGACGTCCCGAGTCCGCCGAAGGCGACGGTGCGGACAGGAGCGCGGCGGCCAGCGCCGGCAGGTCCACGGCCGACGAGGCTGCGACGACCCCTCGGCGTGACCCGGGCGCTGGCCGCTGATGAGGCGCCCGATCGCGGGCGGCGCGCTCGATGACCACGTCGCCGTCGGACGACTCGCCGACCGGGGCGTACCCGGCCGCCCGCAACGCGGCGAGCGTCTCCGCCGCGGGGGCGGCGCTGGCCAGCACGGTCGGTGCGAGCGGCACCAGCCGCAGCGAGGCGAGGGACCGTACCGCGGCGATCTCGTTGAGCAGGGCCGGATCGTCGGCCCGGATGACCGATGCCACGGAGCGGACCCGGACGAGGCCGTGCCGCCGCGCGACGTCACCGACGAGGTACTCCAGCGGCTGCGGCAGCCTGCCTCCGGCGGCTACGGCCCGCAGCGCGTCGAGCAGTTCGGTGGCCGACTGTCCACTGTCGAACGATCGGCGTACCGACGAGGCGGAGAAGCGCCAGATCGCCGCGCCCGTACCGCCGCCAGGCTGGCGGTCGGCCGCCGAGTCGAGCAGGTGGGCGAGGGCGGCGGTGGGCGTACCGGGCACCACGGCGGACAGGTCGGCCTGAAACAACGCGGTCGTGATGGCCGCGGGCAGCAGCCGGGCCGCGACGTCCCGCAGGGCCGTGGAGTCGGTCAGCAGTGCCCGGCCCAGCTCCGTCAGCGTGCCGTGGGCGCAGATGCCGAGTACCTCCGCTTCCCGCCAGAGCGCCGCCACGAGCGTGGCCGGGTCGGCGAACGCGTCCATCAGCATCGGTGCGCGCCAGGTCACGATGTCGGCGAGGGCCGCGCTCGAGCCGGCCGCGACGCCCTTGCCCACCGGCAGTTCGGCTACGGCCCGCAAGACTTCCCGGCGCAGCTCGGCGATGTTGTCGCCGATCATCGGGTGGGTCAGCGCCGAGGACGAGTGCCCGTCCGGCCCCTGTGCCGCATACGGTGCGGCGGGCAGGCGCCACCACGCGCGCAGCAGCGGCATGAGGCGGTCGGCCGGGTCGGCGGTGCACCACGCGTCGTACGCCTCGGTCGGCAGCAGGAACCGCGCGGGCTCGCCGCGCGACGGACCCGCGCCCAGCAGGCCGGCCAGGTATCCCAGCTCCAGCCACAACCGGGCCAGGGGCTCGTCGCAGCCGACCGCCTTGGCCAGCCGGCGCAGCTCGCGGGTGCCGACCCCGCCGGCCCGCAGCAGCGAGACCGGTGTGGCGGCGCACGCCTCGAGCAGGGCCGTGGCCTGGGCGACCGCCGGGCCGACCACGGCCGCCGCTTCCAGCGCGACGGCTTCGGAGTCGGCATCGACGAGCGGAGGCTCGGGCGGGTACGCCGCGAACGGCGCGCGCCAGTCCGCACCCCGCAGCGCCATGCCGATCTCGCCGGGCATCACCGCCGCCTGCCACCCGTCGGCCACGAGCAGCCCGCGTTCCAGGGCCCAGTTGAGGATCGGGTCGGCGCTGTGCCCGTACCCGAAGAGGACATCCGGAACCGCGACCAGCGGTCCCTCCCAAGCCACCTGATGCAGCAGGGAGCGCACGTCGGCGGGCGCGGTGGCGACCACGCGCCGCACCTGCTCGCCGTCGCGGACCCAGCGGGCCAGCTCCTCGACCTGGCGCTGCTTGCTCTTCTCGACGGGCACCCCGAGTGCGGCGGAGAAGCGGCGCACCTCCGCGGCGGTGCGGGCCGAGTACAGCCGCTCGGCCGGCGGTCCCAGGTGCAGCGGGTAGCGGAAGATCGACCACAGCGGGCCGGCCATCCGCAGCCCGTCGCCGTCGGGCCAGACCAACCCCCGCAGCTCCAGCACCTCGAGGGTCGCGGTCAGATCGGGATCATCGACGGTACGCCCCAACGCCTCCGAGAGTTGAACCCGGCTCACGACCGGCCCGCCGAAGGCCTGCATGACCTCGACCAGCTGGACGGCCGGCCGGGGCAGCCCGTTGAACGCGGCCACCACCGACATCCGGTTCTGCAGCCGCTCGGCCAGCTCGCTCAGGTTGCGCGGCAAAGGCTGGTGGGCCGCGTCGGGACGTCTCGTGAGAACTTCGGCGAGCCGCTCCGCGGTCAGCGTGCCCAGCCATGTGCCGAGCTTCGATGCCACGGGACCTTAATCTGATGCATGTACCTCGACAGGTCAACGACCGCCGCGCGCCATCACTCTCGCGAGCGTTAGCGTAACGGAATGACGTACGCGATCCCCGGCAACGGCGCCGGTGGCGGCCCGAGATTCGGCGAGCAGGGCGGGCTGCTGACCTACGGCGGTTACCTGCGTCTGCCCGAGCTGCTCGGCCAGCAGGTACCCGAGTCGTCGCCGCCCGCGCACGACGAGTTGCTCTTCATCACCATCCATCAGGTCTACGAGCTGTGGTTCCAGCTGCTGCTGCACGAGCTGACCGATGCCCGGGACGGGATGCTGGCCGGTGAGACGTACCGCCCACGGATCCGCCTCGAGCGTTGCCAGACCATCGAACGGGTGCTGGTATCGCAGGTCGATGTGATCGACTCGATGACGCCGCAGGACTTCCTCGAGTTCCGGACCAAGCTCGCGCCCGCCTCGGGCTTCCAGTCGGTGCAGTTCCGGGAGATCGAGTTCCTGTCCGGCCTCAAGGATCCCGGGTTCCTCGACCGGTTCCGCGGGCTCTCGTCCACGGAGAAGGCGCGGCTCGAGCGGCGGCTGGAGGAGCCCAGCCTCTGGGACGGTTTCCTCGCCGCCCTGGCCCACGCGGGGTTCCCGGTGTCCTCGGCGGACGAGCGGTTCGCGGCGTACGCCACGATCGCCAAGGACCGTGCGCGCTACGGCCAGCTGTGGGACCTCGCCGAGGCGCTGATCGCGCACGACCAGGCGTGGTCGCTCTGGCGCGCCCGGCACGTGCTCATGGCCGAGCGGCAGATCGGGACGAAGCCGGGCACCGGGGGCAGCGCCGGCGGTGCCTACCTGCGGTCCCGGATCGAGCTGCGCTTCTACCCCGAGCTGTGGGAGCTCCGCAGCCGCCTCTGACGGGGCAGTGGCGGGCGTGGATGTCACGGGTTCGTGCCAGATCACACTCGACGTCCGGCGGCGAGCTGACGCCGCCTTAGCGTTCGACACGTGGAGACACTGGTCGCGGAGCGGTACCGGCTTGTGACCGAGATCGCGCGGGGAGCGATCGGCACTGTCTGGCGCGCGTGGGACACCGCGAGCGACGAGTGGGTAGCCGTCAAGCTCCTGCGCCCCGAGGCATCCGCCCAGCCCGAGCTGGTCGGGGCGTTCCTCAACGAGGCCGAGCTGCTCGCCGATCTGGACCACCCCTCGATCATCCGGCCACGGAACTTCCTGAACGAGGATCGTGAGTTCGTTGGTGGGACCGGCGCGGCAGCGCCGGCCCCACCAACGGAGCGTTGGGCAGGCATGGCTCTCGTCATGGAGCTGATCGAGGGCGCCGACCTGCGCAGGCGGCTGCGTACCGGCGGTCCGCTCGAGCCCACGCTGGCCGCCGACATCGCGGCCCAGATCGCCGACGCGCTCGGCTACCTGCACGCCCGTGGAGTGATCCACGGAGACGTGAAGCCGGCCAACATCCTTCTGCCGGACGCGGGTGGACCGGTACGCCTCGCCGACTTCGGTGTCGCCCGCCGGATCAGCCGCGACCCGACGGTGGAGATCCGGCCCGGCACGGCTCCGATCCGGCGGCGCGCGATTCTCGCTACCCCGGAGTACGTCGCTCCCGAAGTCGTCGCCGGCCACCACCCGACGGCCGCGGCGGACATCTACGCCCTCGGGCTCGTGCTCTTCGAGCTGATCTGCGGCCGGAGCCCGTATCGGGGCGGCTCCGCGACCGAGGTGCTCCGGCGGCACGCGCACTGCATCCCGGTACCTCCGCCCGGCCTGCCGCCGGTCGTCTGGCCGGTCATCGAGGCGTGCCTGGCCCAGGACCCCATGGACCGGCCCGACGCCTGGTCGCTCGCCACCCGGCTCCGCGCCATCGAGACCCTGCTCGACGGGATGCCACCCATGGCGGCCCTGCCCGCCGAGGCGGTGACGTGGTGGGATCGCGGCGCCAGCACGCTCGTCGTCGCATCCGCGCGGCCGGTCACCTGGGTACCGGTCTCTCCGGCCAGCGCGCTCATGGTGGCCAAGCCGGCCGACGAGGTGGGCGACCGCCGCCGGTCCCGGCGCCGCGACCGCCACGTGCGCGTCGCGGTGGGCATCGGCGCGGCCGCCATGCTGGTCGCCGTCGTCGGCGCCGGCGCCGCCGCGTTGGGAGGCCAGCTCGACGGGGGTACCGGTGGACCGCGGCGCGTTCCGGCAGCGGTACCGACGGCACCGGCGAGCGAGTCGGCGGACTCCGCACCGAGCCCGTCGCCGTCCCCTACGCCGTCCCCATCCCCGTCGCCGTCGTCTTCCTCGGCTACGCACGCCGCCGATCCGACCCCCGGGGAGTCCGAGACGTTCCCGGCGCCGCCGTCGGGTCTACCCGGGATCGGCGATCCGATTCCCACGACGTTCGTCCGCCGCCCCTGACGGCACCCGATCGGCCAGTTCGGCCCGGAGGCGGGCAGCCGCGGCCGGTGGGGCACCGAGGGCGTCGAGGGTCAGCAGGGCAGCGCCGACCACAGGCGGTTGCTCGACGACGGTGATCTCGGCATACGGGGACTGGGCGCGCAGGCCGTCCCGGATCGCGTCGTCCAGCAGCGGATGCCGGGCTCGGAGCACGCCGCCGCCCAGCACGACGGCGTACGCCGCGCCGAGCAGGCCGAGCCGGTCGGCCGCCACCGTCGCGAGGCTCACGATCTCTTTCGCCTGCCGGTCGACGACCCGGCGCGCGACCGGATCTCCGGTATCCGCGACGGCGAACAGCACCGCGCTCAGCTCGAAGATCCGATCGGCGGGCAGCTCGCCGAGGTGCAACCCGGTGCTCACCGCCTCTACTGTGGACAGTCCAAAGTGGGCGGCCACGGCGGAGGTGAGCGCGGTGGCCGGGCCGCGGCCGTCCTCGCCACGGACCGCGTGCCACAAGGCGAACCGCGCGAGGTCGTTGCCGCCACCCCAGTCTCCGGAGATCGGACCGAGCGATGGGAACCGCGCGGTACGCCCGTCGCTCGTGCGGCCGACGCAGTTGATGCCGGCCCCGCACACCACGGCCACCGCGTCGGGTCGGTCGGTACCGGCCCGCAGCAGCGCGAAGGTGTCGTTGTCCACGAGCTGCTCGCCCGCCCAGCCCAGCTGCGCCACGGCCTTCGTGAGGTTCTCGACCTCGACCGGCAGGTCCGCCCCGGCCAGGTACACGCCCGCGCGGTCGAGGCTGGAAAGGCCGGCGGCGGTACGGGCCGCGGTCACCAGGCGGTCGAGCAGTGCCACGGCGTTGTCGAGCCCGAGGTCGTGCGGGTTGGAACCGGGACCGCGGAGGAAGGCGAGCACCCGGCCGTCGGCGGTGCCTACCACGACGTCGGTCTTCGAGTTACCGCCGTCGATAGCCAGGAACGTGCTTGTCATCGGGCCGCGAGCAGCTTGTCGGTCAACGCGTCGGCCACGTCGTGCTGACCGACGAGGGGATGGGCCAGCAGTGCCCGGTACACCCGCTCCCGCCCGCCGTGCAGGGCGGCGTCGACGGCCAGTTCCTCGTACCCCGACACCGCGGCGATGAGTCCGGACAGTGGCGGGCCGACGGCGGCCAGTGGCACGGGCGCCGCGCCGGTCCGGTCCACGCGGCAGGTGACCTCGATGACGGCCTCTGGCGGGAGGAACGGGAACGTGCCGTTGTTGCGGACGTTCACCGCGTGGATGCCGCCGTCGCCGGTCAGCAGCGAGGTGATCAGCCCGACCGCCGCCTCGGAGTAGTACGCCCCACCCCGCTGCGAGAGCAGCTCGGGCTTCGTGTCCACAGTGGGATCCGCGTACAACCGCATCAGCTCCGCCTCGATCTCGGCGACCTGTGCGCCGCGGGTGGGCGCACCACGCTGCTCGGTCACCACGTCATCGTGGCAGTAGAAGTACCGCAGGTAGTACGACGGTACACATCCCAGCGCGGTCAGCACCGGTGCGGGAATGTCCACTTCGGACGCCAGCTCGGGCAGGTGCTTGGCGAGCAGTTCCGGTAGCCGGTCCACATTGTCCACATAGGCCGCTCGCTCCCAGGTGAGGTGGTTGAGGCCGGCGTGGTCGAGCGTGACGGCTGCCGGTGGAACGCCCAGCAGCCCCGCGAACCGCCGCTGGAAGCCGATCGCCACGTTGCACAGCCCGACCGCGCGGTGCCCGGCGTCGAGCAGCGCGCGAGTCACGATGCCGACGGGGTTGGTGAAGTCGACGATCCACGCGTCCGGTGCCGCCCGGGAAGCCACGTCGAGGACCACCGGTACCGTCCGCAGCGCCTTGGCGAACCCGCCCGCCCCGGTCGTCTCCTGGCCGACGCAGCCGCAGTCCAGCGGGAAGGTCTCGTCGCTGATCCGGGCCGCCTGACCGCCCACGCGCAGCTGGATGATGACGACCGCGGCGCCGTCGAGCCCTTCGTCGAGCGAGGAGGTCCAGGTGACGTCGAACGACCGTCCATAGTGGGCGGCGATGCGCCGGGCGAAGGGGCCGACGACGTCCAGCCGCTCGCGGGCCGGGTCGACCAGGGCAAGCTCGCCGAGCGCCGGGTACAGCCGGGAGAAGCCGTCCACGAGCTCCGGGGTGTACGTCGACCCGCCGCCGACGACCGCGATCTTCATCCCTTGACTCCGGTCAACGTGACGCCCTGCACGAACGCCTTCTGCGCGAAGAAGAACAGCACCACGATCGGCAGCATCGTGAGCAGCGTCGCCGCGCTGATGAGATGCCACTCCACGTGGTGCAGCGTACGGAACGAGGCCAGCCCGAGGGACAGGGTCCACGCCGACTCGTTCTCGCTCGTGTACAGCAGCGGCCCGTAGTAGTCGTTCCACGCATAGAAGAACTGGAACAGCGCCGCGGCCGCGATACCCGGCTTGGCCATCGGCACCACCACCCGCAGCAGCGTTCGCCACTCGCCGGCACCGTCGACGCGGGCGGCGTCGAGGTAGTCGTCCGGGATCGTCACGAGGAACTGGCGGAGCAGGAAGATGGAGAACGCGTCCCCGGCGAGCAGCGGCAGGATCAGCGGCCACAACGAGCCGGTCAGTCCCCACGACGCCCACAACAGGTACAGCGGCACGGTGGTGACCTGCGGAGGCAGCATCATCACGCAGATGATGGCGATGAACATCGAGGTACGGCCGCGCCACCGCAGCTTCGCCAGCGCGTACGCGGCCGGCACGCTCGCCAGCAACATGAGCAGGGTGGCGCTGCCCGCGTAGAGGACGGTGTTGAGCAGGTACCGGGCCAGCGGCGTCTTCGCAAACGCCTCGGCGTAGTTCGATGGATGCCACGTGCGCGGCCAGAGCTGCGAGGTGAGCTGCTGGTCGCTGGTCATGAACGAGGTGAGCACGACGAAGACGAGCGGCGCGAGGAACATCACCGCCAGCGCGATGGCGAGGCTGTGCTCGGCCACGAAGACGAGATGCCGCCGCTTCATCGCGTGCTCCCCGCGAACGCGTTGAACCGGCGCAGCATGAGCATCGTCACCGAGGCCGCCACCACGAACAGGAGGACGGCCAGCACGTTGGCGTAGCCGAGCGCGTTGAACCGGAAGCCGACCACGTACAGCCACAGCGGGTACGTGAACGTGGACCCCTCGGGGTAGCCGAATGTCGAGGAGATGCCGCCGCCCGTGGTGGCCTCACCCGAGGCGACGCTCGCCGCTACCGCCGCCTGGGTGAAGTACTGCAGCGTGCCGATGATGCCGGTGACCGCCGCGAACAGGACGACCGGCGAGATGCCGGGCAGTGTGACGAAGCGGAACTTCTGCCACGCGTTGGCCCCGTCGAGGTTCGCCGCCTCGTACAGCTCGGCCGGTACATCCAGCAAAGCCGCCACGAACAGGATCATCAGGTCGCCGACGCCCCAGAGCGCCAGCAGTACCAGCGACGGCTTCGCCCACTCCGGCGAGTTGAACCACAGTGGACCCTCGATGCCGAGCTTGGCGAGCATCGTGTTCACCGGGCCGGTACCGGGCTTGAGCAACGACACGAACGCCAGCGTCGCCACGACCGGGGGCGCGAGCGCGGGTAGGTAGAAGATCGTGCGATACAGGCCGCGGGCGTGCCGGACCCGGTTCAGCAGCATCGCGGTGAGCAGACCGGCCACGATGCGCGCCGGGACCATGACGGCGACGAGCCACAGCGTGTTGCCGGCCGCCAGCCGGACGTTGGGGTCGTGCAGCAGGAATCGCCAGTTGGCCAGGCCCACCCACTGCGGCGGGTTGACGAGGTCGACCCGGGTGAACGAGAAGTAGACGGCGGTCAGCAACGGGTACCCGAGGAACAGCACCAGCCCGGCCAGCGCCGGCGCGACGAAACTGAGTACCACGAGCCGGCGCCGCCATGACTGGCGGCGCCGGGCCGACGCGGTGGACATCGAGTGTCCTATCCGGCGAGCTGGACGAGCTGGTTGATCTGCTTGTCCACCTCGGCGAGCCCGCCGGAGAGGTCCTTGGCGTTGCCGGACTGCCACCTGTCGCAGAACGCGGTGAACTGCTCCTGGTACGCGGGTCCGACCGCGCTCGGCGGCGTCGTCGACGTCTGCGGGTGACTGAAGATGTCCAGGAACGTCTTGAACTCCGGGTCGACCTTCAGGTCGGCCGAGGCCAGAGAGTCCACTGTGGTCGGTACGTTCTTGATGCCGTTGGCCAGCTTGACGATCGCTCCGGTGTCGGTTGTCAGGTAGCGGATCAGCGCCCAGGCCGCCTCGGGGTTCTTCGCGTGCTTCGATACGCCGATCACGTTGCCGGTGACGTAGCCGGCGCCATACCGGGACTGGTCCAGAACCGGCATCGGCGCGGTGCCGAACTCGAGCGTGGCCGCCTGGTCGCGGAGGAACGCGATCCGGTACTCGCCGTCGATCATCATCGCGATCTGTCCCTTGTGGAACGCGTGGTCGGCGGACCACTCGTCACCGAGACTCGCCCGGAACTTCTCCAGGTTCTGGTACCCGTACCAGTCGACGAGTTCCTTCTGCCAGCGCAATACCTGTTGCCACGCCGGGTCCGTACCGATCGCCGACGTGCCGTCCGCGTTGAGCCACTTGGCGTTGGCGACCGGAGCGAAATGCGACGGGGAGAATTCGTAGAAGCCCCACAGCGGCAGGAAGCCCGCTCGCTCGATGGTGCCGTCCGGCTTGCGCTTGGTGAGCCGCTTCGCGAGGTCCGACAGCTCGGCGAGGGTCTTCGGTGGCGTGGTGACGCCAGCCTCGGCGAGGTACGTCTTGTTGTAGTAGAAGCCGTACGTGTCAGCGAGGAACGGCATCGCGCACCGCTTTCCGCGGTACTGCGTGTACGACCGCACGGTCTCCGGGAACTTCGCGAGGTCGATGTTGTCGCGCGCGATGTACGGCGCGAGGTCCACCCACGCACCGGTGTGGCAGAACTTGCCGACGATGTCGGTGGAGTACGACAGCCCGACGTCCGGCCCCTGCCCGGAGCCGATGGCCTGCAGCATCTTCGCGTCGTCCTGGCTGTCCTTCACGACGACGGTCACCTTCGGGTACTTGGCCCGGAAGTCATCGATGATCTCGGCGATCGCCGCGGCCTCGCGGTCGGCGAAGAAGTGCCAGAACTCGACGGTGCCGGTGGGCTCTACGCCGGACGTGGCAATGGGCTGCGGGTTGGCCGCTGGCGTGCAGCCCGCGGCGACCAGGGCCGCGAACGCGAGCGCGGCCAGGAAGCGACTTCTCACGAGGGGCTCCTTCGGGGGTGTACGGGATCGTGACGCCGGCATGGCGCCGGAGCCGAGGGTTGGTGCGATGTGGGGTCAGGCGGTGTTGTTGCGGAGCGAGCCGATGAGCGCCTCGCGGACCGTGCGCAGGCCCGCGTCGAGCGCGCCGAGCAGCACCGCGTCGTCGGTAAGCGCGGTGACCTCGACCGGTGTTGCGAACTGCGTGGCCGCGAGCGCCGCGGCGACCGCGTCGCGCAACGCGGTACCGCCGGCCTGCGCGACCTCGCCGGCCAGCACGACGAGCGGCGGATCGAGTACCGCGGCCACCGCCGACAGGGCGAGCGCGATCCGCTCTGCCAGCTCCGTCAGGAAGGCCGCCGCGGCCTTGCGGGAGCGACCCGCCGCGGCGGCCGCGCCGGCTACCGCCGACTCCGGGGTGGCGGCCGGGAAGCCGTGGGCGGAGGCCAGTGCCCGGACCGCCGGACCGCCGAGGATGCCCTGCAGGTCCGTCCGGGCGCCGAGCCCGACCGGCAGGTACCCGATCTCGCCCGCCCCGCCGCGCGCACCGCGCAGCACGGTACCCCCGAGGTCGATGGCGAGGCCGAGCCCTTCGTCGCCGAGCCAGAGCACGGCGAAGCTGTCGACGTCACCGGCGACCCCGCGACCCCGTTCGGCGATCGCGGCAAGGTTGACGTCGTTGTCGACGGCGATCCGGGCGTCCAGCCGCTCGGCCAGCGTCCCGACGAGCCCGGGATGGTTCCAGCCGGGAACGTCGATGTGGTGGATCGTGTCGGTCGCGGGGTCGTAGGCACCCGGTACCCCGAGCTGGATGTGGCCGACGGCGCGCGACGGCACCCCGGCCCGGTCGCACACGTCGGCGACCGCCGTCGCGAGCGCCGCGCCCGGATCGGTTTTCGCGAGATCGATTTCGGTCTCCGTCCGGGCCAGGACGGTACCGATCAGGTCGCAGACCGCAGCGACGAGCGCCGGGCGCTTCGTCTCAGTGGTGTCCCGCACGGATATCGCGACGGCGTACCCGGCCGCCGGGTTCGGCGCGTAGATCTCGGCGTTCGGCCCTGGCCCGCCACTCGTCCGACCGACCACGACGGCCAGCCCCGCCTCGGTGAGCCGGCGGAGCACCTCGGAGGTCGTCGGCTTGGACAGCCCGGTCAACTCGCGCAGGTCGCCACGGGTCAGCGTGCCGCGGTCGAGCAGCAGCGCCAGGGCGGCGCTGGAGTTGATCGCCCGCAGCAGCTTCGACGACCCGGCGAGGCCAGACATGACCCTCCAAATAGTTAGTCAGGTTGCCTAACCGTGAGGATGAGCCCTCCGGTCCGCCGCGTCAACCCTCGGCAGACGCCCCAACGTCCAAATCGGACAAATGGCCTCGACTCATGATCGCATCCGCGAACCTGACCGTCCTCACCGGACAGTCGCGCCAGGACAGTGCACAATGGATCGAGCGAAATCCTGGACTAGGCGCCGCAGAGATGGGAACGTGATTTACATGGCGGAGACAGGAGTCAACCCAACGGCCGCAGCCTTGCTCGGTCTGCTTCACGAGGGTCCGATGACCGGCGGTCAACTGATGGCGGCCGCGGAGAAGCGGCTCGGTCCCTACTGGTCGATGACCCGTAGCCAGGTCTACCGCGAGCTGCCGGCGTTGGCATCGGCGGGCTACGTCAAGCTCGGAAAGCCCGGCCCCCGGTCGAGCCAGCCGTACTCGATCACGCCAGCCGGCAAGCGCGCCTTCACCCGCTGGCTCGCCGAGTCGCCGGGGCGGGACGCGGTCCGCAACCTGGTCGCGCTGCGGGTGGCCTTCGGCGCCCAACAGACTTCGACGCAGCTGCGGGATCTCTACGCCGCGGCGAACGCGTACCACAACGAGGCCCTTACCGAGGCGCGAGACCAGGCCAAGGAGGCGAAGAAGGACGGCGACGACTACGCCGCCGCCGCACTCGAGTTCGCCGTCGGTTACCACAAGTCGGCGCTGGCATGGCTGAAGGCTGCACCGAGTAAGTAACTGTGCCTCCGCGTAGGCTTGGTGCCCGTGGCGGCGTTTGAATACTCGGAACAGCTCGAGGCCCTCGACGGGACACTGCGTAACATCGAGGCCGTTCTCGATCTCGGTCGGCTCCGCAAGGAGAAGGCTGAGCTCGAGGAGGCGGCCTCGGCTCCCGACCTGTGGGGAGACCAGGCCCACGCGCAGCAGATCACGTCGCGGCTGTCGTACGTCGGCGGGGAGATCACCAAGCTCGAGCGGCTGCGCCGCCAAGTCGACGACGCCCGCGTCCTGCTGGAGTTGGCCGAGGCCGAGAGCGACGCGGCGTCGCTCGCGGAGGTCGGCACCGAGATCACCGCGCTGCGCAAGGCGATCGACGAGCTCGAGATCCGCACGCTGCTGTCCGGGGAGTACGACTCCCGCGAGGCGTTGGTGACGATCCGCTCGGGCGCCGGTGGCGTCGACGCCGCCGACTTCGCCGAGATGCTGCTGCGGATGTACCTGCGCTGGGCCGAGCGGCACAACTACCCGACCGAGGTGTACGACACCTCGTACGCCGAAGAGGCCGGGCTCAAATCCGCCACGTTCGTGGTCAAGGCGCCGTACGCGTACGGCACGCTATCCGTCGAGGCCGGGACACACCGGCTCGTGCGGATCAGCCCGTTCGACAACCAGGGCCGGCGGCAGACATCGTTCGCCGCGGTCGAGGTCGTCCCGGTCGTCGAGCAGACCGACGAAATCGAGGTACCCGAAGACGATCTGCGGATCGACGTGTACCGCTCGTCGGGTCCTGGTGGGCAGGGGGTGAACACGACCGACTCGGCGGTACGCATCACTCACCTTCCTACGGGCATCGTCGTGTCCTGCCAGAACGAGCGGTCCCAATTGCAGAACAAGGCGACCGCGATGGGCGTACTGAAGGCCAAGCTCCTGGCGCTCCGGCAGGCCGAGGAGCAGGCGAAGATGGACCAGCTTCGCGGTGACGTTGCGGGGTCGTGGGGTGACCAGATGCGGTCGTATGTTCTCCACCCGTACCAGATGGTGAAAGATCTGCGGACGGAGTACGAGACGGGCAATCCGACCAGCATCTTCGACGGTGACCTGGACCCCTTCATCGAAGCGGGCATTCGCTGGCGGCGCCAGCGGGAGCGCAGCTAGCGTGGCGCAATTCGGGCTGTATCGGACGGCTGCGGGCAGCCTCCGGACCCGCTCGACTTGGCGTACCAGTTACTACGCGTAGACTCTCGACCCGTGATTTCGCTCGAGCGCGTGACCAAGACTTACCCGAAGGCGTCGCGACCCTCGCTGGACGATTGCTCCGTGACGATCGAGAAGGGCGAGTTCGTCTTCTTCATCGGCCCCTCGGGTTCCGGCAAGTCGACGATCATCAAACTCCTGCTGCGCGAGATCCAGCCCACCAGGGGCCGGGTTTTCGTCAACGCGCGCGAAGTGGGCTCGATGCGGTCGTGGAAGATCCCCAACTTCCGCCGCTCGATGGGCTGCGTGTTCCAGGACTTCCGGCTGCTGCCGAACCGGACCGCGTACGAGAACGTCGCCTTCGCCCTCGAGGTGATCGGCAAGTCCAAGGCGGTAGCCCGCCGGGTCGTGCCCGAGGTGCTCGAGCTGGTCGGCCTGGGCGGCAAGGAACACCGGTACCCTCATGAGCTGTCAGGTGGCGAGCAGCAGCGCGTCGCGGTGGCGCGCGCGTTCGTGAACCGGCCGCTGATCCTCCTCGCCGACGAGCCGACCGGGAACCTGGACCCGGACACCTCGATCGAGATCATGCGGTTGCTCGACCGGATCAACCGGACGGGTACGACTGTCGTCATGGTCACCCATGACTCCAACATCGTGAACCAGATGCGCCGCCGCGTTGTCGAGATCGACAGCGGCCGGATCGTGCGGGACCAGGCGCGCGGCGTTTATGGCTAGTCCCCAACCAGCGTTGTCCTGACGACGATCTGACCGTCCTAGCGGAGGAATCCCCCGATGCGAGCGAAATACGTCCTGGCTGAGGTGCTGGTTGGGCTGTGGCGCAACGTCACCATGACCATCGCGATGATGATCACGATGACGGTGT
>DASRII010000149.1:0-2505 GCA_035650075.1 Micromonosporaceae bacterium | reverse complement strand
GCGGCGTACGCGCGCAGCAGGTCGTGCATGCCGTACCGGTCCGGACCGTGCGGCTCGACCAGGTGGGCCCGGGCCAGCTCGTCGATCGTGCGCCGGGTCCGGTCGAGATCGGTACCGACCAGCGCGGCGAACGCGTACGGGTCGATGTCGTGGCCGGGATGCAGGCCCAGCAGGCTGAACGCGGTGACCACCGGCGGTGGCAGGTGCCGGCACGACCACGACAGCACCGCGCGGATCGCGGTGTGCGGATCGCCGCCGGTATCCAGCAGATCCAGCCGCCGGCGCTGGTCCCGCAGGTCGTTCGCCAGATCGGCCAGGCGGGTCGTCGGCCGCGCCACTGCCAGCTCGGCGGCTACCCGCAGCGCCAGCGGCAGCCGGGCGCAGCGGTCGGCCAGCGTCGCCGCCCCCGCCCGCTCGGCGTCGACCCGCTCGCCGACGAGGGTACGCAGCAACGCCACCGCCTCGTCCCGGGACAGCGCGTCGAGGTCGATGCGCCGGGCACCGTCGCGCGCCACGAGCCCGGCCAGATCGCTGCGGCTGGTCACCACCACCAGGCACGACGGTGAACCGGGCAGCAACGGGCGTACCTGTTCGGCGGTGTGCGCGTTGTCCAGTAACACCAACATCCGGCGGCCGGCCAGCAGCGTGCGGTACCGGCT
This sequence comes from Micromonosporaceae bacterium, assembly GCA_035650075.1. Taxonomy (GTDB): domain Bacteria; phylum Actinomycetota; class Actinomycetes; order Mycobacteriales; family Micromonosporaceae; genus DASSUC01. Next base: position 1,846 of record DASRII010000149.1, on the reverse strand, counting down.
GGCCCGCCCGGCCAGATCCAACGGCAGGTCCGGACCGCTGACGCCGAGGCTGCCCAGCACCGAGGCGAGCGCGTCCTCCGGCGTCATCGGCGCTCCGGGGTGGTAGCCGCACAGGTCGACGTACAGCTGCCCGTCGGTGAACCGGTCGGCCACCCGGTGCGCCCAGTGCACGGCCAACGCCGTCTTACCGACGCCGGCGGTGCCGGACACCGCGGTGACGACCACCGCCGTACCGTGCTCGGCGTTACCGACCAGCGCGTCCAGCTCGGCCAGGGCCGAGTCGCGGCCGGTGAACCCGTACACATCCGCCGGCAGCTCGCGCGGGACGGTGGTCCGCGGTTCGACGCGCGCCGGCTCGCCGCCGTTGCGCGAATCCTGTTCGAAGGCGTGCTCGACAACGGCGAACCGCGGCCGCCAGAATTCCTCGACCCCGATGGACAGCGAGATGCGCCCGGCGCGCCCGTGCTCGCGGGCGTAGCTGACGAAGCTCGCGATCAGGTCGTTGATTACCTGCCAGTCCGGCGGCTGGCGGATCCGGCCGTTGAGGATGTTGCCCACCTGGCTCTTGCCGAGTCCCACCCGCGCGCTGAGGATGCGCAGCGTCGGGCCTCCGGCCTGGGTCCACAGCAGCCGTAGATCCGAGCACATCCGGTTGAGCAGCTGCTGCGGCGCGTCCGTCGCCATGGCCTCCCCTGTCCAGTGGCGTCCAGTGCCCGGACCACTGTGCGTACCGATGAGCAGCCTTGGTGCGCACCGGAGTCCGGTGACGTCCGGCATCGAAGGTTACCAACTTCTCGCTACGTCACCGTGACGCAAGTCGGGTGCCCGACTGTGCGCACCCTGAGGGGAGAAGGGTTCCAATGCGCAGAACGAAGTTCATGTTCGGCGCGAGCTGTGCGGCATTGATGATTGTCATTGCCGCGAGCGCGCCGTCGGCAGGCGGTACGCTGCCCGCGTTCGCCGCCGGCGGGGCGACGACGCCGCTCGCCGCACCACCGAAACCAGATCCGGCCCGCGGCATGGTCTATGCGGGGCTGCAGCAGGCGACGGACGGCGCCTGCAAGACCGCCGGCTTCCTGGTGACTGGGACCAACCTGTGTACCCACGGGCCGGACCCGGCGCCGACCGGCGTCGACATCAAGAAGAGCGCGGCCCCGGTCGCGAACTCCGATCGGTCGATCCAGCTCGCGGAGTGCAACGGCGACGGCTCGAGCGGGTTGCGGACGCAGGTCATCTACGCCCGGTCCTCGGACGTGGCGGACCGGTACGCCGCGTTCCTCGCGTCTTTCCGGACCTGGGCCGAGGGCGCGGACACCATCTACAACGCGAGTGCCGGTGAGACCGGCGGTGCCCGCCGCGTGCGCTTCGTGCACGACGCCGGCTGCAACATCGTCGTGGCGAACGCGGTCATGACGCCGACGGGGGACGACGACTTCGGCGCCACGATCACCGAGCTGCAGGGGCTGGGGTACAACCGCACGGACCGCAAGTACATGATCTTCACGGACGCGTTCGTGTACTGCGGCATCGGTACCTTCAACTGGACCGCCGACCAGTCCGGTCCCGACAACATCAACAACCTTGGACCGAGCTACGGCCGGTCCGACGCGGGTTGCTGGGCCGACACGGTCGTCGCGCACGAGCACATGCACAACCTGGGCGGCGTGCAGCTGTCGGCGCCGTTCACCAGTGCCGGCGCACACTGCGTGGACGAGTGGGACGTCATGTGCTACTCGGACTCGCCGAACTTCCCGACCATGCAGACGCTGTGCCCGGAGACGTCACACGACGCCCGGTTCGACTGCAACCACAACGACTACTACAGCACCAACCCGCCGGTCGGCAC
>DASRII010000148.1:0-3726 GCA_035650075.1 Micromonosporaceae bacterium | reverse complement strand
ACGCTGTGCCGCGCGATCAACCGGCTCGAACCGATCAACAGCGGCACGATCACGTTCGACCAGCGGCCCCTGCCGGCCGAGGGCAAGGCCCTGGCCAAGCTACGCAGCGAGGTCGGCATGGTGTTCCAGTCGTTCAACCTGTTCGCCCACAAGACGATCCTGGACAACGTGACCCTCGGTCCCATCAAGGTTCGCGGCGAGAAAACCGCCGCCGCCAGGGAGCGGGCGATGAGCCTGCTGGACCGCGTCGACATCGCCGACCAGGCTGGCAAGTACCCCGCACAGCTCTCCGGCGGCCAGCAGCAGCGCGCGGCGATCGCCCGGGCGCTGGCGATGCAGCCCAAGGCGATGCTGTTCGATGAACCGACCAGCGCTCTGGACCCGGAGATGGTCGGCGAGGTCCTCGACGTCATGACCAGCCTCGCCCGCGACGGCATGACGATGATCGTGGTGACCCACGAGATGGGCTTCGCGCGGCACGCGGCCAATCGCGTGGCCTTCATGGCCGACGGTCAGCTGGTCGAGGAGGCTCCGCCGGCCGAGTTCTTCGCCAACCCTCGCACCGAACGGGCCAAGGACTTCTTGTCGAAGATACTGACGCACTGAGCGTCTACTGTGGAGCGTGCTGACCGCATGCTCCCACCAGGAGGAGGAGAGTAAGGATGCGGATCAGGCGCATTGCGGCGATCGCCGCGGTCGCACTGGCATTCGGCGTTGCCGCCTGCAACAGCGACAGCGGCAACAACAACAATGCCGGCGGCTCGACCGCCACCGGCGTCGTCGGAAAGGCCCAGCGGGACAAGAAGCTCATCATCGGCGTCAAGGCCGACCAGCCAGGGCTCGGCCTGCAGACCGGCACGCAGTACGAGGGCTTCGACATCGAGATCGCGAAGATCATCGCGAAGGGTCTCGGGGTGGACGCGGCCAACATCGAGTGGAAGACGACCGTGTCGGCCAACCGTGAGCCGTTCATCCAGCAGGGCACGGTCGACCTGGTGGTAGCCACGTACACCATCAACGACGACCGCAAGACGAAGGTCAGCTTCGCCGGGCCGTACTACGTGGCAGGTCAGGATCTGCTCGTGAAGACCGACTCGACGATCGCCGGGCCGGAGCAGCTCGCCGGCAAGACGGTGTGCTCGGTCACCGGGTCCACGCCGGCCAAGCGCATCCAGGAGAACTACAAGGACACCAAGCTGCAGCTGTTCGACGCGTACTCCAAGTGCCTGCCGCTGCTCGAGAACGGGCAGGTCGACGCGGTGACGACCGACGACATCATCTTGGCGGGCTACGCCTCGCAGGCGCAGTACGCCGGCAAGTTCAAGGTCGTCGGCAAGCCCTTCTCGACCGAGCCGTACGGCATCGGGCTGAAGAAGGACGACAAGAGCAGCTGCGAGAAGATCAACGACATTCTGAAGGCGGCCGCCGCGGACGGCACTTACAAGGCGGCGTGGGACTCGACGCTCGGCAAGAGCGGTACGCCCGCACCGACGCTGGACACCACCAAGCTCACCAACTGCGGCTAAACCACATATAGAGGTCGGGGGTCGCCGCCCGCAGGGGCGACGGCCCCCGGCCGTGCCGGTAGGTCAGGGGAACGCATGCACGTCTTCTTCGAGCAGGAGAATCTGGACGCGTACCTGTCGGGCTTCTTCTGGATCCTGAAGCTGACCGGGGCGTCGGCCGTGCTCGCGCTCGGGTTCGGCGTGCTGCTCGCGGCGATGCGGGTCTCCCCCATCCCGGTCCTGCGTGGCGTGGGCACGGCGTGGGTCAACATCTTCCGCAACACCCCGCTCACGCTGGTCATCTTCTTCAGCTTCTTCGGGCTCTTCTCCACCTTGGGTCTCGAATTCTCCGACGAACTCGACACCAACCAGTTCTGGCTCGGCGTTGTCGGCCTGTCGGCGTACACCGCGGCCTTCGTCTGCGAGGCGTTCCGGTCCGGGATCAACACCGTCCCGCCGGGGCAGGCCGAGGCGGCCCGCGCGGTCGGACTGACGTTCGCGCAAACGCTCCGCATCGTCGTCCTGCCGCAGGCCGGCCGAGCGGTGATCGCGCCGCTGGGCAGCGTCCTGATCGCGCTGTGCAAGAACTCGACCATCGTCGGGACGATCGGACTGCTCGAATCCTCGAACATCATGAAGCAACTGATCAACGACAACGGGGACGCGGTAATCGAGATCTTCTTGGTCTTCGCCGGTACGTTCGCCGTGGTGCTCATTCCGACCGGGTACGTCTTCGGCTGGCTGGCCAACAAGCTGGCGGTGCGGCGATGAGTACTGTTCTCTACGACTACCCTGGTCCCCGCGCCAAGCGGCGGAACGTCGTCCTGACCGTGCTCTTCGGGATCGCGATCGCCGCGCTGCTGTGGTGGGTTTACCAGAAGTTCGCCGACGCCGGCCAGTTGGAGGGCCGGTTGTGGAAGCCGTTCACCGAGGCGGCCACGTGGCGGAACTTCATCCTTCCCGGCCTGCGGGCGACGCTGCTCGCGGCGTTCACCGGGATGATCCTCTCGCTCGCGTTCGGCATCTTCTTCGCGGTCGGCCGGCTCTCCGAGCATTGGTGGATCCGCCTGCCCGTGGGTGCGATCGTCGAGTTCTTCCGGGCCGTACCGCTGCTGATCATGATCTTCTTCATCTTCTACGGTGTGCCGTTCCTGATCCAGGGGCCGGTACCGATCTTCTGGGCCCTCGTGATCGGCCTGACGCTCTACAACGGCTCGGTGCTCGCCGAGGCGTTCCGGGCCGGCATCCGGGCCGTGCCCCGCGGCCAGTCCGAGGCCGCGTACGCGGTGGGCATGCGCAAGAGCCAGCTGATGCGGTACATCCTGGTCCCGCAGGCCGCCCGGGCGATGCTGCCCGTTATCGTCAGCCAGCTCGTCGTCCTGCTGAAGGACACCGCGCTCGGCTACATCATCGCCTACCCGGAGCTGCTGCAGCGTGGCGTCAACGATCTCGCGGCGAACTTCGGCAACGTGATCCAGGCGGCCATCGTCGTCGCCGTCATCTACATCATCATCAACTCGTTGCTGACACTGTTCGCCAACTGGCTGGACCGCCGGACGCGCCGGCTGGGCATCCGCGTCCCCGGCGGTACGGGCGCCCTGCGCACTACGGGCGCGGTGGACGGGGCCTGAGCCCTACCGTGCGATCTCGGTGACCCGCGACTCGCGTACGACGGTGACCCGGATCTGACCGGGGTAGGTCAGCTCCTCCTCGATCTGCTTCGCCACGTCCCGGGCTAGTACGGCGGCCCCGATGTCATCGACGTCGTCGGGCCGTACCATCACCCGGATCTCGCGACCGGCCTGCATCGCGAAGACCTTCTCGACACCGGCCTTACCGGCGGCGATCTCCTCGATGCGCTCGAGCCGCTTGACGTACGCCTCCAGGCTCTCCCGCCGCGCTCCCGGTCGCCCACCCGAACACGCGTCACTGGCTTGGGTCAGGACCGCCTCGATGGTCTGCGGCGGTACCTCGTTGTGGTGGGCCTCGATCGCGTGGACCACCTCCTCGGCCTCGCCGTACTTGCGGGCCAGGTCCGCCCCGATCAGCGCGTGGCTGCCCTCGACCTCGTGGGTCAGAGCCTTGCCGATGTCGTGCAAGAAGGCACAACGCTTGATCAGCGCTGGGTCGAGCCGTAGCTCGGCGGCCATCACCCCGGCGATGTGTGCGGTCTCGACCAGGTGCTTCAGGACGTTCTGGCCGTAGCTCGTCCGGTACCGGA
>DASRII010000147.1:0-5604 GCA_035650075.1 Micromonosporaceae bacterium | reverse complement strand
CTGCTGCCGCCGCTATGCCCGCCCCTCCTGCCGCCGCCCAGCCTCAGCGACCCGTGTTCGACGGTGGACGGCAGGTCGATCATTCCGGGGAGGGACGGCCGCGCACCGGAGCCGACTCGGCCTGGGCCGCTTTCGCCCAGCCGTGGCGGGAGGTCGTACCCACTCCACCCAGGGACGCGGCTCCGCCTCCGCCTCCGCCCCCGCCGGCGGCCGCGCCACCGGTCATCCCGGCGCAGCGCGCGGAACCTCGAGGAGGCGGCCGGGCGGCGTTCTGGGCCACGGCGTCGGTTCCCGGTTCGTCGCCGATCACCGCGGCGGATGTCGCGGCAGCGGTAGCGATGGACGCCGCGGCGATACGGTCACGCACCTACCGCGGTAGCGCACAGAGCGAGCCGGACCCCGTACGGCCCCCGGACCCCGTCGAGCCGCCCCAGCCGCACGAGCCACCCCAGCCCGTCGAGCCACCGCAGCCGGCCGAGCCACCGCAGCCGGGTCCCTCGCCGTTCCCGTCGCCGACACCGGTACCGCAGCCGCCGGCTCCACCGCAGCCGGTTCCGCCGCCGTACCCGCAACCCCAGCCGCCGGCTCCGCCGCCGGGGCCACCCCCGATCCCGCCGCCGCCACAGCCACCAGGTCCGGATCCGGCACCGCCCTACCCGCCGCCGCCGCCGATGGGCGCTCCGCTGCCACACCGCCCGCGCTCGCCCCTGTCCGGCGATGCACCGCCACCGCCCGTAGCCCCGGCACCGCCGGTAAGCCCAGCGGTCGCGCCACCGACTCCACCCGCACCCGCGCTACCGCCCTGGCCGCAGCCGACGTTTCCGGGCTCGGGCGCGGAACCGCCGTACACGATCCCGTCGGCGCACCCGATGACACCGCCCACGGGCGGGCCGGCGACCGCACTGGCCGCCCCGCCGGCCCCACCCGCGCCGGCCCCACCGGCAGCTACCGCCGCGTTTCCGCCGAGGGATTGGCGGAGCACACTCGTGCCCCCGGCCGGGGACGCACCCGCCTGGCAGACGAGCGTCCGCGCCGACCCGGGAACTGTCTACAGTGGAGGAAAGGACCTGCCCGAGATGACGACCGCCCTGGCGTCGGGGTGGGAGACGTCGGGCTCGCTGACCGGACACATCCTCGCGCAGGGTGAAGTCGACGCGCCGAGGACGAAGTGGCGTACCGGCAAGGTCGTCCTCATCCTGTTCGTCGTGTTGGCGGTCCTCGTGTTGGCCGGTTGGGCCGTGGCGTCGGTGGCTGGCGACGCGGTGACCGACTGGTTCAACGGGCTCATCGATTCGTAGCTGCGGCCATCCGGCGCACGCCCTCCCGCAGGATCTCCGGCGAAGTGGCGAAGTTGAGCCGGACGAAGCCGCGCCCGTCTTCCCCGAACATCGGTCCAGAGTAGACAGCCACCCGACCCCGCTCGAGGAACTCGACCGCGGGATCGTCGCCGAGACCCAGCGCCCGGCAGTCCAGCCACGCCAGGTACGTCGCGTCCGGCAGCCGGTAGCCCACATCCGGCAGGTACTCGGCGAGCAGCTCCGCCAGCAACCGGCGATTGCTGTCCAGACCCGCGACCAGTTCGTCGAGCCACGGTACGCCGTGCCGCAGCGCCGCCTCGCTCGCGACGACACCCGGTAGCCCCGCACCGAAGGTCACCTCGTGCGGTACCGCGCCCAGCTCCTCGGCCGCGGCCGGGCCGGCGAAGACCAGTGCCGCCTTGAGACCGGGCAGGTTCCACGCCTTCGAGGCGGACACGAAAACGAAAGCCCGAGCCGCCGCCTCCACGTCGTCGACCAGAGACAGCATCGGTACCGCGGTGGCGCCGGGATACGTCAACGGCGCATGGATCTCGTCGACGAGCAGCCGTACCCCATGGCGGTCGGCCAACCTCGCCACCTCGAGCAGTACGTCCCGCGAGAACACGTCACCGGTCGGGTTGTGCGGATTACACAGTAGACAGACACGCGCCTCGCGCGAGGCGAACACCCGCTCCAGCCCGGCCAGGTCGAGCCGTGGCGCCTCGGGCAGCAGCGGTACCTCGACCACGCGCCGGTCGGCGTTGGCGATGAACGAGAAGAACGGGTGGTACACCGGCGGAGTGACCGCCACCCCGTCACCCGGTGCGGTGAGCACTCGCAGCACGGCGACGATGCCGTTCATCACATCGGGCATGAGCATCGCGCGGGCCGGATCGGGCACCCAGCCCAGCCGGTCGGCGGCGAACCCGGCGTACGCCTCGGCGAGACCGGCGATGTGCGCGTACCCGGTGTCCCCGCGCCCGACCAGCGCCGCCAACGCGTCGGCGATCGGCTCGGCCAGCGGGGTGTCCATCTCGGCCACCCACAGCGGCAGTACATCCGGTTCGTACTGGCACCACTTGATGCTGCGCCGATAGCGGAGCTCGTCGAGGGTCAGCGCGGTCAACGGGTTCATCCGCTCATCGTGTACCCTTGGCACGATCACCGCGCGCTGGCACCGAGCCGCGCGCCTCATGCGTTCCGGCGGTGTGCACTGCTGAGTGACGCACCGTTTGGAAGGTAATCCCGAACCGATGACAGTGACCGCTGCCGGCCGCGCGAATCCGCGCGCCCGTTTCAAGTCCCGACCGCACCGCACTCACACCAGACCGCGCCCCGCGCCGGTGACCGTCGATCCGGACAACAAGTTCGCTCAGCTCGGTTTGCCACCGGTACTCGCACACGCGCTCGCCGAGACGGGAATCACAGAGCCGTTCGAGATTCAGGCCGCGACCGTCCCCGACGCGCTCGCGGGCCGGGACGTGCTCGGCCGCGGCCAGACCGGCTCCGGCAAGACGCTGGCGTTCGGCCTGCCGCTGCTCGCCCGGGTGGCGGCCGCCGGCGGTGCCCCGCCGCGCCGTCCGCACGCGCTGGTGCTCGTCCCGACCCGCGAGCTGGCCATGCAGGTGGCCGACGTACTGCGCCCGCTCGGCCGCGCGATCCGCGTGTTTCTGACCACCGCGGTCGGCGGTGTGCCGTACGAGCGGCAGATCCAGGCGCTGCGCCGCGGGGTCGACGTCCTCGTCGCCACGCCGGGCCGGCTGGCCGACCTGATCGAGCGCGGCGAGGTGAGCCTCGACGGCATCGGAATCACCGTGCTGGACGAGGCCGACCAGATGGCCGACATGGGCTTCCTGCCCGATGTGACCGCGCTGCTGGAACAGACTCCGGCCGGGTCACAACGGCTGCTGTTCTCCGCGACGCTCGACCACGATGTGGACGCGCTCGTTCAACGCTTCCTCACCGATCCGGTGACGCACGCGACCGATCCCCCTTCCGCTGCGGTGTCCACAATGGACCATCACGTCCTGCTGGTGCCGCCGCACGACAAGTTCGGCGTGACGGCCTCCATCGCCGCCAGGCCCGGCCGGACCCTCATGTTCGCCCGCACGCAGGCCGGCGTCGACCGACTGGTCGAGCAACTCGCCGAGGTCGGCGTCCGCGCGGGGGGACTGCACGGCGGTAAGACCCAACGGGTACGCACGCGCACCCTCGCCGAGTTCCGTGAGGGAGCGGTGTCCGCCCTCGTCGCCACGAACGTCGCCGCCCGCGGCATCCACGTCGACGGGGTTACGCTCGTCCTGCATGTCGACCCGCCGAACGACGCCAAGGACTACCTGCACCGGGCTGGGCGTACCGCCCGCGCGGGTGAATCCGGCACAGTGGTCACGCTGGCCCTGCCGAAGCAGCGGCGGGCCGTTCTGTCCATGTTGGAGCGGGCGAGCGTCGCGCCGACCCAGACCCGGGTCCGCGTCGGCGACACGGTCCTCGCCGAATTGACCGGAGCGCGTGACCTCCCGGCGGTACGGTCGACAGCATGGCGACCCTCCCGAAGTCACTCTTCTGGCGCCGGCTCGACACCGAAGGCAGCGATCTCGCGCTCGTCGACGACCGGCGGGGGCTCGTCGCGCGCGGAACCGCGGTCGCCGCGGGGCCGGTCGCGCACGTTGTCCGCTACGACCTGGTCACCGACGAAACGTGGGCGAGCGCACGGCTCGACGTAACAGTCGAGGGCGCTGGTTGGCTGCGTACGGTGCGGCTGGAACGGGCGGCCGGCCGCTGGCGGGTGACCACTGCCGAGCAGGGTGACCTGGACGCGGCGCTGATCGCCGCCGGCCGCTCGCGGGCCGGGTTGCCCGGCACCGAGGAACCGGGTCGGCTCGACGACGCCATCGACATCGATCTGGGCTACGCGCCGCTGTTCAACACGCTTCCGGTCCGCCGGCTCGGGCTGCTGTCCGAGCCGGCCGGTAGCGAGCACCGGCTGTTCATGGCGTTCGTCCGGGTACCGTCGCTCGAGGTGTTCCGGTCCGAGCAGATCTACACCGTGCTGGGTGAGGGCCGGGTGCGGTACTCCTCGGCCAGCTTCACCGCAGACCTCACCCTCGACGCCGGCGGCTGGGTCGTCCACTACCCGGGGCTGGCGGACCGTCCATCCTGAGCCAACCGGGCCCGGACCTCGTCGACGTCCGGGTGGTCGAGATTGTCCAAAATGGACAGTGCGCGGAGCCCAGGTGAGTGAGCGTGTCGGCCTCGTTGTAATGGTCGCCGACGTCCCGCAACAGCTCGATGGCCCGCCGGTAGCCGGACGTCCGCTACCCGCGTGCCCTGGTAGCGGACGTCCGGAACCGTCGGGATCGGTCAGCGACGGCGTTGCCGCTGCAACAGCCCGGCTGCTGATGGTGTCGCGGCCGCGCCGACCCGCGGGCCGGCGATCCCGAGCGTCGCGACGGGGCGGTCGACCTCGATCGACTGGAACTGTCCGAAGTAGACGTCGGTGCGGTTGTTCGGTCGGTTGGCGTTGGTGGTGACGAACAGCGCCCGGAACCGGTCGTCGAAGGTGGCCAGGCCCTCGTAGTCGCCAAGGAAAAGGCCGCCGGCGTCGGGGGCGAAGTTGTGGTCGAACACGGGCGCGATCTGCCGTTCGGTCGCGAAGTGCCGGCCGCCGCGTGGGGAGACGGTCAGCCAGGTGCTGGTCGGTAGTGTGGTCGTATTGCCGGGTCGCAGCGTGCGCAGATCGTAGTAGGTGACCCCGACGTCGCCGTCGCTGGTCACCGCGATCGACGGGGTGTGGGCCAGAACCCTCGGGTCGCCGTTGACCCGCACCGGTGCGCTCCAGGTCCGACCCCGGTCGGTGCTGTGGACGAGTTGGATCTGGTTGTACCGGCCGCCGGTGAAGTCGGACCCCTCGTAGGCCATGTACAGCTCACCGGTGCGCGGATCGATTGCCGGGAACGGCAGGTCGGTCCCGGTGCGCAACGGCTGACCGGTGTTCGGGTTGACGGGCAGGACGCTGGAATCCTGCGCCACCACCGTGGGCGTGCCCCAGCTGGCGCCGCCGTCGGTGGATCGGACGACCTCGAACCGTGCGAACTCCACCACCGTACCGGTCGCGTCGGTGTACTGGATCGACGTGTAGAAGTTGTAGAGCGCGCCGGTGCGGTGGTCGCCGACGATGACGTTGCCGATCGTCTGCTGGAACGGCGCGGTGTCGACGATGACCTTCGGCGTGCTCCACGTACGGCCGAAGTCACGCGTCGTCGACAGCAGCGTCGGACTCTCGACGAACTCCGACAGGTCAGCGCTG
>DASRII010000146.1:0-6397 GCA_035650075.1 Micromonosporaceae bacterium | reverse complement strand
CCCCTCGTGGGCGGCGGCGGACAGCCGCACCACCCCGGCCGGCCCGCCGGCCGCGAAGCCCTCGCCCTCCCGCAGCCCGGTGGCCTGCCGCAGCTGGCCGATCCGCTCGACCCCGACCACCTCGCGGAGCTCGGCCAGGTCGACCGGCGGCGCCTCCAGCCACTGCGGGCTCGCCCCGAAGGCGTCCTGGAACCCCTCGCTGGCCAGGCGGAGCAGGACGGTGATGCGAACCGCCGGCGACACCGGCGGGTTGCTCGGCAGGTCCATGCCAGCAGCTTGCCACAACCGGGCCAGTCCGGACGAAGGAGGGACGGGGCATCCAGGAGTCGCCAGGATGCCCCAACTCAATTTTGGTGACTCAGCGTGGAAGGCACCTGACGTCCGATTTGTGAGGCTAAATGGGATTACGCAAAGGGAATGAACCACAGTACGCAAACGGCATATTTATCGGCCGCGAGCGCTGCAGGAGTATCCCGAGTTGTTCTAGGGGACCGTGTCGGCTGTGCCGTGCAGTAGCGCTCGGCGAACTGCGCGGGCCGTCGTAGCTGTGGACGAGCCAAGGAAATCAGCGCCGGCGCTCGTCCAGCCTGGGGGGGAACCGACCGTGGCTGAATTCCGGCAGATGCATGGCACGGCTCACAGGGCCTGTCCGCGGCGTCGGGGCCAACTCGTCGTGCTCATCCTGTTGGGCGCCCTCCTTGGGACCGCACTGCCAACGATCGATGCGGCCGCCGCCGCAACGCCGGCGTTCGTGCAGGTGAAAGCCAAGGAAATTACGTCCGGCACCACCAACAGCCTGGCGTTCAACAGCGCCAACACGGCTGGCAACCTGATCGTCGTGTACGCGATCTGGAGCAACACCGGCTCGGTCACCGTGTCAGACAGTCGGGGTAACGCCTACGCCACCGCGGCCACCCGCACCACCTGGGGAGGCACCTCGAGCGCCCAAGTCTTCTACGCCAGGAACATCGCCGCCGGCACCAATACCGTGACCGTCACCCATGCCACCGCCGTCAACTCCTTTAGTACCATCTACATCCACGAGTACTCGGGAATCGACAAGTTCGACCCTGTCGATGTCACCAAGTCGGCAATTGGGACCGGCAGGACCATGAACAGCGGTTCGGTGACCACAACCAACGCCGCGGATCTGCTCTTCGCGGCCGGTGCGTCGAACGCCTCGGTCACCGGCGGCGGCACCGGGTACACGACCCGGAGCACCGCGTTCGGCAACCGCACGCAGGACCGGAAGGTGACCACGACCGGGTCCTACAATGCGCCCGGGACCCAGAACGGCGCCGCCTGGGTCATGCAGCTGGTGGCCTTCAGAGCCGACCCTGGCACGGGAGACACCACTGCCCCGACCGTCTCGGTGACCGCCCCAGCGGCCGGCGCGACCGTCTCGGCAACCACGACGGTCACCGCGAGCGCCGCCGACGACGTCGGGGTTGCCGGCGTCCAGTTCCTCGTCGACGGCGCCAACCTCGGCGCGGAGGACACGACCGCGCCTTACTCAGTCTCCTGGGACACGACCGGCGGGACCAACGGCTCGCACAGCCTGGGCGCACGGGCCCGCGACGCCGCCGGTAACGCTGCCACCTCGGCGGCCGTGACCGTGACGGTCGCCAACGGCACCGGGGGACCGTCCGGCCTCGCCGCGGCGTATGCCTTCGACGAAGGGGCGGGCACCACCGCGGCCGACGCCTCCGGACACGGCTTGACGGGCACGCTCAACGGCGGCGCCACCTGGAGCGTCGGGAAGTACGGCACGGCGGTCAACCTCGACGGCAACGACGACCTCGTGAACCTCGGCAACCCGACCGGCCTGCAGCTCACCGGGAGCATGACCGTCAGCGCCTGGATCAACTCGGCCGCGTTCCCCCCTGATGACGCGGCGATCATTTCGAAGCGGGCCGGCACCGAGGTCGGATACCAGCTCGACACGACCACGGACCGGGGTCCCCGGGCCATCGGCTTCAAGCTCACCAGCAGCTCCGGGACCAACATGGTGCGCTACGGCGCGACCACGTTGCAGCTGGACACCTGGTACCACGTCGCCGGCGTCTACGATGCGACGGCGCGCACCATGAACGTGTACCTCAACGGCCAGCTCGACAATGGCAGCCTCGTGGGCACGGTCACCGCGTCCCAACAGAACTCCGCCAACAACGTGAACATCGGCCGGCGCGGCACCTCCGGGTACGCCTTCAACGGGCGCATCGACGACACCCGCGTGTACAACCGCGCCCTCAGCGCCTCCGAGATCCAGACCGACATGGCGACCGCGCTCAGTCCCGGCGGGTCGTCCGACGCGACGCCACCCACGGTGTCGATCAGCGGCCCGGCCAACAACCAGCAGGTCAGCGGGATCGTGAACGTCACCGCCGCGGCGAGCGACAACGTCGGGGTGACCGGCGTGCAGTTCTACGTCGACGACACGAGCACCGGGCCGGAGGACACGACGGCGCCGTACGGCCTCGCCTGGGACACCCGGACGCTGCCCAACGGGTCGCACAAGATCACCGCCCGCGCTCGCGACGCTGCCGGCAACGCGACCGTGTCGACGGCGGTGACGGTGAATGTCGCCAACACCGCCCAGTTCCAGAACGAGGTGCTGGCGACCGGCTTCGACCTGCCGACCGCCATTGAGTTCCTTCCCGACGGGCGCATGCTGGTGGTCGAGCTGCAGGGAAGGATCAAGGTACTGCCACCCCCCTACACGACCCCTGACCCGACCCCGTTCCTGCAGTTGACCAACATCGGGACCGCCGGGGTCCAGCAGGGCATCTACGACATCGTGCTGGACCCGAACTTCAGCGCCAACCGCTTCTACTACATCTTCTACACGCTCGGGTCGCCGAACCATGACCGGCTGTCACGGTTCACGGCCAACTCGACGCTCACCGGCACGGTCGCCGGCAGCGAGCAGGTGCTCTACGAGGACCCCCAGGACGCCAACGCCGAGCACCACGGGGGCGCCCTGAACTTCGGCAACGACGGCAAGCTCTACTTCACCACCGGCGAGCACTTCGATGCGGCCGTCGCCCAGTCGCTCAGCAGCCCGCGCGGCAAGATCCACCGCATCAACAAGGACGGGACCGTCCCCAACGACAACCCGTTCTTCGACGGCACGGGCCCCAACGTCGACTCCATCTGGGCGCTCGGCCTGCGCAACCCGTACCGGGCCTCCTACGACGCGCCGACCGGTCGGCTCTTTGTCGGCGATGTCGGCGGCAACAACAACGCGACGGCCAAGGAAGAGGTGGACCTCGGCGTCGCGGGCGCGAACTACGGCTGGCCCAACTCCGAGGGAGCGTGCCCAGCGCCCTGCACGAGCCCGATCTACTCCTACCCGCACAACGGTCGCGACGCCGCCGTCACCGGCGGGTTCGTCTATCGCGGGAACCAGTTCCCCAGCGAGTATGTCGGCAGCTACTTCTTCGCCGACTACACCCAGAACTGGATCCGGCGGCTCACCTTCGACGCCAACGGGAACGTTAGCGGCGTCTTCAACTTCGAGCCGATCGACGGCTCGGTCGACGGCCCGTACGGCGACATCGTCTACCTCACCGAGGGCACGGACGGCGCGCTGTACTACGTCGACCTCGGATACTCCGACATCAGCGGCACCTTCGGCGTGAGCAAGATCCGCAGGATCCGCTTCTCGGGGGCGAACCAGGCCCCGGTGGCGTCCGCCTCGGCCAACCCGACCGCGGGACCGGCGCCCCTGGCGGTCGACTTCTCGAGCGCCGGGTCGGTCGACCCCGAAGGCCAGCCGTTGGCCTACTCGTGGACCTTCGGGGACGGCGCGACCTCCACCGCCGCCAACCCGACGCACACCTACACCCAGGCGGGCCAGTACACGGCCAGGTTGTCGGTCTCCGACGGCGTCAACGCCACCCTCTCGATCCCGTTGCCCATCAGCGTGGGAAACAAGCCGGCGGCGACAATCCTGTCGCCCCAGGATGGGACGACGTTCCAGGCCGGGGACGTGATCTCCTTCAGCGGCGACGCCACCGATACCGAGGACGGCACGCTTCCGGCCAGCGCGTTCACCTGGAACATCGACTTCCTGCACGAGAGCCACGTGCATCCGGGTGTCCCGGTGACGGGGGTGAAGAGCGGCAGCCTCACCATCCCCACGTCAGGGCACGACTTCAGCGGCAACACCCGCTACCGGATCGCGCTGACGGTGACCGACTCCGACGGCCTGACCACGACCCAGACGGTCACCATCTATCCCCAGAAGGTGAACCTGACCTTCAACACCGTGCCCAGCGGCCTCACGCTGTTCCTGGACGGGATCGCCAGGGTCGAGGGGTTCGTCTACGACACCCTGGTCGGCTTCACCCACACGATAGAAGCACGCGACCAGGGTTCCGGGTCGACCGCCTACACCTTCCAGTCATGGTCGGACGGTGGCGCCAGCCAGCATCAGATCGTCGTGCCGAGCGCGCCGCAGACCTACACGGCGACCTTCGCCGCGGCGCCCGCGCCCGCCACCCCGGCCTTCCTCCAGGTGAACAGCGCCACGCCCCAGAGCCCGCAGAGCACGGTGACCACACCCTTCGTCCAGGCCCAGACCGCGGGCAACCTGAACGCCGTGGCCATCGGCTGGAACGAGTCGGTCGGCAACATCACCCAGGTGCGGGACAGCGCGGGCAACACCTACCAGGCCGCGACCACCGTCGCGCGGGGCAGCAACCTCAGCCAGGCGGTGTACTACGCCAAGAGCATCCAGGCGAGCGCCGCCGGCGCCAACACCGTGACGGTGACCTTCGACAAGGCGGTGACCTACGCCGACATCCGCATCCTCGAGTACAGCGGCCTGGACAAGGTCAGCCCGCTGGATGTGGCCAGCTCGGCGGCGGGCAGCGTCGCCCTCGCCAGCAGCGGGCCCGCCACCACCAACTTCGCCAAGGAGCTCCTGCTCGGCGTCGGGATGACCAGCGGCGTCTTCACCGGCGCCGGGACCGGCTACACGAGCCGCATCATAACCAAACCCGACGCCGACATCGCGGAAGACCGCATCGTCCCGAGCGTCGGCGCCTACAGCGCGACCGCCCCGCAGAACGGCACCTGGGTCATGCAGATGGTCGCCTTTCGGGCGGCGGGGCAGTAGGCCGCCTGGTTGCCGGTCACAAAGGCGGGTAGCGGGAGGGCTTCGGTTGGCCGGTGGCTGCGGGGGGGCTCACCGTCCAACCCAGCCACGACCCCGGAGCCGCAGCGGAGAACGTCCTCGGGATCCTGGCCCGCCTCGATGGATCTCGGCCCGTCCGTCGCCGCGCCTAGCGCAGCTCCCGCGAATGGCGTAATGGGACTTTGGTACGCCTGCGCGGTCACGCGGAGTCCCGGATCGCCCAAGCTGAACCGGTTCGCCACCGTGCACCGTGCGGCGGGAAACCGACAGGCTGCAGGAGTGGCGACCTAGGAGGGCCACCGGGTTAGGGCTGCGCCACCCCCCGGAGGCGCAGAGACCGTCTCTGTGGCCCTCCCCCCCTCAAGCTTTCCATGTGCGGGTCCGTAACGGCGGCAGCCTCATCGGCGGTCCTTTGAAGGTCGGTGGTGGGTGTGGTTCCCCGAGCACCCCTGGTGGGATGCCATCGGCCCCCGGGGACCAGGATGGACGAGCCCACCTGGTCCGGTCCGGGCTACGACCCCGGGGATAGGGATGCTCCCGGGGCCGTAGCATCCTGAACGTGAATCCCGGGTGTTAGGCGGCGGGTTGGAGGGTGACCTGGTGGCGACCAGCGCGGCCGGCATCGCCCGGCCCGAGGCGCCCAGGATGTCGGCGGCGACCGAGTCGAGCTTGATCCCAGCGTCATCCAGGGTCTTCTGGATCCGCTGGCACTCCGCGCTGTGGGCCTGGATCAGCCGCTTGCGGTAGCGGGTCAGGTCCCGCAGCTCGCGGATCGGGGCTGGGGGCACGAAGCTGCCCCGCAGCAGCCCATGCTCCAACAACTCCGCCAACCAGGCGGCATCGCCGACGTCGGTCTTGCGGCCGGGCAGGATCCTGCTCGTGGCGGGCGTTGACCAGCAGCAGCTGGAACCCGCGTTCCTCCAGCACATACCGGCAGGGCTTCCAGTACTGCCCGGTCGCCTCCATCACCACCTGGGTGATGCCCTCGGCCTGCAGCCAGTCGGCCAGCACCTCCAGGCTGGAGGTGAACGTCGGGTAGGTGCGGACCTCCTGGCGGCGGCGACCCCGACCCCGCCGGCAGGGTCAGGGACGCGGATGCAGGCCACCACCTCGTCTTTGCCGACATCCAGCCCCACGGCCCGTTCCACGAGCAGCTCCACCGCCTGCCACCTCCTACCGGATCGCCTGTGCTGGTGACGCCCGGCAGGGCCAACCGAGGAAACGACGCTGAAACGCGTGCTCACAGCAACAGTTCGT
>DASRII010000145.1:0-2847 GCA_035650075.1 Micromonosporaceae bacterium | reverse complement strand
GGAGGCGCTCGTGGAGGCGATGGACCGCTACCGGCCGCGCCTGGACTCCGACACGGCCGCTGGGCGCGCCGCCCGGAGCGGGGCCGCCGTCCAGATGCCCGACATCACCGCCGAGCCGGACGCCGCCTCGCCCGCCATGCTGGAACGCCTGCGCGAGGCCGGCTTCCGCGCGCTGATCTTCGTGCCGCTCGTGCGCGACCAGCGCGTGGTCGGTCTGCTGGTGATCCGCCGGAGGGCGCCCGGCGCGTTCCCCCAGCCGGTCGTGGACCTGCTCCAGACGCTCGCCGGCCAGTCCGTGCTGGCGATCGAGAACGCGCGCCTGTTCGAGCAGGTCCAGGAGACCAGCCGCGCGCTAGAGTCGGCCTCGCAGCACAAGTCGCAGTTCCTGGCGAACATGTCCCACGAGCTGCGGACGCCGCTGAACGCCATCATCGGCTACTCCGAGATGCTCCAGGAAGAGGCAGAGGACACCGGCGACGACGTGTACCTGCCGGACCTCCAGAAGGTGAACGCGGCCGGCAAGCACCTGCTGGGGCTGATCAACGACATCCTCGACCTCTCCAAGATCGAGGCCGGCCGGATGGACCTGTTCGTCGAAGAGTTCGAGGTCGGGCAAATGGTGCGGGACGTTCAATCGATCGTCCGGCCGCTCGTGGAGAAGAACGGCAACACGCTAGTCGTCGCCTGTACACACGATGTCGGCAGCATGCACGCCGATCTGACCAAAGTGAGGCAAGCCCTCTTCAACTTGCTCTCGAACGCCGCCAAGTTCACCGACCACGGCACCATCAGCCTGACGGTGTCGCGCGAGTCGGACGACTGGCTGACGTTCGCGGTCGCGGACACCGGGATCGGGATGACGGAGGAGCAGCTCTCGCGGCTGTTCGAGGCGTTCGCCCAGGCGGAGGCGTCCACGCGATCGAAGTACGGCGGGACCGGCCTGGGCCTGGCGATCAGTCGGCACTTCTGCCGGCTGATGGGCGGCGACCTGACCGTGGACAGCGTCTACGGTCAGGGCTCGACGTTCACGGTGCGGCTGCCTGCGGTGGTGGCGGCGGCCGTGTCCGCCCCAACTGGCTGACGACGCCGCGGTCGTGGGCTGGCCCGTGCGCTGCACTCGTGTTGCAGCGGTGGAGCGCAGCAGCGAACACCAGACACGTGCAGGGGGCATGTCCGATGTTGAAACGTGCTTCGGTGCTCACGGTTGTGGTCACGCTGTCGGTCGCGTGGTCGCTCGGCCCTGCGGAGGTGGCCTACACGCAGCGCCAGCCCGATCCCCCCGGGCGGCCGGGCCAGCCGCCGGGCCGGGTCCCGCAGGACTTCGGCGTCGAGCCCGGCGAGGTCCTCGTCCAGTTCCGGCCCGGCGCGACGGGCCAGGAGGTCGCCGCCCTCCATCGGCAACAGGGCGGCCAGGAAGTCGACGCCATCCCGGAGCTCGACGTCCGTGTCGTCCGCGTGCCGCCGGGCCAGGAGGTCGCGCAGGCGGCCGCCTACGGGCGGAACCCCACGGTCCGCTTCGCCGAGCCGAACCGCCGCTACCGGCACGCGAGTCACGGGACGAACGATCCCGACGTCGGCCGGCAATGGCAGTACAACAGCCCGGCCAACGACGCCGACATCGACGCGTTCGAGGCGTGGCACGTCACGACGGGCGCCGCCTCGGTGCGGATCGCCGTGCTCGACTCCGGCATCGACCTGAGCCACGAGGACTTGAAGAGCAAGGTGGTCGGCGCGAAGAGCTTCATCCGCGGCCGAACGTCCATCGAGGATGCGTACGGGCACGGCACGCACGTCGCCGGCAGCGCGGCCGCGGTGACCGACAACGCGCGGGGCGTCGCCGGCACCTGCCCGGCCTGCTCCCTGCTGAACGGGAAGGTGCTCGGCGACGACGGCTTCGGCGCGGACTCGACGGTCGCCAGCGGGATCGTCTGGGCGACCGACAACGGCGCGAAGGTCATCAGCATGAGCCTGGTCAATTACTACGCCTCCCAGACGGTCCGGGAGGCGGTCGACCGGGCCTGGCAGCGCGGCGTCGTGCTGGTCGCGGCCGCCGGGAACGATGGCGGCGACTACGGAGCGTACCCGGCCGCCTTCGACCACGTGATCGCCGTCGGGGCGACCGACCGGAACGACCGGCGGTGGCCGTCGTCGAACTACGGCTGGTGGGTGGACGTGGCCGCGCCGGGGGCGGAGGTCTACTCGACCGCACCGGACCACGCGAACCGGATGTTCGGGACCGGCGTCAAGTACGGGACGCTCAGCGGCACGTCGATGGCCACCCCCCACGCGGCCGGCGTGGCCGGGCTGGTCTGGGCGGGTGGCCGGTGCACGACGAACGCCTGCGTCCGCGACCGCCTCGAAGACTGCTCGGACAAGGAGGTGAACGGCACCGGCCCGGACTACTCCGGGGCACCCGTCAGCTTCTGGGCCCACGGCCGGATCAACGCCAACCGGGCGGTCGGCACGGCGGGATGTTCGTGACGCCCCTCTCAAGGGGGCGCTCGCGGTCGCGAGTCCCTACCTGGCCGACCTGATGGAAGCGTTCGCCGTCTCGACCGCCGTCAACAGCCCGGACCGAGACGCGCCGGCGGTGGCGGAGCCGCCGGCGGGCTCAGCCAACGCACGCCCCTGATAGGCCAGTGGTGCAGCCCGTCGCCAATCGCGCTCCCTACCTCGTCAACTTGCTTCAGTAAGTTAACGACTAATCAGGTGAACCTGAAAGCCCAAGCATAAGTCGACGGGACTCCCGCTCGGTGCGATGATCCAGGGTGTTCAGACCAGGCGCATCGCGCGAGGGAGGGAGTCCCGTGGATCGATTGTCGGACCTGTTTGGGGAGCGTGTCCAGG
>DASRII010000144.1:0-2528 GCA_035650075.1 Micromonosporaceae bacterium | reverse complement strand
CCACGGCATCCAGCCCGCCAACCCGCGCCCGGGCCTTGTGCCTGGGCACTGCAAGGCGAAGGCCCATGACCGGGACCACCTCGGCCTCGGCGGCCGCCGCGTGCTCGTGTCCCGCAAGTGGTCGGGCAAGACCCTCGCCGGCCACAGAGCCGACCGGGCCGCAGTGGTCCGCCAGGCGTTGGAGGACGCCGGGATCGACCCCGACGACCACGACGAGCTGTCCGTGGTCGGCTCAGACGGCCGCTGGTCCTGGGAGCTCCTCGGCCGCAACCGGGTCGACGCCCCCACCTACGCGGCCGCCATCAGCCAGATCATTCGGACCCGGCACCGCTGGCGGGCCGAGTACGACGCCGCCAAGACAGCCACCGCGGCGCGGGCCGGACCGGCGCCACCCGAGGCGGCGTGAATTCGGGAGTTCGGCAACTACAGCGAAGGGAGAGAGGTCATGGACAACACGACTGGTGAGCAGCTGCTCTTCCGGCCGGATGAGGCGGCGCAGCGGCTGGGTATCGGCCGGACGAAGGTCTACGAGTTGATGGCCCGCGGCGAGTTGCGCTCGGTGAAGATCGGTGCGGCTCGCCGTATTTCGGCAACTGCGCTCGCTGACTTCGTGGGGGGGCTCGACGCAGCCTGAGCGGAGGCCGACCGGTGGCGAGCATCCAAAGGCGGGAGACGTCCCGGGGCGTGCGTTACGACGTGCGCTACCGGGACCCCACCGGCCGACCTCGCACCAAGACTTTCCGGCGTCGGTCGGACGCCGACCGGTACGCGCGGACGGTCGAGGTGGACAAGGACCGAGGCCTGTTCGTTGACCCGAAGCTCGCTCGCACACCGTTGGCTGAGGTGGCAGCGGCGTGGTTGGCATCGAATCCGGGCAAGCGGGGTGGCAGTCGCGACCGTGACGAGCAGGTCGTGAACGGGCACATCGTGCCGGCGCTCGGGGAGCGCCCGGTCGGGTCCCTGACGCCGGCCGACGTGCAGGGTCTGGTCAATCGGTGGGCCGCTGCGCGTGCTCCACGGACGGTGCGGCGGGAGTACGCAGTGCTGCGGGCGATCCTGAACTACGCGCTCCGGCTCGACATGGTGGGCCGGAGTCCGTGCCGCGGGATCAACCTTCCCGAGGTCACACCGCTGCGCCGGCACGTCGTCTCGGCTGTTGAGGTCGCGCGACTCGCGGACGGCCTGGGCGGTGTTGGCCAGCTCGGGCCGATGGTGTATGTCGCCGTGGTCGAGGGCATGCGGTGGGGCGAGGTCGCCGGGCTGCGAGTTGGTCATCTCGACTTCGACGCACGGACTCTGGCCGTCCGCGAGACGGTGGTGCGTGGCCGGCGTGGTGTCATCGGGTTCGGTGAGCCCAAGTCAGCGGCGGGGCGGCGCACCCTCGCTGCGCCGGTGGGGCTCATGACCATGCTGGCGGACCACATGGCGGCTAAGGGTCTCGCGGCCGCGGACGGCCAGGCGCTGTTGTTCACGGCACCTGGCGGCGGGTTCCTGCGCTACTCCAACTGGGTGCGGCGGAGCTGGTACCCGGCCGCCATCGCGGCAGGGGTCGGGCGGATCGTGGAGGACGCGGTGACGGGCAGCGAGCGATACGAGGGTCTGAACTTTCACGACCTGCGCCGGGCGAACGCGACCGGACTGGTCGCGGAGGGCGTCGACGTCAAGACGGCGCAGGCGATGTTGGGCCACTCCGAGGCGCGGTTGACGCTTGATGTGTACGCCCAGGCCGTGACCAAGCTGGGCGAAGCCGCCGCGGAGGCGATGGGCGTCCGGTACCTGGCGGAGCCGCCGCGCGATGGACGCGCGATGGAGTCGGGTCCGGATCGAGAGCGGGGATGACCGGTCGTGGCGATCATGGCATGTGACCTGGGCCTCAGCCTGCGAGCCCGAGAGGAGAATCGAACTCCTGACCTACGCATTACGAGTGCGTTGCTCTGCCGTCTGAGCTACTCGGGCGGGACTTGCCACTCTAGCAGTGCCGCTTCGGCACCCTCGATTGCCTTGTTCTACCTGGTCAACCCACACGAGCGGGCGCCCCACCACGGCCGTCGTCATCGTCGTCCTGACCCTCGTCGAGAGTGTCTATCGGGCACTCAGACCCTCGTCGGGACACACATGTGACACACCGCCCGCCGCTCGGGTCGCTTCGCCATCGCCGAACTGGCCACCCGCCTGGGCTAACGATTCCGAAGCGGCGTTCAGCCGTGCGTTCAAGCGCACGGTCGGCGAGCGCCGAACGCGAAGTCGTGCACCGCGACGACCTCGTCCTGTTGTAATGCCTTCGTGGACGAGGCGGAGTTCGAGCGGCTGTACGGCCCGTGGGACCCCCTCGACCCCGCCGAGGCGAAGGAGTTCCTTGCCGACTTCCCCGGACCGTGGTGGGTGGTGGGCGGCTGGGCGGTCGAGGCCTTCTCCGGAGTCCACCGCGAGCACCACGACGTGGACGTGGCGATCTTCAAGTTCGACGTGCCTGCCTTGCTCGACCTGGTGGGAGACCGGTACGACGTGTGGAGCGTCAGCAGCGGCTC
>DASRII010000143.1:0-6038 GCA_035650075.1 Micromonosporaceae bacterium | reverse complement strand
AGCTGTCCGTCCGGGAACCGGTGGCGCACCCGGTGGGCCCAGTGCACCGCGAGCGCTGTCTTGCCCACTCCGGCGGTACCCATGATGGCCGAGATGACGACCGCCGTGGGCTGGTTCTCCCCGGCGGCCAGCAGCGCGTCGAGCGCCGCCAGTTCGTTCTCCCGGCCCGAGAAGCCGTACACGTCCAGCGGCAGTTGTGCCGGTGCGATCCAGCCGACGCCCGGCCGCGTGGCCTGCGCCGGTATCGCCGGCGCCGCTACCGTCGGCACCTCCTGGCGGAGGATCAGCAGATGTGCCTGCTGGATCTCCGGGCCGGGCAGGACGCCCAGCTCGTCCGCTAGCCGGGCCTGGATCGCCGCGAAGACGGCCAGCGCCCGGCTCTGCTCCCCCGCGGCGGCCAGGGTCAGCATGAGCTTCGCGTGCAGCCCCTCGTGCAGCGGCTCGTCCGCCGCCAGCACCTGGAGGTTCTCGGTCGCCTGCTCCGGTACCCCCATCTCCATGGCGATGTCGGCCAGGCTCGACGCGACCGCCAGCCGCCGCCGGCTCAGCGCCACGGCGACCGGATGGTTGCGCAGGCCGGCTGGCCCGTCCGCGAGCACCGGTCCGCGCCACTGCCCCAACGCCTCGGCGAGGAGCGCGGCGGCTGACTTGCTGTCGCCGGCGGCCTGGCTGGCCCGGGCGGCGGTATCGAGCTCCAGGAACCGCAGCGAGTCCAGCTGGCTGGCGTCGACCGTGAGCCGGTAGCCACCTCGAACGGAGAGCACCGTGCGCGACGCCGACTCGGGCGCCAGCGTCCGGCGCAGCCGCGCGGCGTGACTGTGCAAGGCACTGAGGTACGTCCGCGGCGGCCCGTCGTCCCACAGCAGGTCGACGACCTCGTCCCGCGACACGGTTTCGTTGGCCCGCAACGCCAGTAGCCCGAGCAGCCGTCGCTGCATCGCGGACGCCAGTTCCACGGGCAACCCGCCGCGGTGTACCGCCAGCGGTCCGAGCACGGCGATGCGCGCCGAAACGGTGTCGCGCACGATACCGGCGGCGGCCGCGAGCACCGGATCCTCGGCGGCGCCGAGTGCCGTGGCGAGCCGGCGTACGACCGACTGGTGCGGGCGGCGGACCCGACCGTTCTCGATGTCGCGCAAGGCCCGCACGCTGATGCCGGCGAGCTTGGCCAATCCCTGCTGGGTGAGTCCGGCCTCGGTACGGCGATGGCGGACCGCGCCGCCCAGCGTCTCAGCCATCCGCCAGCACCCCCACGACAACTGGCTCCCCCCGCCGCCGATTCTGCCGTGTCGGGGAACCGGATGAAAGCGCCTTCCTGCCTCCGCGAAACTGCCGGTTGGCGCGAACTGCCAGGTCGAACGGTGCTGCCTGCGGCTTGTGCGGTACCGGCAGAAACCCGTCTGCGCGCACGTTGGCCCGGTACCCGGTCGGTCTCGCTACATTTTCAAGCTGGCGGTAGCGCATGGCCAGCGAACTCCTAAAGGGGGAAGGAGTTCGCTGAGCCTTCCGTCTACGCCACGCCGAGGTACGCCTCCTTGACGGCCGGGTCGTGCAGGAGTTCCTCACCGGTACCGGTCTTGACGACCCGTCCAGTCTCCAGCACGTATGCCCGGTCCGCGCGGGTCAGCGCCTGCTGCGCGTTCTGCTCGACGACCAGTACCGTGGTGCCCTGCTTGTTGATCTCCTCGATGATCGTGAAGATCTGCCGGATCAGCATCGGGGCCAGGCCCATCGACGGCTCGTCGAGCAGGAGCAGCTTCGGCCGGGCCATCAACGCCCGCCCGATCGCGAGCATCTGCTGCTCACCCCCGGACAGCGTGCCGCCGGCCTGCTTGCGCCGCTCGGACAGCCGCGGGAACAGGCCGTACACCCGATCCAGGTCCTGCGCCACGCCGGCCCGGTCCCGGCGCGTGTACGCGCCCATGTCCAGGTTCTCCAGCACGGTCATGCCCGGGAAGATCCCGCGGCCCTCCGGTGCCTGGCTCAGGCCGCGGACGACCCGCAGGTCGGCCCGCAGCCGGGTGATGTCCTCACCGGCGAAGCGCAGCCGACCAGTGGCCAGTGGGCGCAGCCCGGACAGCGCCCGCATCGTGGTGGTCTTGCCGGCGCCGTTCGCCCCGATCAGCGCGACGACCTCGCCCTCCTCGACGTGGATGCTGATGCCGTGCAGGGCTCTGATGCGGCCGTACTCGACGCTGGCGTTCTCGAGCTCAAGCAACGGCATCGGTGGGCTCCCCCAGGTATGCGGCGATGACCCGCGGATCGCTGCTGACCTCGACCGGCGTACCGTCAGCGATCTTCCGGCCGAACTCCAGGACGACGACCCGGTCGGTCACGCCCATCACCAGGCGCATGTCGTGCTCGATCAGCAGGACCGTGTGGCCCTTGTCGCGGATGCGTTGGATCAGCTTGAGCAGCTGCTCCTTTTCGGCCGGGTTGAAGCCGGCGGCCGGCTCGTCCAGGCACAGCAGCTTCGGCTCGGTCCCCAGCCCGCGGGCGATCTCCAGCCGGCGCTGGTACCCGTACGGCAGGTTGCGGGCCACCTCGTGGGCCCGGTCCGCGATACCGACGAAGCGCAGCAGCTCCATCGCCTTCGCGTGGCCGGCGCGCTCCTCGAGCGTGTGCCGGGAGATCCCGAACACTTGCGCGAGACCGCGCTTCAGCTGCTGCCAGGCCCGGCCCAGGCTGTTGGTCGAGGTGACCTGCGGCAGCTCCTCGGGCTTCGCCCGCACCCGGTAGATCCGGAACAGCGCGCCCACGACACTCGTCTTGTGCCGCGAGTCGGTACCGACCATGACGTTCTCCAGCGCCGTCATCTCGGGGAAGAGACGGATGTTCTGGAAGGTCCGGGCGATGCCCATTCGGTTGATCTCGTACGGCTTCCGCCCGGTCACCCGGGTGCCGAGGAACCGGACCTGACCGGACGTCGGCTTGTACACCCCGGTCATGACGTTGAACGCGGTGGTCTTGCCGGCGCCGTTGGGCCCGATCAGTCCGAGGATCTCGCCCTCGTACAGGTCGAAGCTCACATCGTCGAGGGCCACCACACCGCCGAACCGGAGCGTGACGTGATCGACCTCGAGGATCTTGGCACGGTCAGACATTGGCCGGTGCCTCCTTCGCTCGGTCTTCCAGCTCCCGCGACCGGCGGCTGCTCGGGATCAGGCCCTGCGGCCGCAGGATCATCACGACAACCAGCGCAACACCGAACGCGAACGGCCGCCAGTCGGCGAACGGGCGGAACCGCTCGGGCAGGTACGTGAGCAGGATCGCGCCCACCGCCACCCCGACCATGTTGCCCGAGCCGCCGATCACGACCATCGACACGAACAGGATCGAGAAGTTCAGCTGGAAGTTGTTCGGCTCGATGAACCCCAGCCGGCTCGCGAAGAGCATGCCCGAGGCCCCGCCGAGCGCCGCGCCGATCGCGAACGCCCAGAGCTTGAAGCGGAACGACGGCACGCCGGTGATCTCTGCGGCGTCCTCGTCCTCCCGGATGGCCAGCCACGCCCGGCCCACCCGGCTCCGCTCGAGCACCCGCACCGCGAGGATGAAGATGATCGTCACGGAGATCGCCAGGAAGTACCACGGGATCGGGTCACCCGGGTTGAACAGCGGCTCTCCGCCCGACGTCCCGGGCGGCGGCGGCACGCCGAAGATGCCCCGGTTGGCGTTGGTGAACGAGGAGTTCCGCGCGACGATTCTGATGATCTCGCCGAAGCCGAGCGTCACGATCGCCAGGTAGTCGCCGCGCAGCCGGAGCGTGGGCCAGCCGAGGATCACCCCGGAGATCATCGTGAGCGCTATGGCTATCGGTATGCACGCCGCCCAGGCCACGGCCCAGCCCTGCGGCAGGCCGAACTGGTTGCGCAGCATGCCCACCACCGGCGACGTCGGCGCGCCGAAGAGCGCGACGCTGTACGCGCCGATGGCGAAGAAGCCCACGTACCCGAGGTCCAGCAGGCCGGCGAGGCCCACCACGACGTTCAGCCCGACCGCGATGAGCACGTAGATCGAGCAGAAGAACAGCACGTATGGGAAGTTCGAACCCTCGGGGGTGGTGTCGGTACGCAGGTTGTACAGGCCCGGCACGAGGTAGTTGTGTCCGCCGATCGGGTACCGGCCCAGCCACGGCAGGCTGTAGACGAACACGACACCGGCCAGGATCACCGCGAGCCGCCACCCGAACGACAGGCGGTGCCAACGGTCGCTCATCGAGTTCAGGAAACCTTGCCGGCGCTTGTCGATGTCGCGCAGCCGATCCGCCGCGTTCATGCCCGGGCCCTCCCCAACGACTCACCCAACAGGCCCGTGGGCCGGAACATCAGCACGACCACCAGCACGACGAACGCGGTCACGTCCTCCCAGTTGGAGTTGAACAGCGACGACGAGTACGCCTCCACGACCCCCAGCACCAGCCCGCCGAGCAGCGCACCCCGCAGGTTGCCGATGCCGCCGAGGACGGCGGCCGTGAACGCCTTGAGGCCGATCACGAAGCCGATGTCGAACTTGGTCACCGCGAAGGACACGCTCCACAGCAGCGACGCCACACCCGCCATGATGCCGCCCAGTACGAAGATCAGCATGATCACGCGGTCCTGGTTGACCCCCATCAGCGCGGCGGTGTCCGGGCTCTGCGCGACCGCCCGCACGCCCCGGCCGTACCGGGTGCGGTTGATGAACTGGTCCAACCCGATCATCATGAGGACCGCGGCCGCGAACACGATCAGGTGCTTGTTGGTGATGTCGACGCCGGGCAGCCGGATGACCGGGTCGGACACCACGATGTTGGGCATGCCGACGACCAGCCGGCCGAACGGCCGGCCGAAGAACTTCGCGAGCACGAACCCGAAGATCTCCTGCAGGACCAGCGACACGCCGATCGCGGTGATCAGGAAGACCAGGCTGGGCGCGTTCTTCCGGCGCAGCGGCCGGTACGCGATGCGTTCGACGAGCAGGGCCGTGCCGCCCGCCGCGGCCGCCGCGATCAGCAGCCCGACGACGATGAACATCAGCGCCGACGGCAACGTCGGGCCGTCGGTCGCACCCATGAACGACCAGACGCCGAGTACCGCGAACGTGCCCACCATGAAGACCTCGGAGTGGGCGAAGTTGATCAGTTTGAGTACCCCGTAGACGAGCGTGTAGCCGAGGGCCACGAGGGCGTAGATCGACCCCTTGAACAGCCCGTTGACTGTGTGCTGGCCGATGTGGTCGATGAGGGCGTCGATGTTCACAGTGGCTCCATCGGGTAGCGGTGCGGCCGGGAGCCTGCTCCCGGCCGCACCCCTGACGTCACGTCAGCTCTTGGGGATCTCCTGGTCCGCGACGATCTTGCCACCCTGGACCTTGTACATCCAGATGACGACGGAGGACGCCTCCACCTCGCCAGTGGCGTCGAACTTGATGTGCTTGGACACGGCGTCCTTGTCGTACGAGTTCACGAACGCGAGTACGTCGGCGCGGGTCCGCTTGCCGGCCTTGATCGCGTCGAGCAGGACGTTCGCCGCGTCGTAGCCCTCGGCCGAGTAGACGCCCGCGGGCTGGTTGTACTCAGCCTGGTACGCCTGCTGGAAGGTGCTACCGGACTTCTCCGCCGGGAGGCACGGGCAGGTCATGAGCGCGCCCTCGGACTCGGTCGCACCGGCGCCGGTCGGGAACGCCGCGTCGTTGATGCCGTCGCCGCCGACGAACTTGGCGGTCACGCCGGCCTGGCGCAGCTGCTTGAGGAACGGTGCCGCCTCGTTGGTGTAGCCGCCGTAGAACACGACGTCGGCACCAGCGGTCTTGACCTTCTGGATGGTCGCGTCGAAGTTGGACTGCTTCTCCTGGACCTTGTCTTCGCCGGCCACGGTGCCGAGGATCTTCTTGACCTCGACCGCGAGCGCCGAACCGTAGGCGCTGCCGTCGTCGACGATGAACGGCTTCTGGGCCTTCAAGATGTCCTTGATGTAGCGGCCGGCGGCCGGGCCCTGCGAGGCGTCGTTGCCGACGACCCGGTGGAACACGTGCTTGGAGCCGAGTGTGGTGAGGTCGGT
>DASRII010000142.1:0-5858 GCA_035650075.1 Micromonosporaceae bacterium | reverse complement strand
GCGGCCCGAGAAGGAGCTCCGGTGCCTCCCGGAGCGCCGATGCCAGATGTCCTTGGTGCGGCACGCGGCGACGGGCCCCGGCTACACCATCTAATCCGGGCAGCGGTGGGCGCTGCTGCTCGCCGAAGGCGAAGCCCGCCGGCTTTGAAGGGTGAAGGCTCCTTCTCGGGCCGCAGGCCCGGCCCGCCGGCGAGGCATTCTGTCCGAGTGGCTCGTAGCGGAGCTAACTGACGCTGACCCGGTTGGCGTGGGCATCGGTGGGCGTCGCGACCCGACGGTGGCGAATCCGACGCGGGTCCGCCGGACGCCGGGAGGGCGTCTGGCACACTAGTCGCGGGTGGTCTGGGGGCTCCGGCCGATGGTCCATCCGCTGCGGGACAGGCGCGGGACAACGGCCCGGGAGGGTCGTCATGATCGGGATGTTGCCGCAGGTCAGGAGGGCTCGCCTAGTGGCCGATGGCGACGGTCTTGAAAACCGTTAGGGCGGTAACCCCGTCCTCGTGGGTTCGAATCCCACGCCCTCCGCGTCAGTTCTCCAGGTACGGCCGAAGCCGATCGCAGAGGTCGACGATGTCCGCCAACTGCCCGCGTGGCGCCTCCGGCCAGTCGTCTGCGGTCATCCAGCCGTATTCCGCCGGCGTACCGGCGTGGCGGACGAACACGTGCTGGTGGAAGTGGGCGACGCCGGTACCGACGATCGCGGAGAAGACGTACTCCGCACCCAGCTCGGCGCGGAGCCCGCGGGCGGCACGCGGTACCGCCCGTCCGATCGCCTCCGCCTCGGCGTCGGTCAGCTCGTCGAGGTACGGGACGTGCCGGCGGGTCTCCACGAACAGGTAGCCCAGGAACGCCGTACCGTCGTCGCCGAGCGGTCGGTGGTAGATCGCAAGGTGTTCGTCCTGCCATACCAACGGGCCAACCAGCGGCCCCTCGCCACGGTGTTTGGCGCAGATCGGACAGTCAGGCACCGCCAAAC
Source organism: Micromonosporaceae bacterium (assembly GCA_035650075.1). GTDB lineage: Bacteria > Actinomycetota > Actinomycetes > Mycobacteriales > Micromonosporaceae > DASSUC01. The sequence continues at coordinate 4,882 of DASRII010000142.1, read as the reverse complement.
CGTATAACCTCCCGCGGAGGGAGGGGTCGATGACCATCTTTGGGTGGGATGCGTCGCACTGGGACTGGGGTCGCGGGCCCATGGACATCGCGGCGGCCGTGCGCGACGGCATCGTGTTCATGACGCACAAGGCGACGGACAAGACGTCCCGCAACGACCGGTACGACGACTTTGCGCGACGGGCTCGCGGCGTCGTCCCGTTGCTCGGCGCGTACGCGGTCAACCATCCGGGGGACCAGCGGCCACAGGTGGACGCGTTCATCCGTACCCTCGACGAGCTTTCGCCGTGGTGGCGGGAGGGGCCGTTCATTGTCCAGCTGGACGCGGAGAAGTTCGACTACATGCCACGGGAGCCGAACCTCGCCGAGATCGAGTCGTGGTGCGACTACTTCGTCTCGCGTACCGGCGGGCGCTGGCGGCCGGTGGTCTACGCGCCGCGGTGGCTGTACAGCGACCGGCTGCGCGGCCTGTCGTATCCACTGTGGGCATCCGCCTACGGTGACAACCCGGCGGTGCACTACCGGTCGGCGTACCCGGGCGACGGCAGCAGCCGGTGGGCGGCGTACTCCGGCCAGACGCCGGTGATTTTGCAGTACGGCTCACTTACCCGAATAGATTCGCAGAACACCTGCGACGCCAACGCCTTTAGAGGCACCCTCGACCAGCTGCGGGCCTTGGTGTTCCCGTCTGGCGGCGGTGGTGGAGGAGATGGAGACGACATGGAGCAGACCGAACGTTTGATCAACGATACCGGCTCCCCGACCCGTACCGTCGGGAACGTGCTGGCGGACGTCGAGAACCTGCGTAACTGGATGGTCTCCCGCCCGGGAGCGGCCACGATCGGTGTGCCTCCAGCGGGTTCGGTCGGCGCCATCATGCTCGAGGCGGCGCTGCGTGGTCCGGTGATACCAGCGCCGGTGGACGTGCCCGCGCTCGCCGAAGCTCTGCGGCCGTACCTGGAGGCCGCGGCGGAAGCGGCGATACGGAGGGTAATGGGCGGCGTCGACGAGTGACTGCACCCGCGGTGGCTCGTTGCATTTATCGATGCCCCCTGACATCGATGCGATTCGTCGGCGTGTCCGCCTGTTCGCCGAGGCGGCCACGGACACTCAGCCTGCCGTGGCCGTACTCGTGGCGAAGGACGTGCCTGTCCTGCTCGTGGAGATCGACCGCCTGAGCGCCGAGAACGAGTCCCTACGCGCCGAGAACGCGTTGCTGGGTCAGGCGGTCGACCGGTTGCTCATTCAGCAACGTCAACAGGGTCGGGCGTCGTGAATGCCTCGTCGTCCAGCTCGTCGTGCAATGTGGACAGTGCCTTGGCGAGCAAGCGGGACACGTGCATCTGCGAGATGCCAATCTGCTCCGCGATCTGCGACTGGGTCATGTTGCCGTAGAAACGCAGCATGAGGATCCGCTGGGTACGTTCGTCCAAACGGGACAGTGCCGGAGTGAGAGCGATCCGTAGCTCCGCCACCTCGTACCCGTGATCCTCCTCACCGAGCAGGTCGCCGAGTGCCGTCCCGGGCTGGCTCGCGGTCTGCGCCGGAGCCTGCAGTGAGACGGCGTTGTACGCCCGGGTGCCCTCGTACCCTTCGAGGACTTCCTCTTCGGACACGTCGAGGCGGGTGGCGATGTCGGCGACCGTCGGTTCACGGCCGAGTTCCTGCACGAGGGCGTTCCGGGCGCCGGTGATCGCCAGGCGAAGCTCCTGGATCCGGCGGGGCACCCGCAGGTCCCAGGTGCGGTCCCGGAAGTGGCGCTTGATCTCGCCGATGACGGTCGGTACGGCGTACGCCGTGAACTCCACGCTGCGGCTCGGGTCGAACTTGTCGATCGCCTTGATCAGACCGATCGTCGCGGTCTGGATGATGTCGTCGAGTGGCTCACCGCGGTTGGCGAAACGATTGGCGAGGTTGTACGCCAACGGCAGCCACGTTTCTATAACTTGCTCCCGCATTGCCGGGCGGGACGGGTGGCGGGCAGGTAGCGCCGCCATCGTGCGCAGCAGCTCGGTGGCGTTGTCGTCGGCGATCTGCCGTTCGTCGAGCAAGCTGCGGTCGTCGTCGGGCGTGCGGGGCTGTGGAGCTGTTGTACGGGTTGCGGCGAACGGGGAAGTCATGTCGAGGCCTCCTTCGATCGTCGACCTACTACCCACGGATGACCCCAACCTAGCCATCAGGCGGAGATTAGTCTAGCCGTTCGGGGGATGGCCTAGGCATACCTAGAGCTTGGGGCCGGGCTCGAGTTAGCGAATACGCCCCATGTGGCGGCCTACCTCAGGCACCGAGAGTAGTGGCATGACATTTGATCCCTTCACCGCAGAGCTCGTCAAGGTCCGTCACTATGAGTTGACCGAGCAAGCCAAGGAGTACCGCCGGAGCCGGTTGGCCAAGGTGATCCGGCACGGGCAGACCACCCGGCAAGGTTGCTGAGCGTCGTCACGCTGCGAGGCGTGGCACCGGGCAACCGGAGCAGATCTTGGGCTCCGGCAGCACGAACGCCAGGCAGCATGTTCGGCGCCGGACCACGACCGCACCGGTCTGGTCCTCGGCCAACTCGACCAGGTCGGCCACGTCGAGCGCCTCGAGCAGGTCGCCAGCGACCTTGACCGGCGGCCCGGGTAGGACGTGGGCAGAGCGGGCAATGCCGTACGCCACGGCGGACGCCACCGAGCCGAGCAGCGTACGGCGTCCGATGTGGATAGTGGACCGGAGAGCGGCCATGACCGGTTCGAGGTGCCGGTCGAGAAGCGCTTTGCGGAAGGCGACCAACAGCGCGGCTTCGTTGCGGACGACCCGGATGTTCGGCGCGCCGCTGGCCGCGAGCGGGTCCGATCGCAGAACCGCGATCCGGGTACCCGGGCGCAGCGCCACGGTGAGGAACGGCCGGTGGTCGTGGAAGCGTACGAGCACATCCTCGGCTGTCGTCAGCGGCACCCGATGCGCGGCGGCGTAGCCGAGCACCGCCGGCAACGTCACCCAGTAGCTATAGGACTTCCAGGCGAGTGCGGCGGCCACGTGCCGCGGGGCGTACCACCGGTGGGTGGCCGCATCGAGCAGCGAGCGTAGCCGCTCACCGTCGACGATCCGGGTGGCCGGGGTCCAGTCGCTCGGCGGTGGGTTATCCGGAAGGGTGAGACCGGGGAGCAGGCCGTGGACGGTGGCATCGCCGTACCGTTGCCGCATAGCGGTGAGCGTGCCCTCCAGCGGCGCCAGCGGCGGCAGACTGATGGCAAGGTCGCGGTGCGGCAGCGCGGCGATTCCTCAACCTCCCGATCGAGAACGACCCGATCACAGTAGCTCGGTGAGCCTAGCCTAACCATAGGTTCGCCTAACCGAGTGCCTCAAAGTGATCTGTCAACCCTTTTGTCAGGAAACTGTCAGGGCGGTAAGCCGCGTCGCGATCACGGTGACGATAGAAGTCCGCAACACCCGGTGACGGGAGACGGGCCGATGGTCACGGGCGACCTGTCCACGCAGCGGGCGGTGGAGGCGTTCGCCTCCGAGCTGGCTCGCTGGCGGGTCGAGCGTGGGTTGACGAAGAAACGCCTCGCCATGGAGATGGGCTTCGATCCGTCGTACGTCAGCCACGTCGAGGGCCGTCGGCACCGACCGACCGAGGACTTCGCCCGCCGCGCCGAGGCCGTGCTGTCCGCGTCCGGCGCGATCTGGCGGCGCTACCAGGAGTACGAGGAACTGCGGCGCGCCCGGTACAAGGGCCAACTCGGGGCGCCCGGCGCGGTCGGGCGCGACCCGGCGGTGCCCGAACAATGGCTGCCCCCCGGCACGGGGCTCGTCGTGGAACGGGAGGTGGCCGAGCTGTCGTTTGTGGACGGCCACTACCAGTGCACGGTACGGCGGTCGCTCTACAACGCGTCCAGCGAGCCGGTCTCGCGGTACCTCGTCCGCATCTCCGTCGACCGCTTCCCGGGTGACCCGGAGCGGTCCAACCAGCATCACCGCGACCATCCGTTGCGCTGGTCCGAGATCGGCCTGCGGGCCTGGTGCGGTGGGGACGAGGTCGGCGACGGCGAGCCCATGCGGTGCCGGGTCAAGCACGACCGGGACGCGTTCAAGGAAGTCTGGCTGCTCTTCGAGAACGACGAGGGCCGCTTCCCGCTCTACCCGGGCGAGCGCGTCGGCATCGGGTACGAGTACACCGTCGGCGCCGACAAGTGGGGACCCTGGTTCCGCCGGGCGGTCCGGCTACCGACCCGCCGGCTGGTCATCCGGCTGAACCTGCCTGCGGCACTGTCGCCGAATGTCTGGGGCGTGGAGACTTCGCTGTCGGTGGAGGAAGCACCGCTGCGTACGCCGATCACCCAGCGCCACGAGGGTGACCGGGCGATCTTCGAGTGGACGGCCGACGAGCCGGCACTGGGCGCCCACTACCGCCTGGAGTGGCGCTTCCGGACCCCGGTCGACGGCGTACCGGCGGCCGACCGGATGCGCGCGGTCGGGATCCTGCAGCGCGGCTCGGAGTTGCTGCACCAGTCCACCCGGGCGTTCGACCTGCCGTCGGACGCGGTGGTCGCGGAGGACGTCGTCACGCGGCTGCTCGGTACCCTCGACCGCGTCAACGACATGCACATCTTCGTGAAGGGGCTGGGTCTGGCCGCGCCCCAGATCGGCCTGCGCTGGGCGGCCGCCGCCGTCCGCCCGCCCGGGGCCGGGGAGCCGATCGTCATGCTGAACCCGCGGATCGTCAGCGAATCGTCCGAAGTGGACGAACAGTACGAGGGTTGTCTGTCCTTCTTCGACTACCGCGGCCGGGTACGCCGGCCGTTGCGGATCGAGGTCGAGCACTCGGCGCTGGACGGGACGAAACTCGTCACGTCGTACGAGCGCGCGGTCGCCCGGCTCGTGGCCCACGAGATAGACCA
>DASRII010000141.1:0-2290 GCA_035650075.1 Micromonosporaceae bacterium | reverse complement strand
CGAGGACCTCACCCGTCATCTCGTCCAGTGCTTGACCGATCGGTACCGCAGCGGCAAGGCCCTGCTGGTGGCGGTAGGCCCGTCGGGATCAGGCAAGTCGTCGGTGCTTCGCGCCGGCTTGATCCCGGCGCTGCGCTCGGGCGGGTTTCCCGTGCCGAGGTCGAGTGGATGGCCGGTGCTGTTGTTCACGCCGGGTGCGCACCCCGTGCGAGAACTGGCCGAACGACTTGCGGCCTTCGCCGGCGTACCGGCGGGAGATGTCGCCATGGCTATGCGTGAAGATCCCGCCCGCTGTACGGCGATCATCCGGGCCGCTGTCCCCGACTCCGACCAGCGTGCCCTCCCGCTCGGCAGCCCGGACCCCGCGGTCGACGACGTAACCGCCCCGGACTCCGGACAACCCTGTGTCGTGCTGGTCGTGGACCAGTTCGAGGAGACATTCACCGCTTGCGCCGACGAGGCGGAAAGGCACGCGTTCGTCGACACGCTCTTCGCCGCGTCGGGCGGGGACCCCCTGGCCGCGACCGGTCGTGAGGGCGAGGATGCGGCCCCTGCCGCGGTCGTGGTGCTGGGTCTGCGTGCCGACTTCTACGGCCACACCTTGCGTTACCCGCCGTTGGTGGCGGCGATGCAGGACGCCCAGGTGGTCGTCGGCCCGATGACCGAGTCTGAGCTACGCCGGGCGATCGTGGAGCCGGCCCGCCTCGCGAAGTTCGACCTCGAGGACGGCCTTGTCGAAGTGCTGTTACGGGATCTGGCGCCGACGGCGCAGACCGATACGACAGCGGCTCATGACGCGGGGGCCTTGCCGATGTTGTCCCATGCCCTGCAGTCGACCTGGCAGCGCAGCCAGCGGGGGCGGATGACCGTGGCCGACTACCGTGACAGCGGCGGCATCCGTGGTGCGGTAGCCAACTCCGCGGACGAGGTGTACGACGATCTATCGAACGCCGAGCAGGTCGCGGCCCGCCATGTGTTCGTGCGACTTGTCCGCGTCGCGGAGGACGCCGCCGACACACGCCGCCGATTGGCGCGATCCGCGCTGACATCCGCCGGTGGAGTCCCGCCCGCCGACGTCGAGCAAGTGCTTGACAGGTTCATCGAGCAGCGGCTGATCACGGCAGACGCCGACATGGTGGAGATCACCCACGAGGCGCTGATCCAGGCATGGCCACGCCTTCGGGAGTGGATCGACAACGACCGGGTAGGACTCCGGACCGCACAGCAACTCGGCGACGCCGCCGAGGCTTGGGATCGGGAGCAGCGCGACCCGACCGCCCTCTATCACGGAACCCGCCTGGCCATTGCGCGCGATTGGGCCGATGCCGGGCGCCGCCACCAACTCAGCGCACTCGCCAATGAGTTCCTCGACGCCGGCGTCCGGCGGGAACGGCGCCGCACCAACCGCGTCTACCAGGTGATTGCCGGGCTTGCCACGCTATCTCTGCTCGCCGCGTCGGCCAGTGTGATCGCGTTCCAGCAGCGGGGCGAGGCGCTGGCGCAGCGCAGCACGGCACGGGACGAACGCAACCGGGCCATCTCCCGGCTGGTCGCCGCCCGCGCCGACCGCCTGCGCGCCACCGACGTCTCGCTGGCCATGCAGCTCAGCCTCGCCGCCTACCGCATCAACCCCACCACGGAGGCGCTGTCCAGCCTGCTCGACTCCTCAGCCACCCCATCCGCCACCCGCCTGCTCGGGCACACGGACATCGTTCACGGCGCCGCGGTCAGCCTGGACAAGCGCATCCTGGCCTCCGGCAGCGGCGACAAGACCGTGCGTCTCTGGGACATGACCAATCCACAGCGGCCGGTACCTCTCGGGACACCGTTGACCGGCCCGACCGGGGGCATCCTCTCCGTGGCCTTCAGCCCGGACGGACACACCTTGGCCGCCGGCAGCAGCGACAAGACCGTCTACCTGTGGAACCTCAGCGACCCACGACGCGCCGTCCCGCTCGGCCCGCCACTGACCGGCCCCACCGACGAGGTCCTGTCCATCGCGTTCAGCCCGGACGGGCACACCTTGGCTGCCGGCGGCGACGACAAAGCCGTCCATCTATGGAACCTGCGTGACCCGCAGCGGTCCGCCCATCGTGCCGTGCCACTGGCGGAGGATGCGAACGCGGTGACGTTCAGCCCGGACGGGCACGTCCTCGCGGTCGGTAGCGCCGACCACACCGTGCACCTGCTGGACATAGCCGACCCGCTGCGTCCCGTTGCCGCCGGCGTACCTCTGGTCGGACCCACCGGTGAGGTACGAGCGGTAGCGTTCAGCCCTGACGGGAAGCTG
>DASRII010000140.1:0-27277 GCA_035650075.1 Micromonosporaceae bacterium | reverse complement strand
GCCTACAGGTACGGGGCGGGCTCGGTCGGGACGGCGACTTCGATCGGGGACTCGGAGGGCTGGCGTACCAGTTCGACCCGTACCTCGTGCGGCCGCAACCGGCCGGCGGCGATGTCCTCGGCCCAGTGGCAGGCCACCCGGTGGACGTCGCCGTCGAGCGAGCGAAGCTGCGGCCGCTCGTCCGCGCACCGGGTCGGCTGCGCCCACGGGCACCGGGTGTGGAACCGGCAGCCGGCCGGCGGGTTGGCCGGCGACGGCAGGTCACCGGCGAGCAGGATCCGTTCCCGGCGATCCTCGACCTCGGGGTCGGGCACCGGCACGGCCGACATGAGCGCGCGAGTGTACGGGTGCAGCGGCGTGCGGTACAGGTCGTCGCTGGGCGCCTCCTCCACCAGCGCACCGAGATACATCACGCCGACGATGTCGGAGATGTGCCGGACGACCGCCAGGTCGTGCGCGATGACCAGGTACGTCAGCCCGAGCTCGTCCTGCAGCTCGTCGAGCAGGTTGAGCACCTGCGCCTGGATCGAAACGTCCAATGCGGACACTGGCTCGTCGGCGACGATGAGCTCGGGACCCAGCACCAGCGCGCGGGCGATCCCGATGCGCTGGCGCTGCCCGCCGGAGAACTCGTGCGGGTAGCGGGACAGCGCCCACTGCGGCAGGCCGACGGCGTCGAGCGTCTTCAGGACGACCTTGCGGCGCTCCGCGCGGGACGCGCCGATGCCGTGCGCGGCGAGCCCTTCGACGAGAATCGACTCCACGTTCTGCCGTGGATCCAAACTGGACAGTGGGTCCTGGAAGATCATTTGCATACGCCGGCGGGTAGCGCGCAGCAGTTCGGGTCCCATCGTCGCCAGGTCCGCGCCGTCGAACAGCACGCTGCCCGACGTGATCGGAGCGAGCCGCAGCAGCGCCCGACCCAGTGTGGTCTTGCCACAACCCGACTCGCCGACGAGGCCGTACGTCTTACCCCGCGGTACCGCCAGGTCGACACCGTCGACGGCCCTGACGTGGCCGATCACGCGGTCGAATATCACGCCTCGGGTGATCGGGAAGTGCACCTTCAGATCGCGTACCTCGACGAGGTTCTCGCCCACGATCAGACCACCTCCTCGAGCGTCTCCTGCACCGGCACGGCGCCCAGCGGTACCGGGTTCAAGCAGCGGTACTCGTGACCGCCGCCGGTGAACCCCGGCGTACCCGCCAGGCATGCCTCGACCCGCCGGTCGCAACGGGGCGCGAACGCGCAGCCCTCGGCCCATGGCAGCAGGTCCCGCACCGAGCCCCGGATCGGCGTCAGCTTCTCGCCCCGGACCGCGTCCAGCCGCGGGATCGAGGCGAGCAGTCCAACCGTGTACGGGTGCCGGGGCCGGGCGAACAACTCCTTGCGCAGGGCGGTCTCCACTACCTTGCCGGCGTAAAGCACGTTGATGGTCTCGCACATCCCGGCCACCACACCCAGGTCGTGTGTGATCATGATGAGGGCGGTACCGGACTCGCGTACCAGGTCCTTCAACAACTCCAGGATCTGCGCTTGGATCGTCACGTCGAGCGCGGTGGTCGGCTCGTCCGCGATGAGTAGCCGGGGCTGGCAAGCCACCGCCATCGCGATGAGCGCTCGCTGGCGCATGCCGCCGGAGAGCTGGTGCGGGTACTCCTTCAGCCGCCGGTTCGGGTCCGGAATGCCGACGCGGTCGAGCAGCGATGCCGCTTCCTTCCTGGCCTCGTCGCCGCCCATCCCGCGGTGCCGAGCCAGCACCTCGACGACCTGTACGCCGATCGGTACGACCGGGTTCAGCGACGACAGCGGGTCCTGGAAGACCATCGCGATGTCGCGACCGCGGATGTCCCGCATCGCGCGCTCGTCCATCCGCAACAGCTCGGTACCGTCGAAGTTGGCCCCGCCACCGATCTTCACCCCGGGTCCGCGTAACAGTCCCATGATGGCCAGCGACGTGACGCTCTTGCCGCAGCCGGACTCACCGACGAGCCCGATGACCTCGCCAGCGTCCACAGTGAACGAGACACCGTCCACCGCGCGCACCTCACGCTGACCCCGCCGTCCAAACAGGACAGACAGGTCGGACACCTCCAGCAGCGCCATGGTCTAGGTCCTCAGCTTCGGGTCGAGCGCCTCGCGCATCGCCTCACCGAGCAAGGTGAAGCCCAGGGCGGTGATGATGATGCCCAACGCCGGATAGATGGCCAGACCGATGTTGGCGTCGAGGTAGGTCTGCGCCTGGGCCAGCATCACGCCCCACTCGGGTGTCTCCGAGTTCGGGTTGCCCAGCCCAAGGAACGACAGGGCGGCGGCCTCGATGATGGCGGTGGCCAGTGTCAGCGTGGCCTGTACCATCACCGGACCGAGCGAATTCGGCAACACGTGGGACAACGCGATCCGGGTGCGCCGGATCCCCAGTGCGGTCGCGGCGAGTACGTAGTCGTTGCTCGCCTGCGCGATCATCGAACCGCGCAGCAGACGGGCGAAGATGGGTACGGAGATCACCCCGACCGCGATCATCACGGTGGTCAGGCTGGCACCGAGCAGAGCCGCGATGCTAACCGCCAGCAGCAGGCTGGGCATGGCCAGCAGCATGTCGACGAAGCGCATCAGCACGTTGTCCAGGCGGCGGCCCCAGCGTCCGGCCAGGCCGTACGCAGCCCCGGCGGTCGCGCCGATCAGCGAGCCGACGACCAGCCCGAGCAGCGTGGCCACCACGCCGACGAGCAGCGTCTGCCGCGCGCCGACCACGATCCGGCTGAACTCGTCTCGACCCTGCTGGTCGTAGCCGAGCCAGTGGTCGGCGGACGGACCCGGGATGATGCCGCGCCCGGAGAAGACCACGACGCCGTTGGCGCTCGTGTCCGTGGGCGAGTACGGCACGAAGAACGGGCCGATCAGAGCTACGAGCACGAAGAGCGCGAGGACGACCGCGCCCGCGATCGCGGTCGGGTTCCGCCGGACCCGCTTGAACGCCTCGCGCCACAGGCTTTCGCCGCCCTCGTCGCTGTGGGCCGCGGCCAGCTCGGCCAGGCGATCCAGCTTCTCGATCTTCTTGCCCGGAGTAAGGATGCTCATCGCTGGCCTCCGCTTCGCTGCGCGCCCCATGCGCCGTCTTCCCTCGGCGCCACACAACGGCCCGAAGGCCGGAGTGTCGCCTCAGTCCAGACGCCGCGGCGCGCCGCTCCGCTCATCGGACCCTCACTCTCGGGTCGATCACGGTATACGACACATCGACTGCGAGGTTCACCAGTACATAGATGACCGCGATGATGAGGATGAAGCCCTGTAAGACCGGATAGTCCCGCCGGTCGATCGCTTCGGCGATGAACTGACCGATGCCGGTGAACGCGAACACGGTTTCGGTGAGTACCGCGCCGGACAGCAGACCGCCGGTCAGCAGACCGATCGTGGTGGCGACGGGCAGCATCGCGTTGCGCAGGATGTGCCGCCGGCGGACGACGGCCTCGGTCAGGCCCTTCGCCTCGGCGGTGCGGACGTAGTCCTCGCCGAGCACCTCCAGCACGCTCGCCCGCGTCATCCGGACGATCGCCGCGAGCGGGATGCTGGCCAGCGCCAGGCCCGGCAGGATCAGGTGCCACAACGCGTCCGCGGCCGCGTCCCACTCACGGGTTATCAGACCATCGAGTACGAAGAAACCGGTGACCCGGGTCGCGTCGAGGGTCACGTCCTGCCGGCCAGTCGTGGGAAACCAGCCGAGCTCGACCGCGAACAGCTGCTTGAGCAGGTAGGCCAGGAAGAAGATCGGTACGCAGATGCCGAGCAGCGCGCCGCCCACCGTGGCACTGTCGAGAAAGCTCCCCCGGCGCCGCGCGGCCAGGTAGCCCAGCGGGATACCGATGCCAATCGCGATCAGCAGCGCGACCGAGGTCAGCTCGATCGTGCCAGGGAACCGCTCCAGGAACTCCGTGGTGACCGGACGCTTCGTATTGATGGAATTGCCGAGGTCACCAGTGAGCAGCCGCTTCATGAAGCGCCCGTACTGGATCCACAGTGGCTGGTCCAGGCCCATGCTGCGGCGGATCGCGGCCCGCAGTTCCGGAGTGCCGCGTTCGCCCAGGATCGCGGTCTCCGGGCCGCCGGGTAACCGGTGCAGCCAGATGAACAACAAAACCGACAGGCCGAACAGCGTGGGGATGATCTGTAACAGCCGTCTGACGATGAAGCGGAACATTCGACTGTCCTTGGGGTAAGCACCTGCAAAGACGGGAGTGGTGGCCGGAGCGTACCGCTCCGGCCACCACCTACCAACAGGTCAGGACGTGTATTCGGCCGTGTAGTACCGCTCGTCGGTGAGCGGGCTTGCCTTCACGCCGGTCACGTTCTTCGCCAGGACGAGCGACGGCGGACCGTGCGCGATCGGCACACCCGGCAGGAACTCGAGCAGCTTCGCGTTGAGAGCCTTGTACAGCTCGGCGCGCTTGGCCATGTCCGGCTCCGAGTCGGCGGCCTTGAACTGCGCGAACAGGTCGGGGTTGTTGTAACCCCACTCGTCCTTCTGCCGGTCGAAGAAGGTACCGATGAAGTTGTAGGCGTCGCCGTAGTCACCGGTCCAGCCCAGCAGGTGCAGGTCGTGCGCCTTGCCGCTGGTGACCGCGTTGAGGTAGTCGGGGTTCCACTTGAGCGGGATGGCCTGGATCTTGATGCCTACGGCTTCCAGGTCAGCCTTGATGAGCTCGTGGATCTCCTGCGGCGCCGGCATGTACGGGCGCGTCACCTCGGTCGGGTAGTGGAACCGCAGTGTCAGGTTCGTGGCACCGGCCGCGGCGAGCAGCGACTTGGCCTTCTCCTTGTCGTACGGGTACTTGGTGACCGCGTCGTTGTACCCCTCGAGGGACGGCGGGTGGAAGTTGATCGCAACGGTCGAGCCCTCGGGGTACTTCGACTTGACGATCGCGTCCCGGTTGATCGCGTACGCGATCGCCTGCCGGACCCGGACGTCGGCCAGCGCCGGGTTGCCGCTCTGGTTGATCGCCAGGTAGAGGACGTTGAACGCCGGCCGGGTCAGCACGTTGTAGCCCTGGCCCTTGAGGAGCGGAACGTCAGCGGGCGCGACCAGGTCGTACCCCTGGATCTCGTTGCTCTGCAGCGCCTGCTTGCGGGCGTTGAGGTCGGAGATCGTCTTGAAGATCAGAGTCTTGATCTTGGCCTTCGGTCCACCGACGAAGCCGTCGTACCGCTCGAGCTGGATCGTCTTGTTGGCGGTGTCCCACTTGACGAACTTGTACGGGCCGGTGCCGGTCGGGTGCCCCATCGCGTACTCCGGGTACGTGATGTTGTCGGCGGTACCGCCGATCTTGTCCGCGTTGAACTGGGTCAGCGCGGTCGGGCTGGAGATGGAGAACGACGGCAGCGCGAGCGCGGCCGGGAACTTGCTCGTCACCCGGGTGATCGCGACGTCCACTGTGGACGCGTCCTTGACGGTGCAGGACTTGAACAGGCTCGGCGGCAACGAGGCGTCCTCGTTCTTGGCGAACCCGCCGAAGATGTCCTGCCAGTACGCGGAGACGTCGGGGCTCTGCATGAGACCCGCGAAATTGAACCAGCGATCGAAGTTCTTGCATACCGCGTCGCCGTTGAAGTCGGTTCCATCGTGGAACTTCACGCCTTGCTTGAGCTTGAAGGTCCACACCAGACCGGTCGAGTCGGGCGTGAAGCTCTCCGCCAGGCCCGCCACGATCTTCGCGCCGCCCTCTTCGGGCTGGACCAGCGTCTGGTAGATCTGCCGCGCGACGCGCAGGGACTCACCGTCACTGGCGAGGGCCGGGTCGAGGACCTTCGCGTCGCCAGCCACGCCGAAGACCAGCGTCCGGTCCGCGGTGGCACCCGAATCACGCTCACTCTTTGCGCATCCGGCGAGACCGAGGACGGCGACCGCGGCAGCCGCGATCACGGCCTTGAGCCTTGGTGCACGCATTTGGGGTTCACCTCTGTCCTGTGGGTACGGACGTGTCGGTGACGTCGGTCACCGTTGCGGCGACCATAGTCGGCACCAGGACACGGGCGAAAGCGTGCCGTACGCCATTGGCGCTGATTGGTACCTTTCACACCGAGTCTGATGCGAACTTGTTACGCCACGCGGGCGCCGCAACATTTCCGCGTTAGACCGGGGCCGGTGCCGTCTGGACTGAGGAGCGCAGCGACGAGGGAAGGCGGCACCTAAAGGGCCCGGGCTCGCGCCGGCGAAGGCCGGCGCCAGGATTTCAGATGGCGCGTCGTCCCTCAAATGCCCGGCCGAGCGTAATCTCATCGGCGTATTCGAGGTCGCCGCCGACTGGCAACCCGCTCGCCAGTCGCGTGACGGTGATCCCCATGGGCTTGACCATCAGCGCAAGGTACGTCGCGGTCGCCTCGCCCTCGGTGTTCGGGTCGGTGGCGAGGATCAGCTCCTTGATCGTTCCGCTGCTCAACCGGGTCAACAGTTCACGGATGCGCAGGTTGTCCGGACCGACGCCTTCCAGCGGGTTGATCGCGCCGCCGAGGACGTGGTACCGACCGCGGAACTCGCCAGTCTTCTCGATCGCGACGACGTCCTTGGGCTCCTCGACGACGCACAGCACGTCCTCGCCCCGCCGCGGATCGCGACAGATCCGGCATTGCTCGGACTCCGCCACGTTGTAGCACGTGGTACAGAACCGGACCTGTTCCTTGACCCGCTGCAGCGCGGCGGCGAGCCGCTTGACGTCCGCCGGGTCCGCCGACAGGACGTGGAACGCGATGCGCTGCGCGCTCTTCGGACCGACGCCGGGCAGCCGGCCCAGCTCGTCGATCAGATCCTGGATCGCGCCTTCGTACATTTGCGTTCTGCTACATGCCGGGCAAACCGAGGCCGGACAGGCCGGCGGTGAGCGGGCCCATCTTCTCCTCGGCCAGTTTGCGGGCTTCCTCGACGGCGTTGTGGATCGCGGCGAGCACCAGATCCTCGAGCGTCTCCACGTCGTCCGGGTCGACCGCCTTCTGGTCGATCTTTATCGCCCGGATCTCCCCGCTGCCGGTCACGGTCGCGGTCACCAGACCACCGCCCGCCGTTCCGGTCACCTCCGTCTCGGCAAGCTCGGCCTGCGCAGCAAGGAGCTGCTGCTGCAGCTTCATGATGTTCGCCAGGTTCGGCTGGCCAGCCACCGCGTACTCCCTCGTCGACGGATGTCTCGCGCCTGAGCCTACCGGTGGTCCACCTCACCGATCTTCTCGGCGTCGAACGCCTCCTGCAGCAGGGTCAGTGCCTGCTGCTCACTCGTCTGCCTGGCCGAGGCTGTCCCGTCCTCGTCCACCGGCTCGTCGCCGGGGTCGAAGCCTTCATAGAGATCCTGTCCAGGTCCGTCGGGGGCGGGCTCGGGTGCTGCCTGGGTACGCGTGCCGGCCCGACCCGCGGCCTTACTCTTCCGAGCGGCGGGGGCCTTCTTCTTGGGCGGCGCAATGGCCTCGGGCTCGGGTTCACCTGGCCGCGCCGGAGTAGGCCACTCGGTGTCGGTCTCCGCCGGCGGTACCGGGTCCGGGGTCCGGCCCTGGGGCGGTACGAGTGCGGGCGTGCTCCCCCGCTGGTCGCCGCCGAACGTGCAGCGGATCTGCCAGCTACCGCCGAACACTTCGTACATCGCCTCCACCAGCAGATCTGGTGTGGCGGCCAGCATCTCAGCGTGCACCTGGTGGCGGAGTACCAGTACGACGGTGTTGCCCTCGACGTCGCGGACCGTCGCGTCGCGCGCGAGGGCGGCGATGCGCTTGCTCTTGCGCGCCACGATCGACAGCACTTCGTCCCACACCCGTCTCACGGCCGATGCGTCGATCGCACCCGACACGGGCGGAGGGGTCGGTGGCTCGCTCGGTGCGGCCGGTGGTTCGGGTCGGGTCTCGACCACGGGAGCCGGCTCGCTACGCGCGGGCTCGTGGCTGACATCCTCCGTGCTGGCGGGCTCCGGGGCGCTCGGCGCGGCGCCGAGGCGGCGTTCCATCCGCTCGAGGCGGTGTAGCAGGGCGCCGGCCGAGTCGTCGGCGCCGGGCAGCAACATGCGTGCGGTCACCAGCTCGAGCAACAGCCGGGGTGCGGTGGTACCGCGCATCTCCACGAGTCCATTGTGGACAATGTCGGCCATACGGGACAGCGACGCCGGGCCGAACCGGGCAGCCTGGGTGGACATCCGGTCGAGCTGGTCGGTGGGCGCGTCGAGCAGTCCCTTGCTCACCGCGTCCGGCACCTGCTGCAGCACGATCAGGTCGCGCAGCCGCTCGAGCAGGTCGGAGGCGAACCGGCGCGGCTCGTGACCCGCTTCCGCGACCCGGTCGATCGTCGCGTACGCCGCCGCCCCGTCACCGGCGGCCAGCGCGTCACACATCTCATCGATGAGCGCGACGTCGGTCACGCCGAGCAGGGCGACCGCGCGGGAGTACCTGACCCCCTCCGGCCCCGCTCCCGCGATCAGCTGATCGAGCACGGACAGCGAGTCCCGGGCACTGCCACCCCCGGCGCGCACCACGAGCGGGAAGACCGCCGGCTCGACGGCCACCTCCTCGCGGGCGCACAGCTCCTCCAGGTACGGCCGGAGCACCCCGGGGGGAATCAGCCGGAAGGGGTAGTGGTGGGTCCGCGACTTGATCGTGCCGAGGACCTTCTCGGGCTCGGTGGTGGCGAAGACGAACTTGACGTACTCCGGCGGCTCCTCGACGAGCTTGAGTAGGGCGTTGAAGCCCTGCGTCGAGACCATGTGCGCCTCGTCGATGACGTACACCTTGTACCGGCTCGCGACCGGTGCGAAGAAGGCGCGCTCCCGCAGGTCGCGGGCGTCGTCCACGCCGCCGTGGCTCGCCGCGTCGATCTCGATGACGTCGATCGACCCCAGACCGTCGGGGGCCAGGCTCCGGCACGACTCGCACTCGCCGCACGGATCCGGTGTCGGACCCTTCTCGCAGTTGAGCGAGCGGGCCAGGATGCGGGCACTGGACGTCTTGCCGCAGCCGCGTGGCCCGGAGAACAGGTACGCATGGTGCAGCCGTCCGCTGCGCAGCGCCTGGCTGAGCGGCTCGGTGACGTGCTCCTGGCCGATCACCTCGGCGAACGTCCGCGGCCGGTACTTGCGGTACAGCGCCAGCGCCACCTTCGCCTCACCTCCTCACGCGGGCTCCAGCCTCTCACGCCGGTGAGACATAGTTAGGCCCCCCGTGCACCCGTCAGAGCCCGCTTATCCTTGCTGCCTTCCGGCCCTGGGGAGGTTCACGAGGTGTACGCCGCACGAGGGGCGTCGCCAACTGTACCCGGTCGTACTGTCTGCGACGCCTTGGGTATCCTGACGCGCGGAGGATTCGCCTAGAGGCCTAGGGCGCACGCTTGGAAAGCGTGTTGGGGGAAACCCCTCACGAGTTCGAATCTCGTATCCTCCGCTCTCGCGAATGTCGCACCAGCCACGCTAGTCACAGGAGCCTCGCTAACGTGTCCCCGGTGGAGTTACCGAACGTAGGCGTTCAAAAACTGTGAGCTACGCTCGGGTCCGGGAATCCGGGAAGGAGGCGACATGAGAAGGAACCAACACATCACCACGCTGGCCGTGACGTTGCTGACCGGCGCTCTGCTCGCCGGCTGCGCCAGTCTCGGCGCGGAGCCGAAGCAGGTGGCCGCGAACGCGCCGAAGCCAGCCACGTCGTACGGGCCTCAGGTGGTCCACTTCGACGGCCTGCGGAATATCAGGTTCGGCCACAAGGTCACGGACCTCACCGCGCAGGGCTTCGTCAACGTGAGCAACCAGGGTTGCGGCCCCCGGTTCACCGACATCCCCCAGGCGAGCCCGGTCTTCGCGGACGGCGTACTGGTGATGATGTGGTTCAATCCGCCACTCGCCACCCCGGAAGGCGTCATGGTGGGCACCCCGGTCTCCGAGGTCCGCAAGCGGTACTCGACCGAGGTCGACCTGACCCCGCCGGCGGGCTCGTACACCTTCCCCGGTCTGCTCGTCCGCAATGGCGATCGCGCATACCTGTTCCTGCACGACGGCAAGACCGTACAGAAGACCATTGCCGGGTACGAGACGCACGTCCGGCGGCTCTTCGAAACGGGCTTCGGCTCCTGCTAGCCCTCAGCACGCTTTCGGGGTCGGCGCGCCGGCCCGGGTGAACTCCAGCCGCAGCGAGTTGTCGCGAGGCAGCAGCACGGCGGCGCCGTCGGCTGGAGTCCACTGCTCGGGGAGCAGCAGGTACTGGCCGCCGGACTGCAGGACGAGCTTCAGGCCGTCGTACCGGAACCGGTAGGCGGCGTCGACGGCCTGGCAACGCATCTCCTGTACGCCGGGCATGCGCAGGCTGAGGCTCTGTCTACTGTAGAGAATGGTTTCGGGGTAGGTCGGCAGCTCCCGCGCGAACTGATACGCCCGCGTCCGGCCGACCGCACCCGCGTAGTCGGTCGCCGCCCAGAACAGGCTGACCCCTACGAGGACGAACAAGGCGGCCCACTCCGCGACCGCCGTCCACGCCGTCGTGTTGTGGGTGCGTCGGAGGGTCACCGCGTACTCGAGCAGGAGTACTCCCACGGCGAGACTGATCGGCGCCGCCGCTAGGTGACGAGTGAGCACGGTCGTGGTGAACACGCTTGCCAGCCCGGCGAATGCGAGCACAAGGCCCACGACCGCGATGAGCGGTACGAGGACGCGGAGCAGGTGTCTCCGCGGACCGGCTATGTGCGTGCGCAGCAGGACGTGGCCCCACAACGCCAGGAGGCTGATGCAGCCCAATACGGTCATCGGTACGAACAGGCCGTCGACCGCCCGGATCAGGTAGTCGGAGGGAGCCAGGCCGAGCAGCGTCGAGTTGACCCCGAAGTAGTCGAAGAACCAGTAGGAGAACATCCAGCCGAAGTAGTAGCAGACCGCGGTGAGCAACGTGGTGGGCGCGATGATCGTGCCGAAGATCCGCAACACCCGCGGCAGGGCGGACGTGGGGCCTGTCTCGTCCCCGACTCCGGCCGGCTCACCGGTCACCGTCGCTACTCGGTCTCGTCGGGTTCCGGCTCGCCGGGATCTGCCGGTTCTTCGGCTGGCTCGTCGGTCTGTGGCTCGTCGGTTTGTGGTTCCTCGGTCTGCGGTTCCTCGGTGTACGGCTGCTCGGTCGGCGGTGCCTGGGTGGGGGGACTCGCCGGTGTGTCGCATGGCTGGAGCCCGGTCACGATCACCACTTCGCTGTACCGGGGCACCAATTCGCCCGCCGGCTTGTTCAGGTGGGAGAACTCACATTGGGTGATCTCGGGGTCGGGGTCGCCGGGCCTCTCCACCAGCGTGACGCAGACCGTACCGTCGCCGCAGGCCTGGATGAACCGTTGTTTGATCCTCGGGCGCACCTCGGTCATCGATACCCCGCGCTCGGTCACCGCCGGTATCTTGATCGGACTGCCGGGTGCTCGGTTGTTCTGATCCCGGTTGCCCGGCGCTCCCGGGGCACCCGGCTGTTCGGGAGCGGGTGTCGTGGTGGCCGGTGGGCTGGGGACTCCCGTACCGGCCTGGCGCTCGCCGCAGCCCGCACAGAGACCGACCAGGATGGCAGCCGCGAGACCCGACCTCCACCGCGCTGGCATGTCAACCTCCAGCCACGTCACCGGATTTCAGTCTTGCCGGGAACAGCGGCAGGCGGAGGCGATATGCCGCACTCTGTGACGGAAGTGAACAACGACGGGCCGGTCGCTCCGGACCAGCCAGCCAGCCGCGTCACCTAATACACACGCGATGAAGTCCAGCGCGTCGCCGAAAATGAAGTCTGTACTGCGCGAGGGGCGTCCAGCCGGCCGATACGACAGTCGCGACCAATTCCGCGGTGTGCCGCGTGTTGCGAGTATCGGCGTCGCCGCGGCCGAGGGAACACTCCCTTCGATGCTCGTCGAAACGGGAGCAGGCATGCGTCGTACGTTCCGTACGCCGAGGCGCTGTTCGGGCTGAGCGTGCTGACGGCGCGGCGAGAGTCCACAGTGGCGTTCGGCAGCTGGCGTCAACGACTGGCCGGCGGTGTACTGCACCGGTGGGCGTGTCCGCTCGCCGCGCTCGCCGTCCGGCGCAACCGACAACCCGCGGTGTGTGAACCGACGAACCGACGAGCCGGCCAGGGATGATGAGTGCCGGCGACAGCCTATTGACAACCGCAAGCTCAGGCAGGCAGGTGCCACTGGCCGGGCCCATTGTCTGTGTTGGTCAGTCAGGAGCGGTGGCGCGGGGATTCGAACCCCGGGAGGAGTCACCCCCTCACACGCTTTCGAGGCGTGCTCCTTAGGCCACTCGGACACACCACCGCCGAGAAGCGTACCCGACGGCTCGCCTGGCAGGATCTTCCCCATGAGCACGCACATCGGCGCCAAGCCAGGGGAGATTGCCGAGCGGGTCCTGCTGCCGGGTGACCCGCTACGGGCGAAGTGGATCGCGGAGCACTACCTGCAGGACGCCAAGTGCTACTCCACGGTGCGGAACATGCTCGGCTACACCGGCACGTACCAGGGCACCCCGATCTCGGTACAGGGTTCCGGTATGGGCATGCCCTCGGCCGCCATCTACGCCCACGAGCTGCTGAGCGAGTACGGCGTCCGCATGCTCATCCGGGTCGGCTCCTGCGGTGCGCTGACCACCGACCTCCAACTGCGGGACGTCGTAGCCGCCATCGGCTCGTCGACCGACTCGGCGATGAACCGGGTCCGCTTCGACGGGCTCATCGACTACGCCCCGGTAGCCGACTTCGGTTTGCTGCGTGCCGCCGTCGACGCGGCCGCACGGCGCGGCGTCGTGCTGCACGTCGGCCCGATCTTCGCGGCGGACGCCTTCTACACCGACCGGCCGGACCTCTACGACACGCTGGCCGAGTACGGCGTGCTGGCTGTCGAGATGGAGTCCGCGGCGCTCTACACAATCGCGGCGAAGTTCCGCGCACGGGCGTTGACGATCCTGACGGTCAGCGACCACATCAAGACCGGCGAGCACACCACGGCGGAGGAGCGCGAGCAGACGTTCTCCCAGATGGTCGAGATCGCACTCGACGCCGCGATCGAGACGTAGAACTGTCGGAGGCTCACGGTAGACATGCGGGCATGCGGTACGCCGTTTCCATCCCACCGGGCGGCACTCCGGCCGACCTGATCGACTGTGCGCGCGCCGCCGAGGCCGCGGGCTGGGACGCCTTCTTCCTGTGGGACCACATTTACATCGCGGACGGCATGCCGCTGCATGACCCGTGGGTCGTGCTCGGCGGCATCGCGACGGCCACCAGCCGGATCCGGCTCGGTGCGATGGTCACCCCGCTGGCCAGGCGCCGGCCGTGGAAGCTGGCCAAGGAGATCAGCACGCTCGATCACCTCAGCGCCGGCCGCGTCGTGGTCGGCGTCGGTCTGGGGGTACCGAAAGAGGAGTTCACATCGTTCGGCGAGTCGGCCGATCCGCGCGCTCGCGGCGAGGCTCTCGACGAGTCGCTCGTCCTGCTGGACCAGTTCCTGCGCGGCGACGAGGTCACCCACGACGGGCCGCTGTTCCACGTCCGGGCGAGACTGACGCCCGCGAGTGTCCAGCGACCGCGCCCGCCGATCTGGGTCGCTGCCACCTGGCCACACCGGCGCCCGTTGGCCCGCGCCGCGCGGTACGACGGTGTCTTCGCGCTTGGCCGTGACGCGACCGGCGGGCTGACCCTCGATCAGGTCGCCGAGGTCCGGCGGGCCATCGGGCCGGGCCGGGACATCGCGCTGATCGACGACGGGGCGGCGTCGGCCGCCGACTATGCGGCCGCCGGCGCGACCTGGTTGGTGGCCGGCCCGGAATCGCCGGACGGCGACTGGCTGGCCAGGTTCCGGCGCGAGATCGAGGCCGGCCCACCGCACTAAGCGAGCCGTTGATCAAGGACTTGTGCACATGAATCGGAGATCGAACCACGTGCACAAGTCCTTGATCGACGGGAGAGGGGGTCACGGTGTCGCGAGCGCCTCCGTCGGGGACAGGCGGGCGGCGCGGATCGCGGGGTAGAGGCCGGCTACGGCGCCGATGACGAGGGTCGCGGCCACGCCGCCGATGGTGGCCCATGCGGGTACGACGGTCGGCCAGCCTTGACTGCTGGCGTACACGGAGGTGACCGCTACTCCGAGCAGCACCCCGCCCGCGCCGCCGAGCCCGGCGAGTAGCTGGGACTCGGTGAGGAACTGGGCGCGGATCTGGCCACGGGTGGCGCCGAGCGAGCGGCGCAGCCCGATCTCGGCTCGGCGTTCGAGCACCGAGATCACCATCGTGTTCGCCACCCCGACGCCGCCGACGAGCAACGCCACCCCGCCCAGTCCCAGCAGCAGCGCCGAGAACGTACGGTCGGTAGCCTGCGCCGCGGCCAGCGCGTCGGAGGGCCGGGATACCTCGACCTCGTCCGGCTGTTCGGGGTTGGCCGTGGCCGCGAGGACGGTACGGACCGCGGTGACCGACTCCTCGCGCGATCGGGTGTACACAGTGGTCGGATGCCCGTCGAAGTCCAGATAGGACTCCGCGGCGGCCCAGCCCACCAGCGCGGAGGTGTCCAGCTCGGGAGCCAGCGGTACCGGGTCAAGGATCCCGATGACGGTGAACCATTCGCCGCCGAGCAGTACCTGCGTGTCCGGGCCGGCCGCCCCGACGCCGAGCCGGTCGGCTGCCTTGCCGCCCAGGACAACAGCCGGGTACTTCGCGGTCACCTCGTTCAGCCACGCACCGGAGGCAATCGTGGCTCCCACGGTCGCCGGGAGATCCACCCGTGCGGCCCGTACCGCGATCCCGCCGCTCTGCCCGCTCGGGATGTGGTCGTTGCGGTACACGCGAGCGTCGGTCACGTTGCCGGTCGCCGAAACAGAGGTCACCGGCCCGATCCGGCCGATCATGTCGACCGACTCGTCGGGCAGGGTGGCCGCCTCGCCACCGAACATCCGGGTACCGGGCGACACGGTCAGCAGATTGGTACCGAGCCGGTCGAGTGTGCGCTCCAGCTCGGCGCGGCTGGACGTGGAGATTCCCACAACGGAGATCATCGCGGCGATGCCGATCGCGATACCGAGTGCCGACAGGAACACCCGTAGTGGGCGGGCGCGCAGCCCCGCTCCCCCGACGCGGGCCACGTCGACGAGCCGCAGTCGGGCCGGCACGAGGCGGTTCATGACGAGTCTCCGACGATCCGGCCGTCCCGCATCGACACCTGGCGCGGCAGGCTCTCCGCGATCTGCCGGTCGTGGGTGATCACCAGCACGGTCGTCCCCTGTTCGTGCAGCGCCCGCAGGACTTCGAGGACGGCGGCGCCGGACACCGAGTCCAGATTGCCGGTCGGCTCGTCGGCCAGCAGCAGCGCCGGCCCACCGACCAGTGCGCGGGCGATCGCGACCCGCTGCTTCTCGCCACCGGACAGCTCGTGGGGCTCGTGGTCCAGCCGGTGAGCCAGGCCGACCCGGTCCAGCGCTTCGGCCGCCCGGGTCCGCCGCTCGCGCAGGCCGACTCCGGCGTAGAGCAGACCGTCCGCCACATTGTCCACAGCGGACACTCCGCCGGCGAGGTGGAACTGCTGGAACACGAACCCGATCCGTCTGGCGCGCAGCGCGGAGACCTCCCGATCGGACAGCGCGGCCACGTCGTGACCGTCCACATAGACCTGTCCCCCGCTCGGCCGGTCGAGCGTACCGATCAGGTGCAGCATCGTGGACTTGCCGGAGCCCGAGGGGCCGACGATCGCGGCCATCTCGCCGTACTCGACCGACAGCGACACACCGTCGAGCGCGGTCACGCCGCCGGGGTACGTCTTCGCGGCGTCCGCCAGCACGACGACGCTCTGCCGGTCTTCGCTCCGCTGCGCGCCCTGTGCGCCGCCTTCCCTCGGCGCCACACCACGGCCTGACGGCCGGAGTGTCGCCTCAGTCCAGGCGCCGCGGCGCTCCGCTGCGCTCACTTCGGGATCCCCACCTGCGTACCTTGGGCCAGACCCGCGCCCCGTACCTCGACCCGGCCGTTGGCGAACATGCCGACTTCGACGGCCACGTACCGCGCGGAGGAACCCTCGACCACCTGGACGCCGTACCCGCCTTCGCGCAGCGCCACGAGCGCCGCGACCGGTACGGTCAGCACGTTCTCCCGCCGCTCGGCAACGAGCTGGATGTCGACCGGACCCTGCTCCAGGGTGCCGAGCGCCTTCTGGTCGGCGACCGTAACGACCACCTCGATCGTGGACTCGGTCGCCGTCTGGTCCTGCCCGTTCCCGTTGGAGGCGGCGGTGGCGACGGTACCGACGCTGGCTACCAAACCCTCCACAGTGGACCCGTTCGGGAGCGTCACGGTGGCCGTGGCGCCCTTGGTCGCCAACCGCTGGTCGTCGACCGCGAGGTCGATGGTGATCAGCCGGGTGCTGCCCGTGTAGCTGAGGATCGGGCCGGCCGCCGCGTCACCGACGTGAGCCGTCAGCGCGGACACCCGGACCTCGCGGGCGGCGTACACCACCTGGGCCGGCTCGACCCGTCCGGTCTCGGCGAGGCCGAGATCCTCCTGCCAGTCCCGTACCGCCGACGCGGTGGACGACGAGAACGAATCGTCCACAGTGAACCCCGTGTAGCCCAGTGCCTTCAGGTTCTCCTCGAACTGCTTGACATCTGCGCCCTCGACCCCGGAGGCGAGTGGCCGGTACATGGGCAGCGCGCCGTAGAGCAGCACCACCGGCTCGTCGTCGGCACGCCAGAGCTGTTGCCCGCGTTTGACCGTCGCGCCCAGCGCCGGCAGCCACGTCACCGTGCCGCCGCCCTTGGCCGCAAGCGCCGTCGCGTCCCCGTACCCCAGCTCACCACTGACCGTCTCGTAGTCCACGAGGGTCGCCCGGGTCACCTCCCCGAGCGCCGGTGGAAGGTCGCTGCGGGCCGCCGTACCTTCGTTGTCTCCGCCGAAGCCGAGTGAGGCCGCGGCCGCGGCAGCCACCACCGCCACGGCGGCGCCCGCGACCACCACGCCGCGGACGCGCCGAGATTTAGACAAGCTCATCCGCTCGTGCCTCCGGGGGACGGTCCACCGCGTCGGATGTCGGGCAGCTTGTCCTGGCACGTCTCCATGGCCTTCTGGACCGCGGGATCGTCGGGGTTGAGCCGGCCGCCGGGTCCGCCGCCCATGATGGCGATACCGCCGGCATTGGGGTCGGGGTCGGGGAAGTCCGGTACGCCGTTGTCCCGCATGCACTGGGCGAACTGGCGCAGTTTCTCCTGATCCTCGGCGGACAGCTGGGGCCGCGCTCCGCCGTTGGGCATCAGGTGGCGGCACTTCTCCATGGCGGCCATCGCCTTGTCTCGGTCGACATCGCCGAGCTGCCCGCGGTCGATACGGATCCGGCCACCACCATCGGTTTGGGGATCCGGCATGTCCACGCCGTTGTCCCGCATGCACTGCGCGAACTGACGCAGCTTCTCCTCGTCGGTGAGCGCGGCCTGGGACGCGGCCACCCCGTTGGGTCCGCCCACGGTGGCGATGCCGTCGTCCGCGGCGGCGCCCTTACAGGCGGCGATGCCGAGGAGGAACAGCGGCGCCAGGGCTAACAGTCCGAATCTGCCTCTGGTCATGGGGGTATCTCACGGGATGGGGCATAAGGCCGGCATCAACGTGAGGCCTTACGTCGGCCTTATCTCGCGGTTTGTGACGATGGGAACGTGCGTGTGCTGGTGGTCGAGGACGAGGAGCTGCTCGCCGACGCGATCGCGGAAGGGCTGCGGCGCGAAGCGCTGGCCGTCGACGTGGTCTACGACGGTGACGCGGCGCTCGAGCGGTTGGGTGTGCACGAGTACGACGTGCTCGTGCTCGACCGGGATCTGCCGATCGTTCACGGTGACGACGTCTGCCGGGCGGTCGTCGAGTCCGGTGTGGAGACGCGGGTGCTCATGCTCACCGCGGCGGCCGAGGTGGCCGACCGGGTCTCCGGGCTGGGCCTGGGTGCGGACGACTACCTGCCAAAGCCGTTCGCGTTCGTGGAGCTGGTCGCCCGGGTACGGGCG
The DNA here is from genome assembly GCA_035650075.1 of Micromonosporaceae bacterium. Taxonomy (GTDB): domain Bacteria; phylum Actinomycetota; class Actinomycetes; order Mycobacteriales; family Micromonosporaceae; genus DASSUC01. The sequence continues at coordinate 9,290 of DASRII010000140.1, read as the reverse complement.
CTCGGCCGGCGCGCCCGCCCCGCCGCGCCGCCCGTCCTCGAACGCGCCGGCATCCGGCTCGACCCGGCGCGGCGAGAGGTGTACCGCGACGGCCACTTCGTCCCGTTGTCCCGCAAGGAGTTCGCGGTGCTGGAGGAGCTGCTGCGCGCCGACGGCGCGGTGGTCTCCGTCGAACAGCTGCTGGAGAAGGCGTGGGACGAGCACATCGACCCGTTCACGAACGTGGTACGGGTGACCGTGATGACCCTGCGGCGCAAGCTCGGCGAGCCGCAGGTGGTGCAGACCGTGCCGGGAGTGGGGTACCAGGTCGAATGATTGCCTTTATCCGTCGACATTGGACGATCCGGGTCCGGCTGACCGCGGTCTACAGTGGACTCTTCTTTCTCGCCGGCGGTGTGCTGCTGCTCGTCACCTACCTGCTGATGGCGGAGCGGCTCGACCGCGTCGGGCCGCGGATGGAAGGCGGCGCCGTGGTCTTCGACGCGGGGCGGCCGCCAAATGTCGACCCGGACACGTTGGACCAGATCCGCGAGCGCATTTTTGTCGAGCGCGAGCGGGTCCGCAACGACGCCCTGAACTCCCTGCTGACCCAGGGTGGCATCGCGCTGGGCGTGGTCGGGATCGCCTCGATCGGCGCCGGGTGGCTGCTCGCCGGCCGCGCACTGCGTCCGGTTCAGCAGATCACCGAGACCGCCGGCCGCATCGTCGCGGCTCCCGAGGCCGACCGGCACCTGCACGAGCGGATCGCGTTGCGCGGCCCGCAGGACGAGATCAAGCGGCTCGCCGACACCTTCGACGACATGCTCGAGCGGCTGGACCGGTCATTCGACGGGCAGCGCCGGTTCGTGGCGAACGCGTCACACGAGCTGCGTACACCGCTGGCCATCAACCGCACGCTGCTCGAGGTAGCCCTCGGCCGGCAGGACGCGTCCACCGACCTGCGCCAGCTCGGCGACACACTGCTCGAGGTCAACGGCCGGCACGAACGGCTGATCGACGGGCTCCTGACCTTGGCCCGATCGGAGAGCGCGCCGCCGGGGCGTACCCCGCTCGACCTGTCGGAGCTGACCACCCACGTCGTGGAACAGGTCCGCGCGGACGCCACGGCCGCGGGCGTGGAGGTCGTGGCGACTGTTGTACCGGCTCCGACCGTCGGCGATCCGGTCCTGCTGGAACGCCTCGCGCTCAACCTCCTGCAGAACGCGGTGCAATACAACGCTCGGGACGGTTGGGTGTCCGTCGAGACGCGCGTAGCGGGGTCCACAGTGGAGCTGGTGGTGGCCAACACCGGGCCGGTGGTGACGGCGTACGAGGTGTCGGGGCTGTTCGAGCCCTTCCGGCGGCTGAACGACCGGGTGGGCTCCGCCAAGGGCACCGGGCTCGGGCTGTCGATCGTCCGCTCGGTAGCCCGGGCGCACGGCGGCGAGGCCGTGGCGTCTCCGCGGGAGGGCGGCGGCCTCATGGTCAAGGTCACACTGCCGTCCACACAAAATTAACGACCGGTCGGTCTTTTTGTTGTAGGCTGTGGACATGTCTGTGGATGGCCGACTCGTCCGCGGCGAACGCACCCGCCGTGCGGTGCTCGATGCCGCCGTCGTCCTCGCTACCGAGGTGGGGCTCGACGGGTTGTCGCTCGGCCAGCTCGCCGAGCGGCTCGGGGTGAGCAAGTCCGGGCTGTTCGCGCACTGGACCTCCAAGGAGGAGCTGCAGCTCGCCACGATCGACCGCGCTCGCGAGCAGTGGGCCGAGAAGATCCTCGCTCCGGCCCTGCACGAGCCGCGCGGGGTACGCCGCCTGTGGGCGCTGCACACCAGTCGCCTGCGGTTCTACGAAACCGAGGTGCTGCCCGGCGGATGCTTCTTCGCCAACGCCGAGTTCGAGTACAACGCCCGGGCGGGCCTGGTGCACGACCGGCTGGCCGTGGTGTTCAGCGAGTGGCTCGACCTGCTCGAACGGCTGGCCCGCGAGGCGGTCGAGGTCGGCGAGCTGCGGGACGACGTAGACGTGCGGCGGCTGGCCTTCGAGATCGAGGCGCTCGGCCTGGTCGCCGTCCTGCAGTCCCGGCTGCTCTCTCCGGCCACCGCCTACGACTTCGCCCGGCGCGCCGTGCTCGACCGGCTGCGCGCCCTGTGTACCGACCCGTCCCTGCTACCGGAGGTCTGAGTCATGCCGACCGAGACCGCGACCGTTCACTTCGACGACCTGGACCCGATGGGCATTGTCCACAACGCGAGATACGCGGTGCTGCTGGAACGGGCACTGTCCGCGTACTGGGCGGCGCGCGGCCATTCGTTCTCGAACGGTCGCCCGACGACTCCCGACGTGGTCCACGCGGTCCGCGAGTTCAGCATCGCCTACCTCGCCCCGATCCGCGGTACCGGTGACGTGCTCGTCGACTTCTGGCTCGACCGGCTGGGCGAGTCCAGCGGTGTGTACGGCTTCCGCTTCCTGTCTTCGGATCGGTCCACTGTGTACGCCGAGGGCCACCGGGCGATCGTCAAGCTGGACCCGTCGACCGGCCGCCCGTCCCCGTGGACGCAGGCCGCCCGCGAGGTCGCCAGCACCCTGCTGCGCGTGGCGGCCTAGCCGGACCGGTGGGAGTCGAAGAAACGCTCGAGCAGGGCGGCGCATTCGGATTCGAGCACGCCCGAATGCACCTCGGGGCGGTGGTTGAGGCGCCGGTCGCGCACGACGTCCCAGAGCGAGCCCACCGCACCGGTCTTGGGTTCCCAGGCACCGAAGACGACGGTGGCGATCCGGGCGAGCACGATGGCACCCGCGCACATCGTGCACGGCTCGACGGTCACGACGAGCGTGCAGCCGGCGAGCCGCCACGTGCCACGTACCGCCGCCGCTCGGCGCAGGGCCAGGATCTCGGCGTGGGCGGTGGGATCCCCGGTCAGCTCCCGCTCGTTGCAGCCGACAGCCAATTCCTGTCCGGCGGCGTCGAAGACCACGGCTCCGACCGGTACGTCAGCGGTACTCCCGGAAGAAGCGACGGCGAGTGCGCGGCGCATCCAGGCCTCGTGGCGCGAAGTCACGCCTCTCGCAGTTCCTCGACCTCGTCGCCGCAGCCGAGCACCTGGCAGACCTCGGCCGTGACATCGGACGGCAGCATGCCTTCCCGCGCGCACAGCGAGAGCAGGCGGTGCGAGGACATGCCGAGGTCGGCGAGCAGGTCGGCGTCGCCGATCGGGTCGACATCGGGTTCGGCGGGCGCGGTGCCGGTGTCGTCCTCGTCGGCGCTCGCGGGTCGAGCCACCGCGTCGTCGAGCTCGAGCGCCGGCGCCTCGACGTCGCCGAGCAGCAGGGCGCCGAGCCGGGACTCCTCGGCAAACACCGAGTCGGATCCGAAGACCCGCAGGTCTTCACCCTGGTCCAGCCGCATGACGACGAGGTAGAGGTCATCGGCCTCGACGAAGAGCAACGACACCTCAGCATCCGGCGCGACGTCGCGGAGCCGGTCGGCTACCTCCTCGACATCGGCGGCTCCGGTGAGGTCGATCTCGCTGGCGGACCACCCTCCGGGTTCGCGGGCCACTGCTGCAGCGAAGTACGACACGATCCTCCCACTATCGACAACGGCCATACGCGCATCCCAAGCGTGACGCTATCGGGTGAGGGCTAGCGGGGGCGCACAATGCCCGAAACGCGTCAGCTGGCCAGCCGGCGTCGGGTGGCGATCAGCTCTCGTAGGCGATCGGTGCGCAGGCGGCGGGGCTGGACTCGGTCCCGGACCGCTTTGGCACCGGAAAGCTCCGCGAGCAGCTGCAACCGACGGCGGTGCCGCTCGGGGTCGAGTCGCTGCAGCGTCAGGCCCATGCGCCAGAGAGTGCCTACTTCTTACCGGTTCGTCAAGGGGAGTGACCAGGCGTGATTGATGAATGACACATGGTCATGCACCGGTGTCACCACAGGACCCAGCCGTCTCCTGCTACCCAGGCCGCCACAAGCACGATGCCGGCGACCGCCCAAGCGCAGGCGACCGCGATCGCGGCGCCGACGGCGACACCGCGATCGCCGTACCGGGTCAGCACCGCGGTGACGACCCAGGCGACCGCGCCGGCGAGGATCGTCCACCAGCCATAGGCGCGCACCGATGCGGTGCCGAGCAACCCGAACAACAGCATCCATAGCGTGCCCGCGCCGAGACCGGCGGCCACGGCGCCGGGGCGCACCGGGTGCGGCTCCCGGTAGGTCGGCCGCGACGGCCGCGACGGAAACAGCCCGGACGGCGGGCGGCTCGGGTACCCGTGATGGATCGGCTCGGACCAGGACATCACAGCTAGCCTAACTACTGAACTGGGCGAACCGGAGGCGGCTGGCGCCGCCGACCGTGGTGAAAGTGCCGCCGATCGCGACCTTCCATAAGTCCACTGTGGTCGCGATGGCGAACACGCCCTCCACGCCGTTCGCCTGCGGTGCCCAGTCGAGCAGTTGGCCGGCCGGGCTGATCGCGGCAATCTTCACGCGTCGTTCCGAACCGTCCACACAGGAGCCTTGATTGCCGGTACGGGCCGACCGGCACACATTGTCGAAGTGGCCGCCCAGATAAACGACATCGCCGAGAACCGCTACCGCCTGGCCGTCGCCGTCCGTGGTGATCGTCCAGCGGGCGGCGCCCGCGAAGTCGTAGGACACCAGCCGTCCCCCGGGTCCGCCGTGCGCGGCGTACACGCCGTCGGCCGACACCGCGATGCCCCGCGCGACGTACCTGACCTCGGGCCGGAAACTCCCGTCGTATCCGCCGTTCGCCGGGTCGACCGCACCGAGCCGGGCACTGCCGCTGACGCCGTTGATCTGCTGGAAGTCACCGGAGAGGTAGACCCGGTCCGGTGCGACCGCCAGCGACTGCACGGTGGCGTCGGCGGTGGGTCGCCAAGCGCCGTCGAGCGCGCCGGAGCTGAGGTCGAAGGCGGCCAGGCCGGACCGCGGGTAGCCGTCCACGGCGGTCAGGCTGCCGCCGACGTAGAGCCGGCCGTTACCGGCACCGATCGTGTGCGGTACGCCGTTGATCGCGTGCGCGAACCCGCTCAGCACGGCACCGTCACTGCTCCGCAGGCGGACGAGGCTGTCCCGGCGTACGCCGTTCACGTAGCCGAAGTCGCCGATCGCGAACACGCTCGAGCCCGTCGCGACGAGGCCACGTACGCGGCCGTCCGCCGCCGGCGCCCAGGCGAGCAGCGCGCCGGTCCGCGCGTCGATGGCGGCCAGCCGGCTGCGCGGGTACGTCCGGCCGCCGCTGTACGCCTTCGTGAAGTCCCCACCCACATAGACCGTCGAGCCGGCGTAGGCGATCGCCCGGACAGCGCCGTCGAAACTCGCGGTCGCATCGGGGGTACCGGCCACGGCCGCGGCCCGCGCCGGCTCCGCGAGGCCGAGCACGGTGGCAAGCGCCACTAGAAGAACATTCAGGGACAATACGGGAGACTTCACGCATGCACCGTAGCCGTCTTTCGCATCGGGTGTGGGAGAGTCGGCGCCGTGGACGTGGCGGTCATCGGGCTCGGGTTGATCGGCGGCTCGGTGCTGCGTGCGCTCGCCGGGGCCGGGCACCGCGTGCTCGGGTACGACGCCGACCCCATCACCCGGGCCACGGCGCGGACGGCTGCCGCGCGCGCCCCAGCGGACGGGCGCTGGCAGGTCACCGCCAACCCGGCCGACGCGGTGGCGCACGCCGAGCTGGTCGTGGTAGCGGTACCGCTGCCGGCCGTCGGCACGGTCTTCGACGAGCTGGCCGCGGTCGGGTACACCGGGCTGGTCACCGACGTGACCTCGGTCAAGGGGGCGGTACGGGAACTCGTCGACACCCGACTGCGGGGCGGGCACGGGCGGCTGGCCGGGTACGTCGGCGGTCATCCGATGGCCGGTAAGGAGCGCTCCGGGTTCGAGGCGTCCGATCCCGCGCTCTTCGCCGACGCGGCCTGGGTGCTGTGCCTGGAGCCGGATACCGGCCTCCCTGACTGGCTCGAGCTGGCCGTCCTGATCACCAGCCTCGGCGCCCGCGTCGTACCGGCTACCGCCGAGGAGCACGACCGTGCCGTGGCTTCCGTCAGCCACCTGCCGCATCTGGTCGCCGCCGCGGTAGCCGCGGAGGTCGCCGACGATCCGCTCGCGCTCACGCTCGGCGCCGGGTCGTTCCGGGACGGTACGCGGGTCGCCGCCAGCCATCCGAGTCTGGTCGCCGCGATGTGCGGGGGCAACGCGGCGGCGCTGCTGGCCGCGCTGGACAGCATGTCGGACGCCCTCGAGGCGGCCCGGGAGGCGCTGACCTCGGCCGACCCGATCACGGCGCTGCGGCCGTGGTTCGCGGCGGCGCACCAGGTCCGCGTCCACTGGCCGGCGCGTCCCGGCTCGTCGATGGATCTGCCCGCGGATGCCGAAACCCTGCTGCGCCTCGGCCGCGTCGGCGGCTGGGTCACCGCGGTGGCACCCGACCGCCGGTCGGTCACGGCGGTCCGCCCGGCGTGACCTCTCCCGTCAGTGCGGGGTGATTATTCGGTGGTCGGTGACGATCGCGGTCACCAGGTCGGCGGGTGTCACGTCGAAGGCGGGGTTGGCCGCCGCCGCACCGCCGGGTGCCACGTCCGTACCTCCGAACGACAGCACCTCGGCTGCGTCTCGGTCCTCGATCTCGACATCGGCGCCGGTAGGCGTCGACGAGTCCACCGTGGACTCCGGAGCCACCACCACGAACGGGATGCCGGCGCGGGCGGCACCGAGCGCGTGCGCGTACGTGCCGACCTTGTTGACGACGTCTCCGTTGGCGCACACCCGGTCGGCACCGAGCACCACCGCGTCGACCTCGCCGCGCGCCATGAGGAACGGCCCGGCGCCGTCGACCGCGATGCGGTACGGGATGCCCAACCGCCCAAGCTCCCACGCGGTCAGCCGGGCGCCCTGCAGCAGCGGGCGGGTCTCGCTGGCCACCACCCCGCCGAGCCGGCCCCGACGGTGCAGCTCGGCGATGACGCCCAGCGCGGTACCGCCGGTCACCGTCGCCAGCCCGCCCGTGTTGCAGTGGGTGAGCACCCGGGGTGCCGGCACGGCGCACAGCTCGCCGATCAGCTCCGCCCCGCGTACCGCCATCGCCTTCGACGCGGCCACCTCTTCGGCGTGCAACGCGAGCGCCTCGGCCAGGACCGCGTCCGGCCCGTCGGGCAGGCGCTCCGCCGCCCGGCGTACCCCCCGGGCCAGGTTCACCGCCGTGGGCCGAGCGGTGGCTATCCGCTGTACCGCGTCGGCCAGCGCCTCCTGGTCCGCGGGGTACCGGCGGGCCGCCAGGGCGACGCCCAGTGCTCCGGCGACGCCGAGCGCCGGCGCACCGCGCACCGCCAACCGGACGATCGCGTCGACCAACTCATCCACTGTGGACAGTCTTATTCGGCGCTCCGCGGACGGCAGCGCGGTCTGGTCGATGATCTCGATGGACCCGTCGACCCAGTCGATCGTGTGCACGCTCTCCACGCTAGCCAGCGCGTAGGGTCGAGGCCATGAGCGAAGCGGAGCGCCGCGGCGCGGCGGAGCGAGGCCGGCAATGAGCACCCGGGACCCCGTCGCCGATCTGCGCCGCATCGCATTCCTTCTGGAGCGCGCGAACGAAGCCACGTACCGGGTCCGGGCCTTCCGCTCGGCCGCCGCCGCGATCGCCAAGCTCGGTCCGGACGAACTGGCCCAACGGGTCGCCGATGGCACGCTGCGCAAGGTACCGGGCGTCGGCGACGTGACGGCGCGGTGCGTGGCCGAGTCACTCGCCGGCGAGGAGCCCGTGTACCTGCGCCGGCTGGTCTCCACCGTGGGCGTCGACACCGACGACGCGGCCACCGCGTTGCGTGCCGCCCTGAAGGGCGACTGCCACCTGCACTCCGACTGGTCCGACGGCGGCTCACCGATCGAGGAGATGGCGCTGGCCGCGGTGGAGCTGGGTCACGAGTACATCGTGCTGACCGACCACTCGCCCCGGCTGACCGTCGCCAATGGACTGTCCCCGGCCCGGTTGCGCCAGCAGCTCGCCGCGGTTGCCGAGCTGAACGCGGCGCTGCCCGAAGGCTTCCGAGTCCTGACCGGCATCGAGGTGGACATCCTCGCCGACGGCTCGCTCGACCAGGATCCGGAGCTGCTGGCCCAGCTCGACATCGTCGTCGGTTCCGTCCATAGTGGACTGCGCGACCCGGCGGACGTAATGACAAAACGGATGCTCACCGCGATCGGCAACCCGCACCTGGACATTCTCGGGCACTGTACCGGCCGCAAGGTGGCGGCCTCCGCCGTTGGACTGACGGGTGAAGGCGACCGGGGGCACCGGGCCGGGCGCACCCGGCCAGAGAGCGACTTCGATGCGGCAGCGGTCTTCGCGGCCTGTGCCGAGTTGGACAAAGCGATAGAAATCAATTGCCGACCGGACCGGCTCGACCCTCCCAAACGCCTGCTGCGGCAGGCTCTGGAAGCCGGCTGCCGGTTCTCCATCGATACCGATGCACACGCTCCTGGCCAGCTCGACTGGCTGCCGTACGGATGCTTCCGCGCCGTCCAATGTGATGTCGACGCATCGAAGGTGATCAACACGTTGCCAGCGGACGCAATCCTGGCCTGGGCTGCGGCACACCAGTCAACCGGCTGATCACGCCATCCCACTAACGTCGATGTGCGCATCGCTCGGACAGGCTCTAGCCTCCGCTCATGGCCAGAACCCGCACCGTCACCGGCGCTGGCGTGATTGCGACCGCCGCGCTCGTACTCCTCTTCGGCAACCAGGCCGTCACCGAATGGATCGCCGACCACACCAAGTCCGACTCGTTGTGGGGCTGGTTCCTCCGGCAGCTCAGCTGGCCGGCATGGGCGGTCGGACCGCGGGACGGCTCCAATGCGGCGATGCGGGACCTGCTCGCCCAGGACTTGCGCGCAGTCCTTCTCATCGCATTCGTTGCCCTTGTCCTTGGTTTCGCCGCCAGGTCCGTCGTGGGCGGCGCCGGCGGTTTCGTCCTTGGCTGGGCGGCTTTGATCTTCGCATCGGCTCTGGCCGCTTTCATTACGGCATTTATCGTCTCGAATCCCTCGGTACTCGGTGCGTTCAATGCCGCCGCGGTCGCATCGGCGTACGGCCTGTTCGTGGGCTGGATCGTTGGCGCGCTGACCGCCGGGGCGAAGAGCGCCGGCCCGTCGTAGGGCAAAGAAGACTTCACGGTGATTCCATCGATGGAACCACCGTGACAACTCCCCTCGCGGCGAGGACGATGCGGGAGTGACCGCGTACGCGGAAGCACCACACGAACTTGCGCAGCGGATCGTGC
>DASRII010000139.1:0-15635 GCA_035650075.1 Micromonosporaceae bacterium | reverse complement strand
GACCTGCTGCGCGCGTACGCCGCCGAACGAGCGCACACGGACGTGACCGCGGAGGCGACGCGCGTGGCGGTGACCCGACTGATGGACCACTACCTGCGTACCGCCGCCGTCGCGGTGGACACGGCCTACCCCGAGGAGCGCGACATCCGCCCGCGCATCCCGTCGCCGACCGGCCCGTCCCCGCCGCTCGGCGCGCCGGAGACCGCGCGGGCCTGGCTGGACCGGGAACGGGCCAACCTGGTCGCGGTCGGCACCCACGCCGCCGGACACGGCTGGCCCGACCACAGCCTCGGCCTGTCCCAGATCCTGTTCCGGTACCTCGACGGCTACCCCGCCGCGGCGCTGGCCGTGCACGCCAGCGCGGTACGCGCCACGGTCGACGGCCACCCGGGCCGGGCCAGCGCGCAGACCAACCTGGGCCTGACGCACTGGCGGCTCGGCCGGCCGCACGACGCGATCGAACACCTGCAGCAGGCGGCCACCGGCCACCGGGCCACCGGTGACCGGATCGGCGAGATGCGCGCCGTCGGCAACCTCGGCCTGGTCTACGAGAGCCTGGGCCGGTTCACCGAGGCACTCGACCGCTACCAACGGGTCCGCGTGATCTGCCGGGAGACCGGTCCACGGCACGGCGAGATCCGGCTACTGATCAACCTCGGCAGCCTCTACGGCCGGCTCGGCCGGTACGCCGAAGCGGCCGAGCACTGGCAGGAAGCCGTGCTCGCCGCTCGGGAGATCGGCGACCGCCGGCTCGAAGGCCACTCGCTGGTCGGCCTCGGCGAGGCGTGCCAGGGCCTCGGGTCGTACCGCGAAGCGCTCGACAACCTCGACCGCGGCCTGGCCATCGGCCGCGAAGTGCTCGACCGTTGCAACGAGGGCGTGGCCCTGCGCGAGATCGGCCTGGTGCACGCGCACCTGGGCGACTACCCCGCGGCCGCCCACCACCTCGACCGGAGCCTCACGGTCGTCCGCGACATCGGAGACCGGTTCATGGAAACCGAATCCCTCAACGCCCTCGGTGAAGTCCTGCGCGCCGCCAAGGAACCCCACGCGGCGCTCGACCGGCACCGTACCGCGCTGACCCTGGCCCGGGAGAACGGCGACCGCCCCGAAGAGGCCCGGGCGCTCGACGGCATCGCCCACGCCGCCCTCGACACCGGCGACGCCGAACAGGCCAGCGATCACTGGCACCAGGCGCTGGCCATCTACGTCGACCTCGAGCTGCCGGAGGCCGACCGGCTGCGTGGCGAGCTGGCGCGGCTGGACCCCTGACTCCCACTACTTGGCGTCCGCGTAGCACTCCACTGTGGACACTCCGAGCGGGAAGCGCACCGGGGTCTCGCCGAACAGCAGCGCCCGTGCCCGTTCCCCGGCCTCGTGAACCGCCGTGACGACGTCGTCGGCGCCGCCGGCCGGACAGTGCACGAGCACCTCGTCGTGCTGGAAGAAGACCAGCTCCGCCTCGTAATCGCGGATCAGCCCGCGCAACGTCGCCAGCAGCGTGTTGGCCCACTCGGCCGCGGTCGCCTGCACGACGAAGTTGCGGGTGAACCGCCCCCTCGCCCGGGCCGACGCGCCATCCTGCGGAGGCTCCCGTGGCACCGGACTGGTCCGGCCCAGCCACGAGCGCACCGCGCCGCCCTCCTCACCGGTGCGAGCGGCCTGTTCGACGAGCTCCCACGCGACCGGGTAGAACTGCCGCAGCGCCGCCAGGGCGGGGATGGCGTTGCCACCGGTCTGGCCGTACATCGCCCCGAGCATCGCCACCTTGGCCTTGGCTCGGTCGCCATCGAACGCATCGGTAGCCAGCGCCGCGTAGAGGTCCCCGCTGGCCCCGGCGGCGGCCAGCCGCTCGTCACCGGAGACCGCGGCCAGGATGCGCGGCTCGAGCTGACCGGCGTCGGCGACCACGAACACCCAGCCCGGATCGGCCACCACGGCCCGCCGGATCACGCGCGGGATCTGCAGCGCTCCCCCGCCCCGGCTGGCCCACCGGCCGGACACGACACCGGCCGGCACGTACTCCGCCCGGAACCGTCCATTGTGGATCCACTGGTCCCGCCACGCCCAGCCGTGCGCGGTCCAGATGCGGTACAGCTCCTTGAACTCGAGCAGCAACGGCACGGCCGGATGGTCGATCCCGCGCAGCACCCAGGCCCGCGTACTCGGCAGCGAGATGCCGACCCGGGTGAACGCCCGCACCACCTCGGCCGGCGACTCGGGGTGCAGCCGCTCGTCACCGAGCGCGGCCCCGATCGCGGCGGTCAGCTCGGCCAGCCGGCGTGGCGGGCCGCCCACCGGGGACGGCTCGCCGAGCAGGTCGCGCAGCAGCTCGGTGTGCACGTCCACCCGCCACGGCAGGCCGTGGTGACCCATCTCGCCCGCCACGAGCGCGCTCGCCGACTCGGTCGCCACCAACAGCCGGAACCGGCCCGGCTCGGCCACCTCGGCGAGGCGGGCGCGCTGGTCGGCGTACACCTCGATCAGCTCTTGAAGGGACGCGGAGTCGGCGGCCGAGTCCTCGACCAGCGCTGTCTCGAACAGCGCGCCTTGCGCGTCGCCGGGTGGCGCGGCCTGACGGGCCGGTAGGTCCGGCGGCACCGGCCGGCCGGCCAGCCTGGCCGCCGCGGCCGCGAGGCCGCGCGGCTCCCCCCAGCGCCCCACATACCCCAGCAGCAACGCCTCGGTCAGCTCGATGTCGTGGCAGCGCTCGACGCGGACGCCGGCCCGCAGCAGCGGCGGGTAGATCGCCGCGGTCGACGGCCACACCCACCGCGGCCGGTCGCGCCGCTCGACCTCCGCGACGGCCCCGGCGAGGTCCGCCGCGTGCCAGCTCGCGCCGGCCGGCCGGCCCGTGTCGGACAGGGGGGCGCACCAACCGCCACCCACCCCGTCCGGCACGATCCCCACCATCACGCCAGACATTCTCCGGCACAGGTACGACGTTTCCTCCGACGCCTTCCCCCGTCAGGGCGGCGTGATGCGCAGGATGCGGTCGTCGTCGCCGGTGGGAGTACCGCGACCGTCGCGGTTGGACGTCATGACCCACAGCGACCCGTCGGGCGCCACAGCGACCGTGCGCAGCCGCCCGTAGTCGCCGACCAGTGCCTCGACCGTCCGGCCGTCGAGGCTGACCCGATACATCCGCCGGCCGGCCAGGCAGGCGAGGTAGACGTGGTCGCCGAGCACGGCGATGCCGCTGGGCGAGGCGATCCGGGTCGGCGTCCACGACACGAGCGGGTTGACGAACCGGGTGTCCGAACTCGCCCCCTCGACCGCGGGCCACCCGTAGTTGGCGCCCGGCTGGATGACGTTCAGCTCGTCGAACAGGCCCGCCCCGAACTCGGAGGCGTACATCCGGCCGGCTGGGTCCCACGCCAGACCCTGGACGTTGCGATGGCCGTAGCTCCACACAGGAGAGTCGGGGAACGGGTTACCCGGCGCCGGCCGGCCCTCGGGCGTCATGCGCAGTATCTTGCCGCCGAGGTTGGTCCGGTCCTGGGCGATGTCGCGGGTCACGAACGTCTCGCCGACGCTCGCGTAGAGCATGCCATCGGGGCCGAACGCCAGCCGGCCGCCCTGGTGGTAACGGGCGCCCTCCAGATCGGCCACCGGGATGCCGGTCAGGATCGGCTGCGGCGGCTCGCCCAGGTGCAACCGGGCGATCCGGTTGTCGGTGGCGGCGCTGTAGTAGATGTACACCCACCGGTCGGTGGCGTAGTTCGGAGACACGGCGATGCCGAGCAGACCGCCCTCGCCGATCCGAGTGTCCACTTCGGACAGCCGCTGAACCTCGGTGACCTTTCCAGCCGGGGTCACGGACAGGATCCGGGGCACGCCGCTGGTGTCGATGACCTCGCGGGAACCGGGGGTGGTGGGCCGGATCCCGGTGGGCACCTGGTTACCCCGCTCGGTGACCAGTGCGGTGCCGTCCGGCAGGAAGGCCAGGCCCCATGGGATCCGCAGCCCGGTGGCGATGACGCGTACCGCGTCCGCCCGCAACTCGACCTCGGGCGCGCCGGTAACGGCCGGGCTGGGTGAACTCGCCTGCGGGGCGGCTGGCGGCGGCGCGCCGGCGTTCGCGGTGCACCCGGCCAGCGTGGCCAGGGCCAGCAGGAACGAAGCTCTGCGCATGGTTGACTCCTTGGGCGTCAGGTGGTGCGGAGGGCGTCGGTCGGGGACAGTCGGGCGGCGCGGTGGGCGGGATAGAGCCCGGCGAGCGCACCGATGACGAGGGCGGCCGCGAGCGCGGCGGCCAGCGCGGTGACCGGCACGATCGGTCGCCATCCTCGGTAGACCGCCACCGCGTACGTGATGACCGTGCCGAGCACGGCTCCGGCGGTACCGCCGAGGAGCGCCAGCACCAGCGCCTCGCCGAGGAACTGGGCGGCGACGTGGCGGCGGGCGGCACCGAGGGCTCGGCGCAGGCCGATCTCGGTACGCCGCTCGAGCACCGAGATCACCATCGTGTTCGCGATGCCGATCGCGCCCACGAGCAAGGCGACCGCGCCGAGGCCGAGGAACAGGCTCGTGGTGGCGTCGGCGACGGCGAGACGGGCCACGAGCGCGTCGGACGGCCGGCTGACCGCTACCGTGTGCGGTTCCCGCGGGTTGGCGGCGCGGGCGAGCAGCCCGGCGACGACCACGGTCCGGTCGACCTCGGTACGGACGTAGATGCGGCTGGGCGACACATCGTGGCCTGCGTACTCTGCGGCCATCGGGAACCCGATCAGCGCCGAGGAGTCGATCTCCGGTGCCAGCTCGACGGGTCGCAGGATGCCGATGACCACGAACCACCGTCCGCCGAGCCAGATCCTGGTGGTCGCGTCGAACCCGGCGATGCCCAACTGCTGCGCGGCGTCGTGACCGAGTACGACTGTCGGGTATCGGGCCGTGGCGGCGTCGAGGAACGTGCCGCGGGCCAGCTCGACGTCCAATGTGGACAGCAGGCTGGGATCCGCTGCGCGTACCGTCAACCCGTTCGTGCGGTACGCCGGAATCTGGTCGGTGCGGTACACGGACACCCCGTCCAGCTCGGCCGTTGGCGCGACCCGGTCGACCCCGTCGGTACGGGCGATCGTCATCGCGGCGGTACCGGGCAGCTCGGCCTCGTCCCCGCCGAGGGTCTGTCCATTCACGACAGTCAGCAGGTTCGTACCGAGCCGGTCGATGCGGGCCAGCAGATCGGACTGGCTGGACCGGGTGATGCCGAGCACCGCGACGATCGCGGCGATGCCGATCGCGATACCGAGGATCGACAACGCGGCTCGGACCGGTCGGGTTCGCAGCCCGATCGTGGCCGTGGGCATCAGGTCGAGGACCCGCATCCGGGACAGCTCGATCATTCCTGCCCCCCGACGATCAGGCCGTCGCGCATCTCGACCCGCCGATGCGCCGCGGCGGCCACCTGCGGGTCGTGCGTGATGACGACGATCGTGGTACCGCCCGCGTGCAGATCCCGCAGCAGTTGCAGGATGCCGCTGCCGGTACCGGTGTCGAGATTGCCTGTGGGCTCGTCGGCCAACACGACAGCGGGCCGGCCGACGATGGCGCGGGCGATGGCCACACGCTGGCTCTCCCCGCCGGAGAGCTGTCCGGCGCGGTGGTCGGTCCGGTGCCCCAGGCCGACCAGTTCCAGGGCGGCCAGGGCCGCGGTGCGGCGCTGCCCGGCCGGGACGCCGCGGTAGAGCAGCCCGGTGGCCACGTTGTCCACAGTGGTCAGATGGTCGAGCAGGAAGAACCGCTGGAACACCACCCCGAGGTGGTGAGCCCGCAGTCCGGACAGCTCCCGGTCCGACAGTCGCTCGATCGCGTGGCCGGCGACGCGTACCGAGCCGTCGGTCGGCCGGTCCAGGCCGGCGGCCAGGTTGAGCAGGGTGGTCTTGCCGGACCCGGACGGACCCACCACCGCGACCAGTTCTCCACTGTGGACGGTCAGGTCGACACCGCGCACCGACTCCACCGGAGGGGTACCGGGGTAGACCTTCGTCGCCCGCGCCAGTTCCAGGACCGCTGTCATGGCGCGGGCACCTCCACGGTCACGCCCTCGGCCAGTCCCGCACCGGTGACCTCGACGGTGCCGGCCGTGTCGTCGTACAGCCCCGGGGTCACGTCGACCAACCGGATCCCACCCGCGGCCACGACCCGTACCTGGTAGCCGCCGCCGGACTTGGCCAGCAGCGCGGTCACCGGCACCATGAGTACGCCCGCGTGGCGCTCCGTCGTAATGGCCACCTGGACCGGGGCCTGGTCCAGGTCGCCGGCGTTCGCCGGCAGCCGTACGGCGATCGTGACCGGTACCGTCGCCTGGCGGCTCCCCCCGGCCGGGCCCGGCGCCTCGACCGTGGCCACCCGCCCGACCTTCGTGACCGTCCCCGGCACGGTGCCGGTACCGCCGGGCAGCACGACCTGGACCGCGTTGCCGACCCGGAGCAGGTGCTGCCGGTCCGTGGTCAGCTCGACGACGACCACCTGCGCCGTGGACGTGGCGGCCAGGATCGGGGTACCCGGCCCGATCGCGCTGCCGACCGACGGCGTGACCCGGGCGACCCGGACAGCGCCGGGCAGGAACACGACCTGCCCGAGCCGTACCGTGCCGGTGCCCCGCTGCCCTCGGTTGCCTTGCCACCGCGCGACAGCGTCGGCCGTGGCCCGCGTGAACCGATTGTCCACTGTGACCGATCCACCCATGCCGAGCGCGACGAGGTTCTGTTCCAGCTGCCGTACGTCCGGACCGTCGCTCATGCCCGCGGCGAAGTCCCGGTAGGCCGGACTCGCGCCGTAGAGCAGGAGGACGGGATCGCCCGACACGCTGAACAGAGCGCCGCCGCGGCCGACCGTCGTACCCGGACCGGCCACCGCGGTCATGATGCCCGGCAGGTGGTTGACCACGGAGTACTCGCCGTCGTAGCCCAGCGTCCCGGCGACCTGCAGGCGTTGGACGACGTCGCCACGGGTGACCGCGGCGGTCGTCGTCCGCACTTCGGGAGACGGTGCCCCGCCGGGTGGCCCCGGCCGGAAGGCGAACCACGCCACCGGAGCCAGAGCCACCACCGCGGCACCACCCAGGGTCAGTAGCCGAGCCTTCATGAGGCCGCGATCCGCCACTCGACTTCGTACTCGACACACGACATCCGCGCGTCGAGGACGCCCGGCGGGGGCTGCTCGCCGCCGTACCGGGCCATCGCGCGGAACCGGGTACCCAGCAAGGGGAACGTCCCGTCGGCCTTCGGGTCCGGCCAGTCGCTCACTCCTTGCGCCCGCATGCACTGCGCGAACTGCCGCATGTGCTGCAAGGTTTCCGCCGACGGCGGCTCCACCACCTGCGGTACCGACGCGAGCTGCTGCAGGATCGTCCGGCAGGACTGCTCGGCCCGTTCGATGTCTCCCTTCGGGGTGTTCGGCCAGGAGAGAGCGCCGTCGACCACAATCGGGTCCGGGAAGTTGGGGAGCCCGTTCTGGCGCGCACACTGTGAGAACTGCCGGCCGACGGACATGGACAGTGCCTCGAAGCCGGCCGACTCGATGGCGGTCGGCGTCGCCGCGCCTCCGGCCGGGCCGGCCGGAGACCCGCCGCCGGAACACCCGGCGGCCGCCGTGGCGACCACGGCGAGTGTCAGCAGTGCCTTGGAGATATTCATGTCCGCCACCGTCGCGGCGACAGCCGGCTGCCGTCGTCTGCCGGCGGACAGATCCCTGACTACATCCCGCGACAGATGCCCGGCGCACCGATCACCCGTAGGCTGCTCAGCCATGATGCTGCGCCGGCTGGCCGTCGACGCCGCCGTCGTGGCCGCGCTCGTGCTCGCGACGGTGGCGTACGAGGATCAGTGGCACGTCATCGCCCGCGACCAACTCGAGATCGCCAAGATGGCCGCGGAGCTCGGGGTGCCCGCGAACTTCTGGCGTACCGAGCTGATCCGCTGGATGGTGGCCAGTGCCGTGGGCCTGACCGCGATGCTCGTTCGCAGCCGGCTGCCGCTCGTGGCCCTGGCCGGGGCCACCGCGATGACCGTGGTCCACGCGAGGTCGCTGGTGATCCCGTTCATGCCGGTGGACGTCGCCGCTCCCATCGCCCTGTTCACGGTCGCTTCCGGCTCGGTACGCCGCTGGGTGTCGTACACCGCGCTCGCGGTGACGTTCGTGTGCGCGTTCTCGCCCTTGCTGAAGCCGGTGAAGTCATCGATCCAAACCACCTGGGGCGGCGGTACGTTCGTACCGCCGACGGTCGTGGCGTTCGCCTGGCTGTTCGGCGACCGCAGCCGCACCCGCCGGGCGTTGATGGAGCAGGCGACCCAGCGCGCGCGGGACCTCGAACGCGAGCGGGACCAGCAGGCTGAACTGGCGGCCGCCGCCGAGCGGGCGCGGATCGCCCGCGAACTGCACGACGCGGTGGCGCACGGCCTGTCCATCATCGTCATCCAGGCGCAGGCCGCGGCGGGCGCCATGGAACGCCGACCGGCGACCGCCCGTACGGCGCTGTCCGCGATCGTCGCCACGGGGCGCGACTCGCTCGGCGAGATGCGCCGGCTGCTCGGACTCACCCGCCCGGACGGCCCGGAGCTGGCGCCACTGCCCGGACTGGGCGACCTGCCGACGCTCGTCGAGCGGGTACGCGCGACCGGCCTGCCCGTCGACTTGAAGGAGACCGGTCAGCGTACCGAGCTACCCACCGGGTTGGCGCTGTCGGCGTACCGGGTCGTGCAGGAAGCCCTTACGAACGCGCTCAAGCACGCCGGCTCGGGGGCCACTGTGGAGATAACCGTCCACTATGGACACGACTCGATCGAAGTTACCGTCGCCGACACGGGACCCGGCGCCGGCGGCCCGCCGGACGAGCGACGCGGCAACGGCCTGCGCGGCATGCGCGAGCGGGTCGCGATGCTCGGCGGCACGCTGCACGCCGCCGACCGGGAGGCTGGCGGCTTCCAGGTGACCGCGCGGCTGCCCCACCCGGAGGCGGAGTGATCAGGGTCTTGCTCGCGGACGACCAGGCGCTGGTGCGTACCGGTCTGCGCACGATCCTCGAGGACGCCGGCGGCTTCGACGTTGTGGGTGAGGCCCGCGACGGGGTCGAGGCGGTCACCCACGCCGCGGAACTGCGTCCGGACGTCGTCTTGATGGACGTACGCATGCCGCGGCTGGACGGCATCGCGGCGACGAGGCAGATCCGGGCCACTCCCGAGGCACCCCGGGTCCTCGTGCTCACGACCTTCGACCTCGACGAGTACGTGTACGCCGGTCTGCGCGCCGGTGCCTCCGGCTTCCTGCTCAAGGACACCCTGGCGCCGGACCTCATCTCGGCGATCCGGGTCGTGGTAGCCGGCGAGGCGGTCGTCGCCCCGACCGCCACCCGAAGGCTCGTCGAGCGTTTCCTCGACAGCACACCGGAACTCGACCGTGCTCGCGCCCAAGCGCTGGCGGTACTCACCGACCGCGAGCGGGAGGTTCTGGCGCTCGTCGCACGTGGACTGTCCAATGCGGAGATTGCCGCCGATCTGTACCTGTCCGAAGGCACCGTCAAAACCCACGTCAGCCGGGTGCTGGGCAAGCTATCGCTGCGCGACCGCGTCCAGGCGGTCGTCCTGGCGTACGAAACCGGCCTGGTCCGCCCCGGCCTCTAGCCTCGCTCTTCCCCCGGGGAAAGAGCGGTCAGCCCTTGACCGCGCCCGCCGTCAGACCGGCCGCGATGTTCTTCTGGATCATCATGAAGAAGATGACCACGGGTAGGGAGGTGATGACGGCACCGGCCATGAGCGGACCCCAGGTGGTACCGCGCAGCGTCTGGTTCTGCAACAGCCACGCCATCAGGTTCTGCTTCTCCGGGCTGTTGAGCGTATTGATGATGATGAACTCATTCCACGCCTGGATGAACCCGTAGATGGACGTGGCCACGAGCCCGGGCCCGATCAGCGGCAGGATGATCCGGTAGAACGTCTGCCACCGGCTGCAGCCGTCGACCATCGCCGCCTCGTCCAGCTCGCGCGGCACATTGGCGATGAAGCCGCGGAGAGTCCACACGGTGTACGGCAGGATCAGTACGAGGTACGTGATCGTCACACCGGTCAGCGAGTTGGTCAGCTGGACGCTGTTGAGCATCACGAACAGCGGGATCAGCAGCGCGATGAACGGCACCATCTGTACGAGCAGGATCACCACGATCAGCGACCGCCGGCCGTAGAACCGGAAGCGGGCGATCGCGAGGGCGGCCAGGAACCCGACGACGAGCGCTCCGGCCACCGCGCTACAGGTGACGATCAGGCTGTTCCGCAGCACGGTCAGGAACAGCGGCGCGTGGATGGCCGAGGTGAAGTTGTCGAATGTCGCGTGCTGCGGTACGAAGTGCGGCGTGAACGAAAGCACCTCGTTCGGCGGCTTGAACGACGTGTTGATAACCCAGTAGACCGGGAACGCCATCAGCACGGTGAACACGATGCCGACGGTGTTGGCCGCGATCGTGCCCACCCGGGTGCGCCTGGCGGACGTCGCGCTGGGTTGCCGCCGCCGCGGCACACGGGTTAATGGGCGAAGTTCGATGGAGACCATCAGTCCGCATCTCCGATCTTGAACATCTGCCGCATGTAGAAGGCCATCACACCGAGCATGAGCAGTACGGTGATCACCGCGATCGCGGCGCCGGGGCTGTAGTTGCTGCGGTTGAACGCTTGCACATAGGAGTACGTGGCCAGGGTCAGATACTCCAGCTCCGGTTTGCTGTCCCGCAGCACCCAGATCTGGTTGAAGACCTGGAAGTCCCAGATGACCGACAGCGTCGTCACAATCACGATCAGCGGCCGGAGGATCGGCAGCGTCACGTTGCGGAAGACCTGCCAGCCGTTGGCCCCGTCCATCGTGGCCGCCTCGGTCAGCTCCCGCGGCACCTGGCTGAGGCCGGCGTACATGGTGATCGCCAGGAACGGGATCGCCCCCCACACCACCAGCGTCGTGATGACAATCCAGCCCTGGACGGGGTCGGCGAACCAGCTGTGTTTGGCGAAGTCCACGCCCGGTATCAGGTCGATCAGCCAGTTCACGACCCCGAAGTCGGCGTCGACCATCCACTTGAAGATCTGCGCGGAGACCAGCTGCGGCATCGCCCAGACGAACATCATCGCGATCACCATCGCGACCCGCACCCAGTTGCTGACCCGCTGCATGAGCAACGCCACCAGCAACCCGAGCACGACCGAGACGACGACCGCCACGACGGTGAAGACGACCGTACGCCGGACGACCTCCCAGAACAGCGGATCCTCGAGGATCTTGCCGTAGTTGGCCCAACCCGCCCACGGCGGATCGATGTTGTTGATGAGGTGCCGCAGCTTCATGTCCTGGAAGGACAGAACGAACATCCGGTAGAGGGGGTACGCCAGCAGGCCGGCCAGCAGCAGAATCGCCGGCAGCGAGAGCAGCAGCGGGATCCTCGACCGTTCCCGCCGCATCCCGCCCTTCCGAGGCCGCACCTCATCCTCCGGCGCCGGTTGAGGGGTCACCTCGATCGTGGGCGGTGCGCCCATCACACTCACGTCTCCACCTCCTCTCGCCGGGTAACCATATCGCCGGTGTCCGGCGGCCCTCCCCCGTTGGTACGACCGTCGGAACCGACTCCGGGCGGGCGCCGCCCGTCCACTGTGGACGGACGGCGCCCGGCGGCGTCAGCCGTTCAGAATCTGGTTGATCTGCTCGTCGGCCCACTTCGCGGCGTCCGCGACCGACTTCTTGTTGGTCACGATGTCACGGAGCGCCTGCTGCAGCACGTTCGCCTTCTCCACGTCGGCCCACTTCTCGGCCATCGGGACGAACCAGCTGCTCTTGGCGGCGTTGGCGGTAGCCTCGCTGCCCTTCACCTGCGCGGCCTTGTCCAGCAGGTTGGTGGCGTTGGGCAGCACGCCCTTGGCCAGCAGCGCCTCCTGGGCCTTGGTGTCGGTGAAGTACTTGATCCACTCGGCGGCCAGCGCCTGGTTCTGGCTCTTCGTCGACACGCCGAGGTCCGAGCCGCCCAGGAACGACGGGATGCCCGGCATCGCGACCGTACCGACCTTGCCCTTGACCGCGGTGTCGACCATCGCGGAGTTCGGGTCGTTCGGGTCCTTCTTCTGCGACTGCACCGCGCCGGATTCCCAGCCGTTGCCGTAGAACATGGCCGAGTGACCCTGGGACCAGATCGCGTCCTGGTCGTTCTCGTCCTTGGTCACATCACCCTTGGAGTAGTTCTTCACCAGGTCGGCCCACTTCTGCAGACCGGCCTGCGCCTTGGAGTCGGACAGGGTCCCGGTCCACTTGCCGTCGGCGCCCTTCGTGGCGATCTGGCCGCCCTCGGCGTACACCCACGACATGGCGGCGTACCAGTACGCGCCCGGCATGTAGAACGCGGCGAAGTTCTTGTCGGCCGCGTTCTTGGTCTTCAGCGAGTCGGCCGCGGCCAGCAGCTCCTGGTACGAGGTCGGCGGCTTGACGCCGGCCGCGTCGAACATGTCGGTGCGGTAGATGAGCACCCGAGCACCCGCGTAGTACGGCACGCACCAGGTCTTGCCGTCCAGCTCACACGGGCCGGACAAGCCCTTCAGCCAGGTGGACGAGTTCTCGAACCGGCCCTTGTACGAGGACAGGTCGGCGAACGCGCCGTTGAACACGTACTTGGGCATCTCGGTGTTGCCGAGCTCGATGACGTCCGGCACGTCGCTACCGGCGAGCGTCGCGTCCAGCTTGGTGAGGTGGTTGGCCCACTGCTGGTACTCGACCTTCACCTGAGCGCCGGTCGCGGCGGTGAACCGCGAGTTGGCGTCCTCGACGATCTCCTTCCAGCTGCTCTCCGCGTCGACCATGAGCCAGACCTTGATGGTCTTGCCGGTACCGTCGAGCGGATTGGCTTGGGGAGCCTCATTGTTCGAGCCGCAGGCCGCGGCTCCGATCAGCGTCGCTGCGACCGCCGCGGCGGCCGCTATCCTGCGCTTCACGCGATCCTCCTCGAGTGCATTGTTTGTGCGGTGGGGGCTGGGGCCGTCGTCACGACGGCTCCTTGGCCGCGCGGTGCCCGTCGACCGCTCGCGCGGTCCGCTGGAACGCGGCGTGTGCGCGCTCGTGCGTGCGCTGCGCGACCGCGATGTAGAGCAGGTCGAGCACCACGAGCTGGGGGTGCCGGGCCGACAGGGCATCGGGCCGGAATGTGGTGGCGTGGGTGGCCGTCAACAGAACGATGTCGGCCACGTCGGCCAAGGGTGAACGCGGGAAGCTGGTGAGCGCGATCGTGGTGGCGCCGTGGCTGCCGGCCTCGGCGACCATCTCGATCGTCTCCCGGGTCTGGCCGCTGTGCGAGATGCCGAGCGCCACGTCGCCGGCTCGCAACAGCGCCGAGCTGGCCAGTCCATTGTGGACATCGGTCCACGCCCACGCGGCCACGCCGATGCGGTGCAGGCAGAACTGCAGCTCCGCACCGACGAGCGCGCTGCCGCTGGCGCCGTAGATGTCCACTCTGGACGCGACCGCGATCGCGTCGGCCGCCCGCTCGACCTCGGCCAGGTCGAGCCGGGCGGCGGTGTCGTGTAGGGCGCGGGTGTCGGCGGCCATCACCTGGTTGAGCACCCGCTCGAGTGGATCGGTCGGCTGGATCTCGCGCCCGATGTCGACCGCCCAGCCGGCCGCACGGGCGGCGCGGCCGGTCTCGCCGGCGATGCCCAGGCGCAGATCGGCGTACCCCTCGAAGCCGAGCGCCCGGCAGAACCGGGTCACCGTCGCGGGCGACGTGCCGCTGCGTTCGGCCAGCTCGACGATCGTGGCGCGGGCCGCGCCCGCGGGGTCGGTGAGCACCTGTTCGGCCACGCGCTGCAGCGCGCCGGTGAACTCCGGCAGCCGGGCACGTACCCGGCCCAGCACGCCGTCGACGACCGCGGTGCCCGCGGGTGTCTCGACGGTGCGCTCGGTCATCGCCGACCTTTCAGAAAAGAGTGTTTACTGTTAGTGGTAAAAGTTCTTACTAAAGCGGGGGTCTTGTCAAGCCCGTGGGCCAGGTTTTCAAACTGTTACCTGGCCGCGCGGCGATCTGACTGGTATGTCCAGATCAGGAGGGGAAGCCCAGGCTCATACCACTGTGCGGGAGCCACCGGGCCGTGACGACCTTGCCTCGTGTGAAGAAGTGCACACCATCAGCGCCGTGCGCATGCGAGTCGCCGAACAGCGAGGACTTCCAGCCACCGAAGGAGAAAAACGCCATAGGTACCGGGATCGGCACATTTACCCCGACCATGCCGACCTCGACCTCGTGCTGGAACCGGCGGGCCGCGCCGCCGTCGTTGGTGAAGATCGCGGTGCCGTTGCCGTACTCGTTGCGGTTGACCAGAGCCAACGCTTCGTCGTACGACGCCGCGCGGACGACGGACAGCACCGGACCGAAAATCTCGTCGGTGTACAGCGCCATGTCGGGCGTGACGTGGTCGAAGAGCGTGGGGCCCAGCCAGAAGCCGCCCGGGTCGCCGTCCGGCTGCACGCCACGGCCGTCCACGACCGCGGTAGCGCCCGCGGTTACTCCACCGTCCACATAGGACGTTACTCGGTCCCGGTGCGCGCCGGTCACCAACGGACCCATGTCACAGCCGGTTCTGCGGCCATCCCCGGTACGGATGCCCTGGATCCGCTGGGCGATCCGCTCGACGAGCGCGTCGCCGACCGGATCCACCGCGACGACCACCGAGATCGCCATGCAGCGCTCCCCCGCCGAGCCGAACCCGGCCGAAACCGCCGCGTCGGCGGCGGCATCCAGGTCAGCGTCCGGCAACACGACCATGTGGTTCTTCGCCCCGCCCAGCGCCTGGACCCGTTTGCCCGCTTGGGTACCGCGCTCGTAGACGTATCGCGCCACGGGCGTGGAGCCGACGAACGACACCGCCTTGACGCCCTTGTGGTCCAGCAACGCGTCGACCGTCTGCTTGTCGCCGTGAACGACGTTGAGTACGCCGTCCGGCAGACCCGCCTCGGCGAACCACTCGGCCAACATCGTGGCGGCGGACGGATCCTTCTCCGACGGTTTGAGAACAACCGCGTTGCCGCAGGCGATCGCGATCGGCACGAACCACAGCGGGACCATCACCGGGAAGTTGAACGGGGAAATGACGGCGACCACGCCGAGCGGCTGGCGCAGCGAGTACGAGTCGACGCCGGTCGACACGTTTTCGCTGAACCGGCCCTGGAGGGCGGCCGGGATGCCGCAGGCGTACTCGACGACCTCCAGCCCGCGCTGCACCTCCCCGGCCGCGTCCCCGAGCACCTTGCCGTGCTCGGCGGTCACCACCGCGGCCAGCTCGTCCCGCCGGGCGTCGACGAGCTGGCGGACGGCGAACATCACCTTGGTGCGGCGGGTCAGCGACTCCTCCCGCCAGCTCGCCGCGGCCGTGCCGGCGGCGGCCACGGCAACGTCCACATCGGACGGTGATGCCAGGTCGACCAGCCCGGTGACCTGACCGGTCGCCGGGTCGAAGACCTCACCCTGCCGCACCGCCCCGTGCGGCCACGGCTCGCCGCCCACGACGTGGGTGATGTGCCTCATGCCGTCGCTGCCGCCGAGATGGCCGACGTGAGGATGTCCAGGCCCTCCTTGGCTTCCGCCTCGGTCAGGGTCAGTGGCGGGCCCATCCGGATCGTGT
>DASRII010000138.1:0-3050 GCA_035650075.1 Micromonosporaceae bacterium | reverse complement strand
CCCGCCGGCATGATCCAGCCGACGGGAGCCAAGCTCGACATCCCGTGCGCCGACTTCTGGTATGTGCGCGACGGCAAGATCCAGGTGTTCAACTGCCATATCGGTACGACCACCATGTTCTCCCAGCTGGGCGTCCGGCCGGACTTCGCGTCCGCGGTCGCGGCGTCCACGTCCGAGCGATAAGGCCGGCCGGCACGGGCGCGCGGCTGCTGAGCAGCCGCGCACTTCAGGCCGGGTTGGTCAGCAGCCGAAGTTCGAGTACCGGAATGGTGCGGATTCCTGCAGTTTGGCGCTCGTACTCGGCGAAGCCCGGGTAGCGCCGCGCCTGCTCGGCGTAGATGCGGTCGCGTTCGGCGCCGGCCAACTGGCGGACCGCCACCGGGTATGTCCCGGTTCCGAGCTCTACCGTGCCGTCACCGGCGGCGGTCAAGTTGTAGTACCAGTCCGGGTTGGTGGGTGCTCCACCCTTGGTCGCGAAGACGTAGATGACGTCTGGCCCGGTCTCGTGTGGGAGGTACATCGTCGGGGTGACGTACTCCCGCCCGCTCTTGCGGCCGCGGTGATGCAACAGGACCATCGGAGCGCCCTCGAAGTACCCGCCAACCCTGCCCTCGTTGGCTCGGAACTCCGCGATGGTCTTCGCGTTCCAGT
This sequence comes from Micromonosporaceae bacterium, assembly GCA_035650075.1. Taxonomy (GTDB): domain Bacteria; phylum Actinomycetota; class Actinomycetes; order Mycobacteriales; family Micromonosporaceae; genus DASSUC01. Next base: position 2,399 of record DASRII010000138.1, on the reverse strand, counting down.
CAAGCGCCTCGGTCATGTCGAACTCCTGTCGTTCACGATCCCGCGGTATGCGCTGGGACCGGGGTGATGAAGGCCCGGCGGCCGCTGCTCAGATCGCGTCCAACTCGGCCACGGCGTCGGCCGGCAGGACCAAGGCGGCGCCGGCGATGTTCTCGCGCAGGTGGGCGACCGACGAGGTGCCCGGGATCAGCATGATGTTCGGCGAGTGCTGCAGCAGCCAGGACTGAGCGACCGCTGTGGAGGTCGCGCCGAGCCGCTTGGCGACCGATGACAGCACGTCCGACTGTACCGGCGAGAAACCGCCGAGCGGGAAGTACGGCACATACGCGATGTGCTGCTCGGCGGTCGCCGCCAGCATCGCCTCGTCCGCCCGATTGGCGATGTTGTAGAAGTTCTGCACGCACACCACCGGGGCGATGCGCTGCGCCTCGGCCAGCTGGTCGAGGCTGACGGTGCTCAGGCCGAGGTGCCGGATCAGGCCGTGCTGCCGCAGCTCGGCGAGCGCCTCGAACTGGGGACCGATGGTGTCCGCAGCCGTCGCGCGGTCGTCGACCCCAGCGAGGGTCCGCAGGTTGACCACGTCGAGCACGTCGAGCCCGAGCCGGCGCAGGTTGGCGTACACCTGCTCGCGCAGCGCTTCCGCGGAGTTGGAGGGCTGCCAGCCACCCCGCTGATCGCGGACCACCCCGACCTTGGTCACGATGTGCACATCGTCGCCGTACGGGAAGAGTGCCTCCCGGATGATCTCGTTGGTGATGTACGGCCCGTAGGCGTCGGCCGTGTCGATATGGTTGACGCCCAACACGACCGCGGTCCGCAGCACGTCGACGGCGGCGGCGCGGTCGCGCGGCGGCCCGTGGACGCCTGGGCCGGCGAGCTGCATCGCGCCGTAGCCGATCCGGTTGAGGTCGAGGTCCCCGACCCGGTAGGAGCCGGCCCGGGCGGCCGGCGGGTTCGTGGTGGTCACCGGTGGAATTGTCGCCAGTGCGTCGGCGATGTGTCGTCGCCGGATTCCGGTGATGCCGCACCGCTCGCCTGGGTGACCTCACGCCGACCTGGAGAGCACGTTGCATGGCGGTGCCCGACAGTAGTATGGGCCGGGGTTCTGGCCCGCGTCCGGCGGGCGCGGGAAGGTGAACATGACCAACCTGATGTCGAGACAGCGTGGGGAGCACACGCCGCAGCCGGTCGCGCACGACGTTTCGGGCACTCGGGGGCTGCTCGACCGGAAAGATCTCCTTCAGCTGCTCGACCGTGCCGTGACCAAGCGTTTGACGGTCATCTCGGCGCCTCCGGGAAGTGGCAAGACCTCGCTGTTGCGTGCGTGGGCCGACCACTCGACCAAGCTTCGTCGGGTCGTATTCGTGTCTGTCGAGCGCGACCAACAGAACGAACAGCGGTTCTGGTGCGCCATCCTCAAGGCGATCCGCAAGCCCGCGCCCCTGACAGCTCCCGCGCCAGCCACCGTGCCGGACATGTACGAGGTAATCGACTTCATGCTCTCGGAGCTCTCTGAGCAGGCCGAACCGGTCGTGCTGATCATCGACGACCTCCATGAACTGAGGTCGACCGACGCCTTCACGCAGCTCGACTACTTCGTCGCGAATATGCCGAGCAATGCGCGGGTGGTGCTGTCTTCCCGCCGGGATCCGCAGATCAGACTGCACCAGCTCAGGCTTGCCGGCGCGCTCGCCGAGATCCGCGCCGGCGATCTGCGGTTCACCGAGGGCGAGACGCGCGAGCTGCTGGCCGGGTCCGGGATCGGCCTGTCCGGCGACGGGGTGACCGTGCTGCACCAGCGCACCGAGGGGTGGGCGGCCGGCCTGCGCCTGGCGGTGATCTCGCTCACCGGTCACCCGGAGCCCGAGCGCTTCGTGGCCGAGTTCTCCGGAACCGACCGCGCCATCGGGGAGTACCTGATGGCCGAGATGCTCGAGGGCCAGCCGAGCGAGGTTCAGCGCATGCTGTTGCGGACCTCGCTGGTCGACCGGGTGAACGGTGAGCTCGCTGACCTGTTGGCCGGCCGCTCGGGCTCCGAGCAGATGCTGCTGGCACTGGAGGAAGCGAACGCGTTCGTCGTCTCGCTCGACGCCCAGCGCACCTGGTTTCGCTACCACCAGCTCCTGGCGGACTTCCTGCGCCTGGAACTGCGCCGAACGTCCGCCGACGAGGTTCCTGACCTGCACCGCCGGGCCGCGCGGTGGTTCGCGGACCGGGGGGACGTCGTCGAGGCGGTGCGGCACATGGTCGCGGCGGGCGACTGGCCCGATGCCGCTCGACTCGTCGCGGACCACTCGTTCAGGTGGGTGCTCGACGGTCAAGCGGGAACGATCCGCGCAGTCCTGCAGGCGTTTCCGGAAGGGGCATCGGCCGATCATCCTGACCTCGCGCTTGCTCAC
>DASRII010000137.1:0-9619 GCA_035650075.1 Micromonosporaceae bacterium | reverse complement strand
TTCCTCTGCTCTTCCGGCCCAGCCGACGCCCTTGCTCGGGCGGGACGGGGAGCTCCAGGAACTGCGCCTTCTGCTGCAGGGAGGAGCCAGGCTGGTCACGCTGACCGGCCCGGGCGGGGTGGGGAAGTCGCGGCTGGCGGTGGCGCTTGCCGAAGGACAGGCCGCCGCCTGTCCCGACGGTGTGTACTTCGTTCCTCTGGCCGATGTCTCGATGGCCGATGACTTGTGGTCGGCGGTGCGAAAGACAGTCGGAGCGTCGGCGGGGCGGACCGGGTCGCCGCGGGAGCTTCTGAACCAGCTGGCGGATCGTGGCCTGCTGTTCGTGTTGGACAACCTCGAGCAGGTCACCGGCGCGGACCGCGTGGTGACCGAGCTGTTGACCGAGCTTCCCGAGCTGGTCGTGGTCGCCACCTCGCGTCGGCCGCTGCATCTGCGAATCGAGCATGAGCATCCGGTCCAGCCACTACCAGTGCCTGCGGACGATGACGTGGCGGAGGTCGAACAGTCCGCGGCGGTGCAGCTGTTCTGTCTGCACGCGCGGATGGTCCGGCCCGGGTTCGCCCTCACGGAGGAGAACGCGTCGGCGGTGGCGGCGATCTGCCGCCGCCTGGACGGGCTGCCGTTGGCGCTGGAGCTGGCGGCTGCCCGCAGCCGACTCCTGACACCAGCGGCGCTGCTGGCACGGACCGAGTCCACCGCCGAGCTGGCGGCGCCCGCGGCCGACCGGCCGGAGCGGCACCACGCGTTGCGCGACACCATCGCCTGGAGCTACGACCTGCTTCCGGTCGAATCACAGGCACGGTTTCGCCGGCTTGGGGTGTTCAGCGGCGGCGCCGACCTGGACGCGGTCGCGGCGGTGGCGCTGCCGGCGTCGGGCGGCGACCCCCTGGACACGATCGCGGAACTGGAGGACGCCAGCCTGGTCAGCGTCACCGACGACTCCGCCGGCGAGCTCCGGCTCGACATGTTGCACACCGTCGCCGACTTCGCCATCCACGAACTCACCGAGGCCGGTGAACTGGCCGACACGAGGGACCGCCACGCCAGCCACTACCTCGACCTCGCCCGCGGGTTGGCACCGCAAATCTGGACCGGACAAGCTCCCAGCGCGCGGCAACGGCTGCACGATGAGTCCGGCAACCTCCGGGCGGCTCTGACCTGGACCCTGCGCCCCGAATCGAGCACGGACCGCCGACCCGACGACGCACGGCTCGGCCTCCAGCTCTGCGCTGCGCTCGGCTGGTTCTGGCTCACGGAGGGTCAGTCCGCTCCGGAGGTGAACCGATGGTTCCAGCAGGCACTCGAGCTTGTCCCCGGTGTGGACTGCCCCGAACGGGTCACCGTGCTGTGCCACCTCGCGACGAACAAACAAGGTGGCCCCGCCTCGGATCCGTCGCGGATGGGCTTGCTCGAGGAGGCGCTGGCCATCACCCGCCGTATCGGCGACACCGGCGGAGAATGTGACGCACTGCGTGGAATGGCCGAGGAGCGTTACTACTCCGGCGATCCGGAGGCCGCCGAACCCCTGGCCGAGCAGGCCGCCGCATTGGCCGATCAGATAGACGATCCCGTACGCCGCGGCTGGTGCACCCATGCACAGGGCCTCGCCGCCCAACTGCGTGAACGATATGGCTCCGCGATCGAGCGCTTCACCGCCGCAAGCGACCTCGCTCGCGCGCGTGGTGACGAGGCGACCGCCGCCAACAACGAGGCGTGGCTGGCGCAGTCCCTGATCTTCGCCGGAGACCTCGACGAGGCGACCAAAACGCTGCGTCGCGTCGCGGCAGACGCGCTTCGTATCTCCCAATCGAATCTGACCATCAATGTCGCCGCCGCCGGCGCGCACCTCTGTGCCGCTCTGGGCGCAGCCGAGCCGGCCGCCATCCTCCTAGGCGCCAACTGGGCCTACTGGACCCGGGCGGGAACCGATTTCGACCCGGACCTGGAAGAGGATTGGATGCGCCGAATCGGGCTCACCGACGTGCGCGATGCCCTTGGACAGCAGAGGTGGGAGCAGGCGCTGCACATCGGCTCGACCCTGACCCTGGAGGACGCGGTCGCGCTGCTGCCCTAGCCGCTCAGAGTTGTGCACCTATCGTTCACGGCCGTCGGCCGCTTCAACGATCCGTGCACAACTCCCGAGCCCTTCCCACCAACGCCGTCAGGGCACGATCCGGATGATCTTCGCCTCGGACGGGACGCCGCCGGAGAGGATGAACAGCAGGTAGTAGCCCGGCGGAGTCTGGCCGAGCGAGGGCACGGTCGCCTGGAGCGTGCTCCCGGTCGGCCGGGTGAACTGCAGCGGGAGGAAGCGCTGGTCGAAGTTGAACGAGTGCGTCACCGAGCCGGTCTTGACGAGCACGACCCGCCCGATCGACGCCGAGTCGGACGTCCCGATGGTGAAGGTGGCGCCGGGCTTCAGTCCGCTCGGAGCGGACTGGATGACCGGCCGGGTCGCACGCTGTCCGTTGCTGTCGAACAGGTACGGCGGGTAGTAGATCTCGGCGTTGAGGTTGCGCTGCGGGCCGGGTGCGCCGCCGCCCATGGTCAGCACGGTCGCGTCGGGCAGCAGCAGGTTCGTCTGGTGGTACAGGCGCATCCGGACCGCGGTGGCGGCCAGCGTCCAGCTGTTGGAGCCAGGTGAGTACAACTCGCTCTGGTAGGCGACGCCGTTGCCGTCCGGGTCGGTCTTGGGGGTGTTGTTCATGGCGCTGCCCCCGGAGACGAACACTTGGCCGTTCGGCAGGACGGTGGCCGTGCCCCAGTGCCGTCGATAGTGCATCGACGCCAACTGGGTGACCTGCGGCGTCGGGTTCGTGATGTCGATCCGGCGGGCCTCGGTGCTGGCCGGCGCCTTGCGGTTCATGCCACCGCCCACCTGGATGATCTGGTTCGGGGCGTACATCACGGCGGTCGACGTGCCACCGGTGTTGGTGTTGGGAACCGTGCCGCGGAACTTGCGCGTACCGGTCCCCGCCGTGTCGATGGAGTACATCCGGGCGGCGGAGATGCCGAAGACGGTGCCGTCCGTGCGGACGAAGTTGCGGGGGTAGCCGTTGGCGATCTTGTCGGTAGGAGCGCCGGTCAGGAGCCGGGTGCCGGTGGCCGTACGCACCTCGGCGAAGTCGGCTCCGCCCTTGCCGCCTTGGATCAGCACGTCGCCGTTCAGCAGCATGGTGGCCGACGAGTACCAGCGCTCGCGGCGCATCTGTCCGACCATGGACAGGTTCCCGGTGGCCGGGTCGAACATCGTGATGTCGGGGTTGGGCATGTTGTTCTGTGGCCCATCGACCATGTCGCCGCCGTAGATCTCGATGGTGCCGTTGGGCAGCAGGATCTGCGAGCTGCAGAAGAGGTCGACCTGGGTGTGGTTCGGCAGGGTGGTGTGCGCGTCGGTGCCGAGGCCCTTGGTGGGGTCCCAGACGTCGTAGATGTAGTAGCCGGTCTGGACACCGTTGGCGTCCGTCCCGTAGCTGAGCACCCTGCCGTCCGGCGTGAGGATGGCGTGGATGCCGATCAACGGCCAGGCGACCACCGGCGAGAACGATCCTTTGAGCGGGTCGCCGGTCTGCGGAATCGTGACGCCCTGCGGCGCGGCGCCGGATGCGGCACGGACCTTGCGCAGTGCGCCGTGCTCGCCGTACAGCGGCGGTCCGGCGTCGGGCACCGACTGGGCGACGGCGAACGACGGGTCCAGGCCGTTCGCGCGGAACGGCGCCATCCGGTGGCCGGACATCATGTTATGGCCGTGATGGTCGGCCAGGTTCGTCCCGGCCTCCGACACCGTCCGTACGGTCCCGGAGCACGCGGCCGCGAACGGCGCCACGCCGAGAGCCACGAGAACCTGTCGTCGCGTGAGATTGGTCATCCGCGTCACCCCAAACCCCGATACTTTTGTGCGCTGTCGAGCGGGAGGCGCAGGCGCACCTCCACCAGTTCCATCGGGGTCCGATGGCCGCTGTTTCAGAGACAGGACCAAAGTCCCGGATCGCCACGTCCGATTCCCGCGAGAAACTGTCGGCGGCATGGGTCAGGATGGCGTTATGACCGCAACAGAGCAGTCGGCGCCGATGCCGATCCATCGCGACCACGAGCGCTGCTATCGCGCCGTGTCGAGCCGCGATGCCCGCTTCGACGGCGTCTTCTTCATCGGCGTCCACACGACCGGCATCTACTGCCGGCCGTCGTGCCCGGCGCGCACTCCGAAACGGGAGAATGTCAGCTTCTACGCGACGGCAGCGGCCGCTCATGCCGAGGGCTTCCGAGCCTGCCGGCGGTGCCGGCCCGACGCCACGCCGGGTTCGCCGGAGTGGGACGCCCGTGCCGACGTCGTCGGACGCGCGATGCGACTGATCCGCGACGGCGTCGTCGAGCGCGAGGGAGTCGCCGGTCTCGCCGCGCGGCTCGGCTACAGCGACCGCCACATCAACCGGCTGCTCCACGACGAGCTCGGCGCCGGACCGCTGGCGTTGGCCCGCGCGCAGCGCGCCCACACGGCACGGATCCTGGCCGAGACGACCGGGCTGCCGCTCGCCGACGTCGCGTTCGCGTCCGGATTCTCGTCGGTGCGGCAGTTCAACGACACGATGCGCGAGATCTACGGCCTGCCGCCCCGGGAGTTGCGGCGGACGCATCGGTCGGCGCGACCGGAGCCGCTCGGCAAGGGCCGGATGCGGCTGAAGCTCGCCGTGCGGCGGCCCTACGACGCCGAGCAGGTGCTCGGATTCCTCGCAGTACGCGCGGTCCCCGGCATCGAGTCGTCCGACGCCGACTCCTACACGAGGATCCTCAGCCTGCCGGGCGGACCCGGCGTCGTACGACTCGAGCCGCACGGCGACCGGGTCGACGCCGACCTCTGGCTCACCGACATGCGCGATCTCGGCACGGCCGTACAACGCTGCCGCGCCCTGACCGACCTGGACGCCGATCCGCAGGCTGTCACCGAGGTGCTCGGCGCCGACGATCACCTGGGACCGCTGGTCGCGGCTCGGCCGGGCACTCGGGTCCCCGGACACGTCGACGGGTTCGAGATCGCCGTCCGGGCGGTCCTCGGGCAGCAGGTCACAGTCGCCCACGGCCGGGCCCTGGCCCAGGCCGTCGTCGAGAAGTACGGCTCGCAGGTCATTGATCTGGCCGGCTGGACCGGACCGGGATGGACCTTCCCGACCCCGGACGCACTGGCCGGCGCCGACCCCGCAAGCTTCGGAGTTCCGGCCGCCCGAGGAGGTGCTGTGGTCGCCTTGGCGGAAGCGATGGCGACCGGAGCCGTCCGGCTCGATCCGGGCGCCGACCGCGACGAGACCTCGCAGGCGTTGCGCGCATTGCCGGGCATCGGCCCGTGGACCGCTGGCTACATCGGGATGCGGGCGCTGTCCGATCCGGATGCCTTCCTCAGTGGCGACGTGATCGTCCGGCACGCGATGCGGTCACTCGATCTTCCGGCCACGACAGCGGATGCGGAGGCACACGCCGCGCGTTGGCGGCCTTGGCGGTCCTACGCCGTCGTCCACCTGTGGCGCCACTACCAGGACGCCAACTCACGACCCGAAGACCTGAACGCGAACAAGGAGAACCGATGACAACCAAGACAGCACTGAACTGGACGGTCGTGGACTCGCCGGTCGGCGAGTTGCTGCTGTGCGGCGACGGCGAGGCACTCACCGGCGTCTACTTCAGCCCGTTCGAGCGGCCCGACGGCGAGCCCGACGACCACGACCCCGTGCTGGCCGACACGCGCCAGCAGTTGAAGGAGTACTTCGCCGGCGAGCGCGAGGAGTTCGACCTGCCGATGGCACCGTCGGGCACCGGCTTCCAGCTGCGGGTGTGGGCGGCGTTGCTGGAGATCCCGTACGCGACCACGACCTCCTACGGAGAGATCGCCCGTCGGCTGGAGCTCGGATCCCGAGGCGCTCGGGCGGTCGGCCTCGCCAATGGCTCCAACCCGATCCCGATCATCGTGCCGTGCCATCGGGTCGTGGGCGCCGACGGCTCCCTGACCGGATACGGCGGCGGCCTAGATCGCAAGCGCACGCTGCTCGCGATCGAGTCACCCGGCCTGTTCTGACCCGATAGCGGGACGTTGGTCGTCTCGGCGATGCCGACGGCGACCGGCGTCCCGCTTTGCGTAGCGAGTCAGTCGCCGGAGCGGCGGAGGGCCTGGGTGAGTCGTTCGGCCGCGGCCATGACGGCGGGGGCGTGCATCCGGCCGGGCTGTCGGCTCAGCCGCTCCAACGGTCCGGACACCGAAACCGCCGCGATCACCTTGCCCGACGGGGATCGGACCGGCGCCGACACCGACGCCACACCGGGCTCCCGCTCGCCGACGCTCTGGGCCCAGCCGCGGCGGCGGATGCCGGCCAGCGCGGCCGCGGAGAACTCCGCATTCTGCAGACCGCGGTGCATCCGCTCAGGGTCCTCCCACGCGAGCAGGATCTGTGCCGCTGAGCCGGCGCCCATCGTGAGTTGGCTGCCGACCGGGACGGTGTCGCGAAGGCCGGTCGGACGCTCGGCCCCGGCCACGCAGACCCGATAGTCACCCTGGCGGCGGAACAACTGTGCGGACTCACCGGTGATGTCGCGCAGCCGCGCGAGCACCGGACCGGCCGCGGCCAGCAGGCGGTCCTCTCCGGCGGCAGCGGCGAGCTCACCGAGTCGGGGCCCGAGTACGAAGCGTCCTTGGGTGTCACGAGCGACCAAACGATGGTGTTCGAGCGCGACAGCGAGTCGATGTGCGGTGGGACGGGCGAGGCCCGTACTCGCCACCAAACCGGCCAGTGTGGCCGGACCGGACTCCAATGCCGACAGCACCAGGGCGGCTTTGTCGAGGACGCCGACTCCGCTACTGTTGTCCACGACGCAATACTGCCGTCTCGAATACTGGAACGCAAGTTATGGGTACGACACTCGCGGAAAAGCTGTGGGACAGCCATGTGGTGCGTCGCGCACCGGGCGAACCCGACCTGTTGTTCATCGACCTCCACCTCGTCCACGAAGTCACGAGCCCGCAGGCCTTTGATGGTCTCCGGATGGCGGGCCGAGGGGTGCGACGCACCGACCTCACTCTGGCGACCGAGGACCACAATATCCCCACACTCGACGTGGATCGGCCGATCGCGGACCCGGTGTCGCGCACCCAGGTCGAGACGCTGCGCCGCAACTGTGAGGAGTTCGGCGTTCGGCTGCACCCGCTCGGCGATCTCGACCAGGGCATCGTGCACGTCGTCGGTCCACAGCTCGGGCTGACCCAGCCTGGCATGACCGTGGTTTGCGGCGACTCGCACACCTCGACGCACGGTGCCTTCGGCGCACTGGCGTTCGGCATCGGCACCAGCGAGGTCGAGCACGTCCTCGCCACCCAGACGCTGCCGCAGCAGCGGCCCAAGACGATGGCGGTCACGGTCAGCGGCCGGCTGCCCGAGGGCGTGTCGGCCAAGGATCTCGTCCTGACGCTGATCGCCACCGTCGGGACCGGCGGCGGTCAGGGCTACGTCGTCGAGTACCGCGGCGAGGCGATCCGCGCGCTCTCGATGGAAGCCCGGATGACGATCTGCAACATGTCGATCGAGTGGGGCGCCAAGGCCGGTCTGATCGCACCCGACCAGACGACGCTCGACTACGTACGCGGTCGGCCGCATGCGCCGGAGGGTGCGGACTGGGAGGCCGCCGTCGACTACTGGCAGACACTGGTGAGCGACGACGATGCAGTGTTCGACCGCGAGGTCGTCCTCGACGCCCGTGCGATGGCGCCGTTCGTCACCTGGGGCACCAACCCCGGTCAGGGCGTTCCGCTGTCGGCCTCGGTGCCGGCGCCGGAGGACTACGACGACCCGCATCAGCAGGCGTCCGCGCGCCGGGCCCTGGACTACATGGACCTGCGGCCCGGGACGGCGATGCGCGACATCGCGATCGACACCGTGTTCCTGGGGTCGTGCACCAACGGCCGGATCGAGGACCTGCGGGCCGCTGCCAAGGTGATCGAGGGCCGCTCGGTCGCCTCCGACACCCGGATGCTCGTCGTGCCCGGGTCTGCGCGAGTGCGGCTGCAGGCCGAGTCCGAAGGCCTCGATCTCCTGTTCAAGAAGGCCGGTGCCGAGTGGCGGGGCGCCGGCTGCTCGATGTGTCTCGGCATGAATCCCGACCAGCTGACGCCCGGCGAGCGCAGTGCGTCGACGTCCAACCGCAACTTCGAAGGTCGGCAGGGCAAGGGCGGACGCACCCATCTGGTGTCGCCCGAGGTCGCCGCTGCCACGGCGGTCCTGGGTCATCTGAGCTCGACGGCTGACCTTCCGGCGACGGTCTGACGCCGTCGCGACGAACAGGGGCAGATCCACATGGAGAAGTTCACGACCCACACTGGGACGGCCGTTCCGTTGCGGCACAGCAACGTCGACACCGACCAGATCATCCCGGCGGTCTATCTGAAGCGGGTGACGCGCACCGGGTTCGACGACGGTCTGTTCGCCGCCTGGCGAGCCGATCGGAACTTCGTCCTCAACCGGCCGCAGCACGACGGTGCCACCGTGCTCGTCGCCGGACCCGACTTCGGCATCGGATCGTCTCGCGAGCATGCGGTGTGGGCCCTTCAGGACTACGGGTTCCGGGTCGTCCTGTCGCCCCGTTTCGGTGACATCTTCCTCGGCAACGCCGGCAAGTCCGGACTCCTCGCGGCCAAGGTCGACGAGAGCTTCGTCGCCGAGCTCTGGGACCTCGTCGAGGACGATCCGTCGACGCCGATCACCGTGGATCTCCGGCGCCGGATCGTACGCGCCGGTAGGGAAAACGCGGCCGTTTCGGCCCCCTTCGAGATCGACGACTACACCCGTTGGCGGCTCCTCGAGGGCCTCGACGACATCGCCATCACCCTCGGACACGAGGCCGATATCGCAAGTTACGAAGAAAAAAGATCGGCCTGGAAACCGGCGACTTTGCCGGCCCGTACGAGCTCCTGACGAGCCCTTCCAGATCGGAACGCGACGCCGACAATCCCCGTAAAATAAGGGATCTGAGCGTTCACGGTTGCTCCGACCGGTCGTCGCAGGCCCGAGATCCCAACGTCACAAGGCCAAACCCGGGGGGAGACGGATCACCCCGACTCGCCGTACGGTGATTGTCTCAAGCGTCGGGATTGCCTAACGTTCCAACGAAGTCGGGCGCGGGCTCGGCGCCGTTCACGGGAAGGGAAGCAAGTGAACAAGAGTCAGTTCATCGAAGCGCTCGCAGCACACTACGAGGGCAACAAGAAGGCTGCGGCGAAGGCAGTGGACTCCGTCGTGGAGACCATCACACGAGAGGTGGCGAAGGGCGAGAAGGTCGCGATCACGGGCTTTGGTGCCTTCGAGAAGGCCGTTCGTCCTTCCCGCATGGTGCGCAACCCGGCGACCGGCGAGCGGGTCCGCGCCAAGAAGACCGCGGTGCCCAAGTTCCGGGCCGGTGCTGAGCTGAAGGCCGTCGTGTCCGGCGCCAAGAAGCTGCCGAAGCTCACCGTTGCCAAGGCGACGACGGCGAAGAAGACCGCGGCGGCGAAGACGGCGGCGAAGAAGACGACCGCCAAGAAGACCGCCAAGAAGGCGACGAAGAAGGCGACGACGACGGCCAAGAAGGCGACCAAGAAGTCGCCGGC
>DASRII010000136.1:0-16099 GCA_035650075.1 Micromonosporaceae bacterium | reverse complement strand
GGTGGGGACACAGTTAGCACGGTCAGGGCTGCGGCGTAGCCGGGGCGCGGGAGCAGGTCCACTGTGGTCGCGGTCAGGTCGGGGCGGTCCGGGTACCCGGTGATCCGGCCGTCGGGGGCGACCACGACGGCGTTGAGCGGTACCCGCAGCCCGTCCCCGGTCGCCTTGACCGCCGACTCCTTGCGCGCCCACAGCGCGTAGAAGTCGGCGAGGGAGTCGGCGCGCTCGTCCGGCGCCAGGACGAGCTTGGCCATGCCGGCGATGTCGATCGCCCGCACCTGCTCGACGTCCACACCCACGGGCGCGACGGCGGTCAGCGCGACGGCGATCCAGTCCCCCGAGTGGCTCACCGACACGTGCAGCTCGTCGCCGGGCAGGCGCGGGCGCCCGTGGGGCTGCCCGCACGTCGCGCACGTGCGGTCGATCGTCACATCGGCGACCGAAACGCCGAGGGTACCGGCTACCGCCAGGCGGAGCAGCGCCACGCCGAGGACGAACCGCGCCCGGTCCTCGTCCCGGCGGAACCGTTCCCACCGCTCCCGTTCGGCATCGCCGAGCAGGTCGAGGTGTTCCGGACGTTGCTGGGCGATCGTCGCCCACCACACATCGACCCCGGTCACCCGACCGAGCATGCCACAACCGACCTGCAACCGGTTCACAGCCGCACGGCGATGCGCTGTCCATGCGCCCCGAACCCACAGGAGGAACGCATGATCTCGCGACTGTCCCACCGGTTGGTCGTCGCGGCCGTCCTGGCCACCGCGGCCGTCGGCCTGCTCGGCATCGGACCTGCCTCCGCGGTCGTCCCCGTCGTACCCAACGACGCCGTCGTCAAGCCCATCCGGTACAAGGACCTGCCCACCGCCGTCAAGGACAGCTACATCGTCGTACTGCCCACGAACACGAGCCCGGCGGACACTACGCGGATCGCGGGCGAGCTCTCGGCCAAATACGGCGGGACGCTCGGCTTCGTGTACAACGCAGGGATCCGTGGCTTCTCGGTCCGGCTCACCGTAGACAAGGCCGAGCAGCTGACCGCCGAGCCGGAGGTCGACTACGTAGCGCAGAACCAGACCGCCACGCTCGACGACGTCCAGGTGCAGCTCAACCCGCCGTCCTGGGGCATCGACCGGGTCGACCAGCGGTCGCTGCCGCTCGACGCCAAGTACTTCTACCCCAGCACCGGCAGCGTCCCGCGTGCCTTCGTCATCGACACCGGCATGCGGCTGACGCACCAGGAGTTCACCGGTCGCGCGTTCTGCGGCTTCGACCCGTGGGGCGAGGGCTGCGCGCCGTGCAACCAGGGCCACGCCACCCACGTCGCCGGCACGATCGGCGGTGTCACCACCGGAGTCGCCAAGGGCGTCAAAATCATCTCGGTACGGGTATTCCAGTGCTCCAGCTCCACGACGTTCGAACTCGTGATCGCCGGCGTGGAGTACGTGACGCTCGCCCAACAGATCAACCCGACCGAGCGCAGCGTGGCGAACATGAGCCTCGGCGGGTCGGTGTTCCAGCCGCTCGACGACGCCGTGACCGCGTCCATCAACGCCAACGTGCACTACTCGATCTCGGCCGGCAACGGCTTCGGCGCCAACTCCTGCAATGTGTCGCCGGCGCGGGTACCGAATGCCACCACGGTCGCCGCCACCGACATCACCGACACCCGGGCCGGGTTCTCCAACATCGGCCCGTGCGTGGACGTGTTCGCGCCCGGCGTGAACATCATCTCGTCCTGGTTCACCGCCGACAACGCGTACATGAGCCTGCAGGGCACCTCGATGTCAGCGCCGCACGCGACCGGTACCGCCGCGCTGTGGCGGCACAAGTTCCAGGCCGACACCGCCATCGCGGTGCACAACGCCATCAACGCCAACGCCACCCCGGGCGTGGTCATCAACCCGGGTCTGGGTTCACCGAACAAGCTGCTGTTCATGGGCATGATCCCCGCCTGACCTTTTCCCCTCGGAACGAGCGGCCCCGGACCCCGGGCGGTCCGGGGCCGCCTCGTCGGGTCCGAAACTTTCGGCGCCTCTTTGGTTGTCGCGTGCATAGACCGACGTCTTGACCCGTTGCGTACAGGGCCTTATCGTCCCGCCTGACACGTCGATACACGTCCGAAACTTTCAGGCAGGGGCGAGCTGGCGATGAAGCGCAACCGGACCGTGACGCTGGCCGTGGGGTTGAGCCTTGCACTGTCCACAGTGGCCGTCGTACCGGCCGCCCAGGCCGCCGACCCGGTGGTCGTACTGACCGGTGATTTCGAGGACGGGACGAACCAGGGCTGGTTCGGTCGCGGCTCCGCGGTGCTGACGAACACCACCGACGCCGCCCACGGCGGGACGCACAGCCTGCGCACGAGCGGGCGGGACGCGACCTGGAACGGGCCGGGCCGCAACGTGCTCGGGGTGGTGCAGAAGGGCGCCACGTACGCCATCGACGCGTACGTGCGGATGGTCGCCGGGCAGTCGTCGGCGGCCGTGCACATGACGATGCAGCGCACCCCGGAGGGCGGCTCGACGACGTTCGAGCGGGTCGCCAGCGCGACGGTCTCGGAAGCGGACTGGGTGCTGCTGCGCGGTGAGTACTCCACCGCGGTCGACAACACCGAGCTTCAGCTGTACCTGGAGAGCGACAACGCGACCGTCGCCTTCTACGCCGACGACATCCGGATCACCCAGATCGCGCCGCCGCCCGGCGGTCCGCCGGACGAGGCCGGTATCGTCGCCGACTTCGAGGGCGGTACGCGGCAGGGCTGGAGCCCGCGGATCGGCTCCGAGGTACTGACGGTCACCAACGCCGACGCCCACAGTGGACAGTTCAGCCTGCTTACCACGAACCGGCAGCAGGTGTTCTCCGGTCCGGCCCTGAACGTATTCGGCCGGATGGGCAAGGGTAAGACGTACACGTTCTCGCTGTGGCTCAAGCTCGCGCCCGGGGAGGCACCGACCCAGCTGCGGTTCAGCATCGAGCGGCGGTTGGCCGGTACGCCGAGCTTCGAGACGGTCGTGGGCAACCAGACGGTGACCGCGGACTCGTGGGTGCGGTTCACGAACCAGTACACGCTCGCCCACGACGTCGACTTCCTCGCGGTGTACGCCGAGTCGAACACCGGTACGCCGTCGTTCTACCTCGACGACTTCGAGATGACATGGCTGCCGCCGCTGCCCATCGAGACCGGCATCCCGCGGCTGCGCGAGGTGCTCGCGGATGACTTCCCGGTCGGTACCGCGATGGACCGCACCGAGACCGTCGGCAGCAACGCCGAGCTGCTGTTGCGCCACTTTGGACAGATCACCCCGGGCAACGCGCTGAAGTGGGACGCCACCGAGCCGTCCGAGGGCGTGTTCGGGTTCACCGAGTCCGACGCGCTGGTCAACTTCGGTGTCGACAATGGACTGCGGGTACGCGGGCACACCCTGCTCTGGCACCAGCAGACACCGGCCTGGGTGTTCAACGACGCGGCGGGCAACCCGCTGACCAACTCGCCGGAGCACAAGGCGCTGCTGCTGCAACGGCTGGAGAACCACATCCGGGCCGTGGCGGGGCGGTACGCCGGACGCATCTACGCCTGGGACGTGGCGAACGAGGTCATCGACGAGAACCAGCCGGACGGGCTGCGGCGCAGCCGGTGGTACGAGATCGCCGGCGTCGACTACCTGCGCACCGCTTTCCGGGTGGCGCACGAGGTCGTACCGGACGCGGTGCTGTACATCAACGACTACAACACCCATTCGCCGCGCAAGCGTGAGTTCCTCTACACGCTCGTCCGGGATCTGCGCGCGGAGGGCGTACCGATCCAGGGCGTCGGGCACCAGACGCACATCAACGTGGCGCGGCCCGAGGTCGGGCTGATCGAGGAGGCGATCCAGCGGTTCGCCGGGCTCGGTGTCCAGCAGGAGATCACCGAGCTGGACATGAGCGTGTACACCAACTTCGTCGACTCGTACGCCGCGGTACCGGCGGATGTCGTCGCCGCGCAGGGGTACCGCTACCGCGACGTCTTCGACGTGCTGCGCCGCAACCGGCAGCACCTGTCGGCGGTGACGATCTGGGGTGTCTCGGACGCCAACACGTGGCTGAAGACCTTCCCGTTCCCGCGGCTGGACCTGCCGTTGCTGTTCGACGAGCGGTTGCAGTCCAAGCCGGCGTACTGGGGCATCGTCGACCCCTCGCGGCTGCCGCCGTTCACCCGCACGGTCAACGCCACGGCGGGCAAGCCGCGGATCGACGGCAACCGCGAGCTGGAGTGGGACCAGCTGCCCGCCACGCGGATCGAGTCCGCCGAGGGGTTGTCGGCAAGCTTCCAGGCGCGCTGGGACAGCCAGCAGCTCTACCTGCTCGTCGAGGTCGCCGACCCGACGCGCGACCGCGGGGACCTCGTGGACATCTTCGTCGACGGCAACAACGGTAAGACGCCGGCGTACGAGGCGGACGACGCGCACTACGTGGTCGAACGCGAGGGCCTGCGGTCACCCGCGTTGCGGGCGGTCGTCCATCCGACGGCGGATGGCTACCGGGTCGAGGCGGCGGTGCCGCTGGGAACGCCCGGTGGTCCGGGGCGCCGGATCGGCCTGGATCTGCGGGTGCGCGACGCGAGTCACCCGGAGCAGCCGGTGTCCTGGAACGACAACCTGCACGGGCAGAACACCGACACGTCGCGCTGGGGCACGGTGACGATGGTCGGCGCGGTCCGCCGCGTCGACGCGCCCCGGGCAACGCCCACTGTGGACGGTGTGGTGGACGCGGTCTGGTCGAGCGCCCGCACGCTCACCACCGACGTCCGGATCATCGGTACCGGTGGCGCCACCGCGACCGGGAAGGTGCTCTGGGACAGCGGGCACGTGTACGTGCTCGTGACCGTCGCCGACCCGGTGCTCGACGAGTCCGGGACGAACCCGTGGGAGGAGGACTCCGTCGAGATCTTCGTCGACCCGGACAACAGCAAGGCGACCGGGTACGACGACGACGATGGCCAGTACCGAGTCAGCTTCACCAACCGGCAGACCATCAACGGTACGTTCGGTGGGTTCGCGATCGCGGACAACCTCACGAGCGCCGCGGTGGTGGTACCGGGTGGCTATGTGGTGGAGGCGTCCATCGAGCTGGACAACGTCGTACCGGTCGACGGGTCCCTGCTGGGGCTGGAGATCCAGGTCAACGACGCCACCGGCGGCATGCGTACCGCCGCGGCCACCTGGCACGACCCCACCGGACTGTCCTTCGTGGACACATCGCGGTGGGGCGTGCTGCGGCTGGTGCGCTAACCGCACCACGATCCTCCAAGAGGGCGGTGATCGGGGCCGACAACCCAGTGACAACCGGATCGCAACTGGCCGGTGTTGCGCTGGGCCGACAACCCCCTCCAGAAAGGATCGACCCCGATGATCCGCTTCCCAGCCAGGCGGACCCGCCGGTCGACGAGGCTCGCCCTCGCCATCGGCGCGACCGTACTCCTGTCCGGTGCCTTCGCCATCGCCACCGGGTCCGCGTCGTCGTCAGCCACGCCGACGGTGACAGCGACGCCGACGATCGCGCCGACGGCGGTGCCGGTGCTGCCCACGCCGTTGGCCTTCGCCTCAAACCTCGACCTGGAGTGCTACCGGACCAATCCGTACACCCCGCCGACAACCACGGTCGTGACCCGCCACCTCAATCCGGTGCTGGCCGACCTGCCGGCCGAGCCGGTGACCCTGGGCAACCGTGACAAGCTGTGTGTGCCCGTGGCGAAGAACAACGTCATCCCGCCCCCCGCTGTGCTCGCGTTCGTCAAGTTCGTCGACCTGTCCTGTTACAAGATCGAGGGTCAGCCGGTCGATCGGACCCTGCGCCTACGCCACCTCAACCGGGTGCTGCGGGACATGGGCGCACCGGACAACCTCACGACCATCACCCGACCGCAGCACCTGTGTGTACCCGTGATCAAGAACGGCGCACTACCGCCGGCCAACGTGCTACGGGTCGTCCGGTACATCGACCTGAAGTGCTACGCCACCAGCCTTACCTCACTGGACATCCCACTGACCCTGTCGCACCTCAACCCGGTACTGGCCAACCTGCCCCGGCACGAGGTGCGCGTCACCGACAGCCGGCAGCTGTGCGTGCCGGTGGCCAAGAACGCCGAACCCATCCCCGCCGACGTGCTCAACATCGTGCGCTGGATCGACCTTCAGCTGTACGACATCGTCACCCCGCCGCTACCGGTGCTGGTCAACCTCACGCTGCGCCACATCAACCCGGTGCTGGCCGGGCTGCCGGCGGAGCATGCCAGCCTCGTCCAGGCCGTTCAGCTCGGCCTACCCGTGGCGAAGAACAACGTGATTCCGCCCGGCTGATCTAATCCGCGCGAAGGAGATGCTCCAGCGCCAACTGGTTGAGGTGCACGAAGCCGTAGCCGCGCGCCCCGACCACGTCCGGCTCGAAGTCCTCGTACGCCGACCTGTCGACGAGCAGGTCGGCGTACGACTCGCCGGGGGCGAGCGTCGGCACCGACAGCTCGGGGACGAGGCTCGCGGCGAGCGCCTCCTGCACGGCCGGGTCGGCCCGGAACGCCGCGGCGCGCTCCTTCAGCAGCAGGTACGTGCGCATGTTCGCCCGAGCCGAGGCCCACACGCCGGTGATGTCCTCGGTGCGGGAAGGCTTGTAGTCGAAGTGCCGGGGGCCGTCGTACGCCTGCCCGCCGGACGGGCCGCCGAACTCCAGCAGGTCCACCAGGAAGAACGCGTTGAGCAGATCCCCGTGCCCGAACACGAGGTCCTGGTCGTACTTGACCCCGCGCTGCCCGTTGAGGTCGATGTGGAACAGCTTGCCGTGCCAGAGCGCCTGAGCGATGCCGTGGACGAAGTTCAGGCCGGCCATCTGCTCGTGCCCGACCTCCGGGTTGAGCCCGACCAGCTCGCTGTGCTCGAGCGAGTTGATGAACGCGATGGCGTGCCCGACCGTCGGCAGCAGGATGTCGCCGCGCGGCTCGTTGGGCTTGGGTTCGAGCGCGAAGCGGATCCCGTAGCCGCGATCGAGCACATAGGACGCGCACGTGTCGATGGCCTCGCGATAGCGGTCGAGCGCGGCGCGCACGTCCTTGGCGCAGTCGTACTCGCCGCCCTCGCGGCCACCCCACATCACGAACGTACGGGCACCCAGCTCGGCCGCGAGGTCGAGGTTGCGCAGCACCTTGCGGAGGGCGTACCGGCGCACCCCGCGGTCGTTGCTGGTGAACGCGCCGTCCTTGAAAACCGGATGGGTGAACAGGTTCGTGGTCACCATCGGTACGACGATCCCGGTCTCGTCGAGTGCCTTGCGGAACCGGGCGATGTGGTCGGTGCGGGCGACGTCGTCGGAGCCGAACGGGACCACGTCGTCGTCGTGGAACGTGATGCCGTACGCCCCGAGCTCGGCCAGCCGGTGCACGGCCTCGACCGGGTCCAGCGGCGGCCGGGTGGCGTCCCCGAACGGATCGCGGGCCGGCCAGCCGACGGTCCAGAGGCCGAAGGAGAAACGGTCCGCGGGCGTGGGCGTGGGCGTCATAACTATCTCCACGAGGTGAGTGCGGCAAGGCCGGCGTCGGCGAGGGACTGTGCCCCATCCTGCCCCGGATCGCCGTCGGCGACGACGACCGCGTAGCGCAGGTGCAGCGTGGCGTCCGGGGCGACCGGAACCTCCGCGCTGAAGAAGGGGGCCGGGCAGATACAGGCGTACGGCTCCGAGCGGACGAACCATTGGGTCTGCCGGCC
Organism: Micromonosporaceae bacterium; assembly: GCA_035650075.1. Taxonomy (GTDB): domain Bacteria; phylum Actinomycetota; class Actinomycetes; order Mycobacteriales; family Micromonosporaceae; genus DASSUC01. Next base: position 8,369 of record DASRII010000136.1, on the reverse strand, counting down.
GGGGTTGTCCGGAGCGTCCACGAACAGCACGGTCGACGAGCGGCCGTGCTCGTCGTGCCGGCCGGTGAAGCCCATCCAATCCGCGCGGATACCCATCAACTCGTCGCCTCCGGTGACTCCTGGTGCGATCACCGTACCGCCGGTGAAGGATCGCGGTCCTCGCCAGAACAGCCCGCCGTACCCGGCGTTGTCGCGCCCGTGGGTGGTCGGGCTACCGATGGCGATCTCCTGCCCGCTCACGTTGGTCATCCGGGTGTCGAACATCAGGACCCACGCGCCGGTCGCCAGCGAAACGGTGAAGGAGCGGTCCTCGGTGAACCACAGCTCGCCCTTTTCGGTGAGCCAGTCGAGGGTGTGGGCGACGCCGACGCCCCGGTCTACCGCCAGCCGGGTGAAGTCGCGGTGGACGGTCGCGCCGTTGTTGGGCAGCTGGACGTAGCCCCGGTCCCGGGTGTAGGTGACGCCGCCCCAGAAGTTCTCCGATCCCACGTGCGGCAGGGACCAGGCGATCCCCTTGTGCCACACGTGGTCGTGCGGGCGGAACAGGCTGACCGGGTCACCGTCCAATGTGTACACAGGGTGCCAGTACGGCCGCGGCGACTCGAGCTGGACGTCGTCCGGGCGGTACACGTACCGCACGAGAGGGCGGTCGGCGTACCGGATGTCCAGCGCGGTACCGGTGTCCGCGACGGTCAGCTCCACGGCGCGCCCTTTCCGTCCATCCGCGCGTAGAACGGGCTAACGGGTCCGATCTCGCCGCGGGCGATCCGCTGCCCCGTGAACGCGGAGGCGTAGATGGCGGCGATCAGTTCCAGCGTCGCCCGGGCGTCCGGTACGGTCACCGGTGGCGCGTCGCCGGCCTCGACCGCGTCGAGCACGGCGGCCAACTGTGCGCCGTGGCCGCTGCGCCGGGCGGCGGGTCCCTGGGCCCAGGCCGCCGCGACCGCGTCCTCGTGCCCGGGCGCGGGTGTGACCGTCCAGTCCGCGTCGCCGTACCCGTACAGGTGCGCCAGCTCCACTGTGGCCAGTGCGAAGTCGAACCGCAGGTAGCTCGTCTCGCGCGGTGACAGCAGGCTGTTGACGACGGTGGCGACCGCGCCGTTGTCGAACGTCACCATCGCGGTCGACAGGTCTTCGGTCGCGGTGGGCCGGGCCTGGCGGGCCGCGACCGCCACCACCTCGCGCCACGGCCCGAGGATCGACAACATCAGGTCGATCTGGTGGATGCCGTGGCCCATCGTCGGGCCACCGCCCTCGATCTCCCACCGACCCCGCCACGGCACCGCGAAGTATTCGTCCGGCCGGTACCACAGCGTGTGGCAGACCGCCACCATCGGCTGGCCGAACGCACCGGCGGCGACGATGCGGCGCAGCCGCTCCGCCCCGCTACCGAACCGGTGCTGGGACACGGTGGCGAACCGCGCCGCGCCCTCGGCCGCCGCGACCGTATCCAGCTCGGCGAGGCTCAGGGCGGGCGGCTTCTCGCACAGTACGGTCACGCCGCGGCCCAGGCAGGCGAGCGCCTGGGCGGCGTGCAGGCCGGGCGGCGTACACAGGTCGACGAGGTCGGGCTGTTCGTGGTCGAGCAGGGCGGCGAGGTCGGGGTACTGCCGCGGTACCGCCCACTTCCCGGCGAACTCGGCCAACCGTTCAGAGTCCACGTCGGCTGCCGCCACGATGCGGGCACGCGGAGCCAGCCGGGCGATGTCGGCGGCGTGGATGCCGGCGATCCCACCGGTACCCACGATCGCGATGTCGAACGTCCTCACTCGACAGTGACGTCCGACGTGAGGCGACGGTGGTGGTCTACGGTGCGTTCCGGACCGACCAGGCGCACCGGTGCGACATGCCGGCTGTCCACACTGGACGCTCCGAGGCGCAGCTCGAGGTCACCGGGCTCGACCACGCGGTGGCCGGCCCGTCCGGTGAACGACGCGAGGTCGGCGTGCACCCCGAACGTGACGAGCTTGGCCTGCCCCGGTTCCAGCGCCACCCGGGTGTAGCCGACGAGCCGGACCACCGGCCGGGTCACCTGGGCGACCGGGTCGTGCAGGTAGAGCTGGACGATCTCGGTACCGGCGCGGTCGCCCACGTTCCGCACGGACACGGACAGGGCCACTTCGCCGTCGGTACCGATGCACACGGGCGCCTCGGGATCCACGGCCTGGCCGTCCACGCGCACATCCTCCCAGGCGAACTCGGTGTACGACATGCCGTGGCCGAACGCGTACAGCGGTGTCGGGTCCACCGTGCTGACGTCGGTGCTGTGACCGAGCGGAGCCACGAGGTAGTTCGCCGGCTGCCCGCCGCGCTCTCGCGGTATCCCCACCGGCAGTCGCCCCGACGGACACACGCGCCCGGACAGGACGCCAGCCACCGCGGACCCGCCCTCCTCCCCGGGGAAGAAGGCCTGGACGGTCGCTGCCAGCCGGTCGGCGAACGCGCCCAGCGCGTAGGGCCGGCCGGTCAGCAACACCAGCACGACCGGTGTACCAGTGTCCAGCAACGCGTCCAGCAGCTGCGCCTGTACCCCCGGCAGCTCGAGGTCCTGCACGTCGCAGCCCTCGCCGGAGGTACCCTGCCCGAACAGCCCCGCGACGTCGCCCAGCACGGCCACGCACAGGTCGGCGGCGGTGGCCTCCTCGACGGCTCGAGCGAACCCGGACCGGTCGCTGCTGGACACCTCGCAGCCCCGCACGTGCGTGAGCGACGTGGCCGGCAGCTCGTCGCGCAGCGCGGCCAGTAGCGTCGGCGCCTCGATGCCCATCGACATCCCTGGATGCGAGCGGCCGACGTGGCTCGGGTAGGCGTAGCAGCCGAACAGCGCGAACGGGTCGTCCGCCAACGGACCGACGACCGCGACGGTCGCGTCGGCCCGCAGCGGCAACGTGCCGTCGTTGGCCAGCAGCACAACCGATTCCTCCGCCAACTGGCGGGCCAAAGCGCGCGCCGACGCCGGGTCGAGGTCCACGGTGCCGCGGATCCTGTCCTCGGTATCTGACTCGTCCTCGTCCGCCGGGAGCGTGAGGTCCGGCAAGGCCGGTGGCACCGGGTTCCAGTCCGGGTCGAGCAACCCGAGCTCGCACTTCTGCCGCAGTACGCGTTCGGCCGCCCGGTCGATCAGCGCCTCGGGCACGATGCCGGCGCGCACCGCGGCGACGAGCGGCTCGCCGAAGCACCGCACGGCCGGTAGCTCCACGTCGAGACCGGCGGCCAGGGCCTGCCGCGCCGCGTCGGCCAGATCGCCGGCGACGCCGTGCAGTGACTCGAGGAACGCGACCTCGAAGTAGTCGCTCACCACGGTCCCGTCGAATCCCCAGGTGTCCCGCAACAGATCGGTGAGCAACTCCGGGTCGGTGGCGACGGGCACCCCGTCGATTTCGGTGTACGACGGCATCACCGAGCGGGCGCCGCCGTCGCGGATCGCCATCTCGAAGGGCAGCAGGAGTACGTCGGCCAGCTCGCGCCGACCCACGGCCACCGGCCCGAAGTTGCGGCCGGCGCGGGAGGCCGAGTACCCGGCGAAGTGCTTGAGCGTCGCGATGATGCCGGCCGACTGCAGGCCGCGGACGTACGCGGTGCCGAGCGTCGCGACGAGGTACGGGTCCTCGCCGAGCGTCTCCTCGGTCCGGCCCCAGCGCGGATCCCGGGTCACGTCCAGCACCGGTGCAAGGCCCTGGTGGATGCCGAGGCTTCGCAGGTCCGCGCCGATCCGGCCGGCCATACGCGCCACGAGGTCGGGGTCGAAGCTCGCGCCCCACGCCAGCGGCGTCGGGTACACCGTCGCGCCCCAGGTCATGAACCCGGTCAGGCACTCCTCGTGGGTGACCGCGGGGATGCCGAACCGGTTCGACGTCACGATCTGCGTCTGCATCCGGACCAACGCCAGCGCGCCCAGCGCCGGGTCGACCGGCGCCGTGCCGTACGGCCGGGTCAGCTGGCCGAGGCCGGTCGTGATCAGCTGCCGCCAGTCGAGCTTGTCGTCGACCAGGTCATGCTGGAACGGCGCGATATCGTCTTCCCCTTCGGGCACCCCCACCCAGATCGCGTACAGCTGTGCGATCTTCTCCTCGAGGGTCATCCGGCCGAGGAGGTCGGCGACGCGTTCCTCGGCCGGCCGGCCTGGGTCCTGCCACGGCGATCGCTGCGTGGTCAGCTCCGCCGTGGCGGCCATGTTCCCATCGTTGTCGGTCCGCATCCGAGGTCCGTTCTTTCGGTGATGTTCCGGAACTGAGGTGGGTGCTTTACGGGATGCGGGTCACGTTACGGTAACCCTGCCCAGACACGGAAGACATGCGCTTGACCCTGGCGATTCCTCGGCCGTAGCGTACGTCACACGACCGAAAAGTACCGAACCCTCCCGCCGAAACTTACGAGTCCTGATGCTGGAGAACCTAGCCGCTGTCCTGCACGGGGTCGGGGACCTGCGGGTGCAGCCGCTTGCCGCCCCCTCCCCCGGGCCGCACGACGTCGTCGTCGAGATCCGGTCCGTCGGCATCTGCGGCTCCGATGTGCACTACTACGAACACGGCCGGATCGGGGACTTCGTCGTCCGGGCACCCATGGTGCTCGGCCACGAGTCGTCGGGCGTAGTGGTGTCCCGTGGGGCGTCCGCGCGCCGGTTGGAGGAAGGCGCGCGCGTCGCGCTGGAGCCGGGTGTCCCCTGTGGACGATGCCGGGAGTGCCGGCACGGGCGCTACAACCTCTGCCCGGATGTCGTTTTCTTCGCCACTCCCCCGGTCGACGGGGCACTCGCCCGGTACGTCGCGATCAACGAACAGTTCGCCCACCCGGTACCGGACTCGCTCAGCGATGACGCGGCGGCTCTCGTCGAGCCGCTGTCGGTCGGCGTGTGGGCCAACCGGAAGGCGCGGGTCGGCGTCGGTTCGCGGGTGCTGGTCACGGGCGCGGGGCCGATCGGCGTACTGGCCGCTCAGGTCGCTCGCGCCTCGGGTGCCGCGTTCGTCGGGATCGTCGACATCTCGTCGGAACGACTGGCCGCCGCTGAGCGGTTCGGGTTCTCGGCCGTCGTGGATGGACGGTCCACTGTGGACTTTTCCGATCTGTCGCCCGACGTGCTGCTCGAGTGCACCGGGGCGGTGAGTGTGGTGCGGGCGGGAATTCGAGCCCTACGGCCTGCGGGCACGGCGGTGCTGGTGGGGATGGGGGCCGACACCGACCCGCCGCTGCCCGTCGGGTACATCCAGAGCCGCGAGCTGACCGTTACCGGAACTTTTCGGTACGCCAACACGTATCCGGAAGCGATCGAGCTGGCCGCCTCCGGCCGGGTCGAGCTGGACTCCTTGGTCGGGGTGCGGCTGCCGCTGGAGGAGACCGAGGCGGCGTTGCGGATGGGGCACACCGATCCGTCGGTACTCAAGACGATCGTCGCGGTCGGCACCGGCTGAGCGAACGGACGTCTCAGTTCAGGTTGGGTCGAATGTGGGCGTTCCGCCTCGGTGATGACCCGCATCAATATCGATCTTGTTCTACGCTCTGGGATCGCTACTAGGTTCTGTCGACCTAACGGGGGTGGCGATGGTGCGGCGACGCCTTGCGCTCATTTTGGGCGTGGTACTGGTTTGTTCGTTGCTGTCGGGTGTGCCGGCGATAGCTTCGCCGAGTCAAGGTGTGGGTGAGCCGCCGGATGTGCGGCCGTGGCATTCGACTCCGGTGGATGCGATTGTGCCGCGGCCGTCGGAGTTCGTACCGATGGTGCCGGCGGAGCCGGCGGATGTGGTGTGGCCGTCGGCCGGGTCGGTGACGGTGGATGGTTCGGGCACGGCGCGTCCTGGTGGTTTGCCGGTGTCGCTGCGGGCGGCGTGGGATTCCTCGGATGTGCTGGTGCCGGGCAAGCCGGTGGGTGGTGGTTTCGTTGCGGGCCCGTCGTCGGTACGGGTGCAGGTGGCGGAACGCGCTGCCGCGGCGTCGGCCGGCGTAGCTGGAGTGCTGTTTTCGCTGTCTCGAGCGGATGGCGTGGCGACGGCTGGTCGGGTTGGTTTCGAGGTGGACTATTCGTCGTTCGCCCGCGCGTACGGTGGTGACTTCGGCGGCCGGTTACGGCTGGTGCGGTTGCCGGAATGTGCTTGGTGGACGCCGGCGCTGGCGCAGTGTCGGGTGGGTTCGCCCGTGCCGGGTTCGCGTAACCTGGCCGGCCGTCGTGTGGTCACTGTGGACAGTGCGGCCGTCGATGGGGTCTACGGGCTGACATCGGGACCGGCGTCTGCGGCCGGCGACTATCGGGCGACCTCGTTGGCGCCGTCGTACCAGTGGTCGGCCGGTGGGCAGAGTGGCGACTTCTCCACGTCGTACCCGGTGCCGGTGCCGCCGGTGCCGGGCGGGCTCGTGCCGGAGGTGACTCTCACCTACTCGTCGGGTTCGGTGGATGGCCGCACGGTTTCCACGAACAATCAGCCGTCCTGGGTCGGCGAGGGCTGGAGTCTGGAGTTTCCTTACGTCGAGCGGTCGTACCGGTCGTGTACCAAGGACCAGCAGACGATCGAGGATCTGTGCTGGTTCGACGGGGACAACCTGTCGATGATGTTCGGCGGCAGTTCCTCGCGACTGGTCAAGGACGACGCCACGGGCGCCTATGTGATGGAGGCCGACGGCCGGCTGCGGATCGAGCGGGTCACCGGCGGCAGCAACGGGGTGTGGCAGGGCGAACGCTGGAAGATCACCACGTTGGACGGTACCCAGTACTGGTTCGGCACGAATCCGGACTCGACGCAGGACGTGGCGGTGTTCGGCGACGACGCCGGAGAGCCGTGCTTCGAGCTGCACGGGCCGGGGCTGGCCAACTCGCACTGTCAGATGGGGTACCGATGGAACCTTGACACGGTGGTGGACGTGCACGGCAACACCATCACCTATGTGTGGTCGGATGCCCGGCACCACTATGGCCGGTACAACTCCTCGGCGATGGAGGAGTACACGCTGTGGGCCTACCTGGACCGCATCGAGTACGGCGCCAACCCGACCCACGGAGTGACCAGTTCGTCGGCACAGGTCGTGTTCGACCGGGCTTGGCGCTGCCTGGTCGAACCGTGCTCGGGCCCGGGTAGTGAGAACAACTGGTTCGACGTGCCGTGGGACCTGAACTGTCCCGAAGCCTGGTCGTCGTGTCCTATCAAGAGCCCGACGTTCTGGGCGGTGGACCGGCTGGCCGATGTCACCACGCAGGTACGCAACGCCTCCGGCGGCTGGGACGACGTGGACAGTTACACGCTCGAGCACATGTTCCCGAGCTTGCCGGCCGGTGAGGACGACTCGATCGCGCTGTGGATGTGGGCCATCGACCATGTCGGCCACGTCGGCAATACGCTGTCCGCGCCGCGGACGGAGTTCTACGGTGCGCACCTGCCCAACCGGGTGAACCCGCCGACCGGGGAACCGTACCTGCGCCGGTACCGGATCACCGGCATCGACAACCACGCTGGTGGACAGACCGTGGTGGCCTACAACCCGGCCGATTCCTGTGACCCGGCGGTGTATCACTCCAACAACGTCAAACGGTGTTTCCCACAGCAGTTTGGCGGCGGCTGGACGTGGTTCCACAAGTACACCGTCGCGTCGGTGACGGAGAAGGATCTGACCGGCGGTGGGCTGGACGAAAAGTGGTCCTACACCTACTCCGCCGCCGGCTCCTCGACCGCGGTGCTGTGGCGCTACGCCGGCGACGAGCACTTGGCCATAGGCGAGCAGACGTGGTCTATCTGGGCTGGCTATTCCAACGTGAAAGTCACCCACGGCACTACCACCGGATCCCAGACCGTCACCGAGTCCCGTTACTACCGTGGCTTCTACGGTGACATTTCGTCGTGGTCCCAGCAGCATCGATGGGACACCATCGCCGACTCGCAGACCGCCGGCCTGCCCGACGAGAAGGCGCTGGCTGGGCGACTGCGCGAGCAGACCACCTACAACGGCGCCGACATCGTGTCCTCCACCATTCACTACCCCACCATCACCACGACCGCGGTGCGGGACCGGAACTGGGATCTCGGTGACTGGTGGGCCTGGCACGTCGACGAGACCAAAACCCGCACCCGGTTGCGGCTAACTCCCACCACGTGGCGGTGGACCGAGACCCAAACCGTCTACGACAGCTACGGCCTACCGGTCGATGTCACCGAGTACCACGACACCTCTTTGAGTACCGACAATGTGTGCACGCACACCGACTACACCCGCAACGACACTCTCTATCTGATCAACTTCCCGTCGCAGGTACTCAGCACCAACTGCGACCCGGCCCCGGCGGACAGCGACTTCGTGGCCGGTAGCCAGACGTTCTACGATCCTGTTCGCGGCTTGCCGACCCGGACCATGGTGTTGGCGTCCGTGTCGGGTTCGACGTTGACCTGGGA
>DASRII010000135.1:0-10638 GCA_035650075.1 Micromonosporaceae bacterium | reverse complement strand
CGGTACCCGGCTGCCGTCGCGACCGCGCCGGGTGTGCCCGGACCGCTCCCACATCGGGTCCCGCAGCGCCTCGTCCGGCAGGTCCACCTCGGCCAGCCCTAGCTCCTCGCCCTGGTAGATGTACGCCGACCCGGGCAGCGCCAGCATGAGCAGGGCTGCGGCGCGGGCGCGGGCGAGACCGCCGTAGCGGGTCACCGGCCGGACCGTGTCGTGGTTGCCGAGGACCCACGTGGCCGGCGCGCCCACCTGGCCGTACGCGGCCAGCGACTCGTCGATGACCTCGCGCAGCGACTCGGCCGACAGCGAGGACAGAAGGAACTGGAAGTTGAACGCCTGGTGCAGCTCGTCCGCCCGGACGTAGCGGGCGACCCGCTCGGCGGGCGTCACCCACGCCTCGGCCACGGCCAACCGGTCGCCGGAGTACTCGTCGAGCACCTTCCGGAACGCGCGGTGGATCTCGTGGACGCCGTCCTGGTCGAAGAATGGGGTGGCTGGTCCCTGGGAGGCGTCCCAGCCTTCCATGTTCGGCAGACCGTCGGCCTTGACGATGCCGTGGGCCACGTCGATGCGGAAGCCGTCGACACCCCGGTCGAGCCAGAACCGCAGGATCGACTCGAACTCGGCGGCTACCTCGGGGTGGGCCCAGTTCAGGTCGGGTTGCTGGACGTCGAACAGGTGCAGGTACCACTGTCCATCGTGGACTTTGGTCCAGGCCGGCCCGCCGAACCGCGACTGCCAGTCGTTCGGTGCGTCACGGAACATGTACCGGTCCCGCGCCGGGCTACCGGGTGCGGACGCGAGTGCCTCGACGAACCACGGGTGCGCGCTGGAGGTGTGGTTCGGCACGAGGTCCACGATCAGCCGCAGGCCGGCCGCGTGCGCGTCCCGCAGCAGCGCGTCGAAGTCCGCCAGCGTGCCGAACATCGGGTCGATGTCCCGGTGGTCCTCCACGTCGTAGCCGCCGTCGACCATCGGCGACCGGTAGAACGGCGTGAGCCACACCGCGTCCACGCCGAGGTCGACCAGGTACGGCAGGCGTTCGCGGACGCCGGTCAGGTCACCGATGCCATCTCCGTCCGAGTCCTGGAAGCTGCGCACGTACACCTGGTAGATGACGGCATGCCGCCACCAGTGGGGGGTCATGGGATCAACCCTAGGGTTCCCACCAGAGAGTCGTCAGCTCGCGCGGTTGCGGCACGTCGGCGCGGTACTCCCGCATCAGCGCCACCAGCTCGTCCCGCCGCGCGGCCGGCAAGCACAGCCGCCGCCGCGTCGCGTCGACCAGCTCGTCGAACGTCTCGTACTCCGTGATGGCCGGCCGCAGCCACCGCTGCGTCTTGGGCGCGAGGCCCGCCTGGCGCAGGACCGCGACGGCGTCCGCGGCGGTCGGCCCCTTCGGCCGGCTCAGGCCGTGCAGCCTTTCGAAGTACGCGTTGAGTACCGCGAGCGGATGGTGGCCGGTCAGCTCGACGACGACCCGCCGGCGGGCGTGGTCGGTCAACGCGAGTGCGAACTCGGCCAGGTCAGGCACGTTATAGAACACGTGGTGGCAGACCACCAGGTCGGCGGGCGGTACCTCCGGTGCGACGTCGGGCCAGCGCCCGGTGACCAGGCGCGCGCCTGGGGCGAGCGTGGCCAGGGCGGCGAGCATGCCGGCGGACTCGTCGACCGCGGTCAGCTCGGTCGTCCGCGTGGCCAGCGGCAGGCTCGCGGCACCCGCGCCGGCGCCCACGTCGAGCACGCTGCCGGGTCGGTGGAGCACCTGGGTCGCGCGGGCGTACGACGGCCCGGTCGGGTGCGCGAGCTGCCGCCGGGTACGCCGCGCGAACACGTCCGGCGGCAGCGTCCACGGCATGGAGTCCGCGCCGTCGAGGATCTCCTGCGGGATCGCCCAATCCGCCAGCGCCTCGCGCCAGTGAGCGGCGGCGTTCATCGACCCTTCACCCCAGCAGCGTACGGACTCCGGCCAGGTACGTCGGCAGATCGGGTCCACCGAGCAGCACCCGCTGCAGGCCGTACCCCGGAACCAGCGCGACGAGCGCGCTGCCGACCCCGACCGGATCCTCGGCGTGGTTGCGTCGCGCCAGCTCGACGAAGTGCCCGTGCATCGTCGAGAAGATCCGTTCGACGAACTCGGCCAGCTGCGGGTTGCGCAGCGACTCGGCCCAGACCTGGATCGCCAGCGGGAACATGCCGCCCCGGCGCATCTCGGGCTCGATCATCGTGAGCGTCCGGCGCAGTACCTCTTCCGGCGTCGGCGGCGGATCGGCGCTCACGATCGCGCCGACGGTGTCGGCGATCGGCCGGATCACCTGCTCGGCGATGGCCGTGACCAGGTCCTCCTTGCTGCGGAAGTACCGGTACACCGCCCCGGTCGACAGGCCCGCCTCGGCGATCACGTCGTGCATGGACGTGGCGTGGAAGCCGTTGCGGGCGAAACAGGTCCGGGCGGCGGCCAGGATCTGCTGGCGGCGGGCGGTCAGGTGCTCTTCCGAAACGCGGGGCATGGTGTCTAGCATAAAACGAACGTTCGTTCGCTATAGGAGGAGTCAATGGAGCACCGCACCCCGCCACCCATCGCGTTGGCGCTCGTGCTCGCCGCCGTCGTGGTGGCGGTACAGGCGCTGCTCGTACCCATGTTTGCCTGGCCCGCCGCCAACCTCGCGCCGCGCGACCTGCCGGTGATCGTCGCCGGCCCGGCGCCCGGCGCGGACGCGGTGGCCGGCCAGCTCGGGTCCGCCGAACCGGGGGCGTTCGAGGTGTCCCGCGCGCCCGATGCGGCGGCGGCCGACGCGGCGCTGCGCGACCGGCAGGCCTACGCCGCGTTCGTCGTGGGCCCCGACGGCGTCTCGCTGCACACTGCCTCGGCCGCGAGTCCGGCGGTGGCGGCCCTGCTGACGGCCGCGGCCCAGCAGCTCGGCGCGGGCCGGGCGGTACCGGTCGTCGACGTCGTCGCGAGCGACCCCGACGACCCGCGCGGCGCCGGCTTCGCGTCGGGCTTCCTACCGCTGGGCCTGACCAGCATGGTCGCCGGCATCCTGCTGGTGTTCCTGGTCCGGAGCAGAGTCGCCCGGTTGGTAGGCCTCGGCGCGTACGCCCTGCTCGCCGGCCTCGCCGGGGCGGCCGTGCTGCAGTTGTGGCTGGGCCTGATCCCGGGCGACTACCTGGCCAACGCGGCCGTGGCCGGCCTGTTCGCGCTCGCGGTCTCCGCCGCCGTGGCCGGGCTCGGCGCGGCGCTCGGCCGACCCGGTATCGGCCTCGGCGTGCTGCTGGTGTTCGTCTTCGGCATTCCGCTGTCGGCGGTATCGGCCGCACCCGAGCTGCTCCCGCAGCCGTGGGGCCAGTTCGGCCAGTGGTTGCCGGTCGGCGCGGGAGCCACGTTGCTGCGGTCCGTGGCGTACTTCGACGGTGCCGGGTCCGCTGGTCCACTGTGGATCCTCGCCGCCTGGGCCGCCGGCGGCCTCGCCCTGGTCTCCGTGGGCCGCGTTCGCGTTTAGCCCGCTGCCCTCGAGCGGCGCGAGCGTGGCAGGATGCACGCCGTGGAGATCCTTCGGCAGATCCTGCTCTACGCCCACCTGATCGGGTTCGCGTTGCTGCTCGGGGGAGCGGCCGCTCAGTACCTCTCCGGGCACATCCGGATCAACACGGCGATGCTCTGGGGCGTCGGCATCCAACTCGTCACCGGACTCGGGCTGGCGGCGCCGCTGCGGGGCGGCGGGGACAAGGAGCCGGACCCGGCCAAGCTGATCGTGAAGCTCGTGATCGCGCTGATGATCGCGGCCATGGTGTTCTTCTCGCGCAAGCGGGAGGCCGTCAACCGTGGGCACTTCCTGGCCATCGTCGGGTTGACCCTGGTCAACGCCGCGGTAGCCGTGTTCTGGCGGTGATTCACAGACCGGCCCGTTACGCTTCGTGGTGATCACCATGAGGGTCCTCGCGTGCGCCGTCGCGGTCCTGGTCATTGCCGGGTCTGCCGGCTGTGGCGTGCGCGGCGGGGGTGATGACGGGCTGCGGGTGGGGCTCGCCTACGACATCGGCGGCCGGGGCGACAAGTCATTCAACGACGCGGCGGCCGCGGGCATGGAACGGGTACGCGCGGAGCTGCGCGGAGCCGTGTCCGAGGTACGCGAGCTGGCGGCCCGGGAGGACGAGACCGAGAAGGACAAGTACGAGCGGCTGAAACTGCTCTGCGACGCCGGGTTCGACGTGGTGATCGCGGTCGGTTACGTCTACGCGGGCGCGCACCCGGACGACGGTCCGGTGGCGCGGGCGGCGAAGGAGTGTCCGGAAACCCGGTTCGCGATCGTCGACGACGCGGGCGTACCGGGGCCGAACGTCGCCGGGCTCGTGTTCGCCGAGGAGCAGGGCTCGTTCCTGGTCGGCGTGGTGGCGGCCCGGAGGAGCCGGACCGGCCGGGTCGGGTTCATCGGTGGCTGCGAGAACTCCCTAATCGGGAAGTTCGCTGCCGGGTACCAGGCCGGGGTGCGGGCCGCCGCGCCGGAGACCGTGGTGGACGTGAAGTACCTGGCCGGCGACGAGTCACCCTGCCCCGGCTTCACCGCCCGCGAGGAGGCGCGGGATCTGGCCGGGGCGACCTACGACGCGGGAGCCGACGTGGTGTACCACGCCGCGGGCGCGTCCGGAATCGGTGTGTTCGAGGCGGCTCGTGACCGTGGCGCGATGGCGATCGGTGTGGACAGCGACCAGTACCTGACGGTTGGCCCAGATTTGCGTGGTGTGATCATAACGTCGATGGTGAAGCGCGTCGACACAGCGGTCTACGGGTTCGTCGCCGACGTGGCGCAGGGCCGGGCGCCGGCCGGAATACGCCGGTACGACCTGGCGAGCGGCGGCGTCGGCTACGCCACGTCGGGTGGCCGGATCGACGATCTCGTAGCCGAGCTCGAGGCGTACCGGACCAAGATCATAGAGGGGTCGGTGACGGTTCCGACCGGCAACTGAGTTACGGGGCAATAACGCCGGAGCCGCGGGGTGGGCGAGATTCCACTGCACGACTGATGCAAGGCGTACGCTCCCGTCCGTTAAGTTCACCGCTACTTGTGCGGTGCAGTGGGGAAGGAGATCATCTTGCGCGCAGTGCGTGGGATGAGGATCGTGGCGGTCCTCGCGGTCGGTGGGCTCGCGCTCACCGCCGCTGCCTGTGGCGAAGCGCCCAGTAACACTCCCAGCGGTGGGGGTACCTCAGCCGCGGAGTACAAGGCCTGCATGGTGACGGACATCGGCGGCATCGACGACCGGTCGTTCAACACCTCGGCCTGGAAGGGCCTGGAAAACGCCAAGGCGCAGAACAGCGCCATCAAGACACAGAACACGTCGTCTTCCCAGGAAGCCGACTACAAACCCAACCTGACGGCCTTCGTCCAGCAGAACTGCAATTTCATCCTTGCGGTCGGCGGCCTGATGTTCGACGCCACCAAGGAGGTGGCGACGGCGAACGCGAGCAACCAGTTCGCGATCGTCGACGCCAAGATTGACGCTCCGAACGTGTACTCGATGCAGTTCGACACCGCGCAGGCGGCGTTCCTGGCCGGGTACCTCGCGGCTGGCACGAGCAAGTCCGGCAAGGTGGCGACGTGGGGTGGCCTGCCCATCCCGCCGGTGACCATCTTCATGGACGGCTTCGCCGACGGTGTGGCGCACTACAACAAGACCAAGAACAAGAATGTCCAGGTCCTCGGCTGGGACAAGGCGACGCAGAAGGGCACCTTCTCGCAGAGCTTCACCGACACAGCCAAGGGCAAGTCGCTTGCCGACACGTTCATCGCCCAGGGCGCGGACGTCATCATGCCGGTGGCGGGCGGCGCGGGTCTGGGTACCGCCCAGGCCGCGCAGGCCAGCAACGGCAAGGTAGCGGTCATCTGGGTCGACGTCGACGGTTGCGAGAGCGCCTCGCAGTACTGCGCCCAGTTCCTCACCACGGTCGTGAAGAACATTCCGGACGCGGTCAAGGACGCGGCACTCAAGGGCGCGGCGGCCCCGGGCACCAAGCTGTCCGGCGGCACGATCGGGACGCTGCAGAACAACGGTGTCTCCATCGCGCCGTACCACGACTGGGACAGCAAGGTCCCGGCCGAGCTCAAGGCCGAAGTGGACAAGCTCAAGCAGGACATCATCGCCGGTACGGTCAAGGTCGAGTCTCCGGCGCAGCCGAAGTGACACCTCGCTGCCCCGCACGGTGAGAAGATCATCGTGCGGGGCAGCACATCCTTGGTCGCACGGGAAGGAGATCCCGCTGAGACTCGAACTGCGTGGCATCACCAAGCGCTTCGGTGCCCTGGTCGCCAACGACCACATCGATCTGGTCGTCGAGGAGGGTGAAATCCATGCCCTGCTCGGCGAGAACGGCGCCGGCAAGTCGACGCTGATGAACGTCCTCTATGGACTGATCCAGCCGGACGAGGGCGAGATTCTCATCGACGGCGTGGCTCGACCCATCAAGAGCCCGCGCGACGCCATCTCCGCCGGCATCGGCATGGTGCACCAACACTTCATGCTCGTACCGGTCTTCACCGTCGCGGAGAACGTCATGCTCGGCGACGAGCGGGTGCGCGGCGGTCCGCTCGGGATCCTGGACCATGCACGGGCGCGCCGGGACGTGCGCCGGGTGTCCGAACAGTACGGTCTGCAAGTCGACCCGGACGGCACGATCGAAGAGCTGCCGGTCGGCGTCCAGCAGCGCGTCGAAATCGTCAAGGCGCTGATCCGCCAGGCCGATCTGCTCATCCTCGACGAGCCGACCGCGGTGCTCACTCCACAGGAGACAGACGAGCTGCTCGGGGTCATGCGGACCCTGAAGGCGGCCGGCAAGTCCATCGTGTTCATCTCGCACAAGCTCAAAGAAGTCAAGGCGATCGCCGACCGGATCACCGTGGTACGGCGGGGCAAGGTGGTCGGCACGGCGACCCCGCAGACGAGTGAGGACGAGCTGGCCTCGCTGATGGTCGGCCGGGCCGTCCAGCTCACTGTCGACAAGGGACCGGCCGCGGCGGCCGACGTGGTGCTGGACGTACGCGGGCTGACTGTCCTCGACGAGCGTGGGCACCGGGCCGTCGACGGGGTGGACCTGAACGTGCGGGCGGGCGAGGTGCTGGGCCTGGCCGGGGTACAGGGCAACGGGCAGACCGAGCTCGTCGAGGCGGTGATGGGGCTGCGGCCGATCGCCACCGGCGAGGTACACCTGCTCGGCGAGAACCTCGTCGGCCGGTCGACCAAGCAGATCCTCGCCAAGGGCGTCGGCTACGTGCCCGAGGACCGCAGCGCGGACGGGCTCGTCAAGGACTTCACGGTCGCCGAGAACCTGGTGCTCGACATGTACGACCGCGCGCCGTACGGCTCGGCGTGGGTACTGCAGCCCGACGCGATCGGCCGCAACGCGCGGGAACGCATCGACGAGTTCGACGTGCGGACCCCATCCGCGGACGCTCCGGCCGGTACGCTGTCCGGCGGCAACCAGCAGAAGGTCATCGTCGCCCGCGAGATGTCCCGGCCGCTGAAGCTCTTCGTGGCGTCCCAGCCGACGCGTGGCGTCGACGTCGGCTCGACCGAGTTCATCCACCGCCGCATCGTGCACGAACGGGACATCGGCTCGGCCGTCCTGCTCGTGTCCAGCGAGCTGGACGAGGTCGTGGCACTGGCCGACCGGATCGCCGTGATGTACCGCGGCCGCGTGCTCGCCACGGTGCCGGCCGACACCCCCCGCGAACGCATCGGCCTGTTGATGGCCGGCGTCACCGACGAAGGGTCTACAGAGGACGTGTCTACAGAGGACACCGAATGACCGAGCCAGCGAACCCACCCGAGAAGAGGGAAAGCCTCGGCCGCGCGTTCCTGGCCAACGTCTGGACCACCAACCCGGTCACCGTCACGGTGCTCGCCTTCGTGCTCGCGATGATCACCGGCGGCATCCTCATCGTCGTCTCCGATCCGGCGGTCCGGGCTACCTTCAGTTACTTCTTCGCCCGTCCGGGCGACGCGTTGACCGCGAGCTGGGACGTGGTGAGCGCGGCGTACGCGAACCTCCTCAAGGGCGCGATCGTCGACCCGCAGACCGTCGAGCGCGCGATCGACGGTCAGGTCAGTTGGAAGCAGGTGTTCTACCCGATCTCGGAGACCCTGCTGTACGCGACTCCGCTGATCTTCACGGGTCTCGCCGTCGCCATCGCGTTCCGCGGCGGCCTGTTCAACATCGGTGCCGAGGGTCAGGTCATCATGGGCGGCATCGCGGCCGCGCTGGCCGGGTTCCTGCTGCCGCTGCCGTACGGCCTGCACCTCCTCGTCGCGCTGCTGGCCGGTGCCTTGGGTGGGGCGTTCTGGGGGTCGATCGCCGGCGGGCTCAAGGCGCGTACCGGCGCGCACGAGGTCATCACGACCATCATGCTCAATTACATAGCGCTGTACTTCCTCGGCTGGCTGATCCTGCAGGACGGCATCCAGGATCCCGGCCGTACCGACGCGATCAGCTCGAAGGTCGACCAGACCGCTCGGCTGCCGCTGCTCGTCGGCGACCCGTTGCGGGTGCACCTCGGCATCGTGCTGGCGATCCTGGTGACCTTCGGGGTGGCCTGGGTGCTGCGCCGCTCGACCTTCGGCTTCGAGCTGCGGGCGGTCGGCCTCAACCCGGACGCCGCCCGCACGGCCGGCATGGGCATCGGGCGGACGTACACGTTGGTCATGCTCGTGGCCGGGGCGCTGGCCGGTCTGGCCGGGTCGAGCATGGCCCTCGGTACGGCGTTCGCGCTCACCCCCAGCTTCAGCGGCAACGTCGGGTTCACCGGCATCACGGTCGCGCTGCTGGGCCGGGCCAAGCCGTGGGGCGTCCTGCTGGCCGGCCTGCTCTTCGGGGCCATGCAGGCGGGTGGTAACCGGATGCAGATCGCGTCGCAGATCTCGATCGAGCTGGTCGTCGTACTCCAGGCTCTGATCGTCATCTTCGTCGCCGCGCCGGCCCTGGTGAAGGCGATCTTCCAGCTCCGCACGGCCAAGACGGGCCGGCTGGAGACGAGCATGGCGAGGGGGTGGTAGGGGTGACCACGGTTGCGGTACCTGCCGCCGCGGACGTGCTCGGTGGTTTCTGGACGAAGGCGCGCCGGATGGGCGCGGTCTTCACCGCGCTCGGCGTGCTCGGCACGATCGTCTTCGGCGCGCTCGCGTCATCCACTGTGGACGCCCGCTTCCTGCTGACCGAGAACCTCGAGGGCGCGGACCTGGTAATCCCCGGCAAGGCGGGGGCGATCGGTTTCGGCCTCGTGTGCGTGGCCGCCGGCGTCACGATGCTGGTGGGCGTCGCGGAACGGTGGTTCCCGTGGCTGCTCGGCGTCGCGATCGTGTCGCTGGTGATGTCGTTCCTGTGCTGGCAACTGTCCACCGCGCGGCCGGGGCTGAACTTCCTGCCGCTCGTGGACGTCGTCCGCGGGTCGTTCACGGCCGCCATACCGCTGATTCTCGGCGCGCTCGCGGGTGTCCTCTGTGAACGGTCCGGCGTCATCAACGTGGCGATCGAGGGGCACTTCCTCGTCGGCGCGTTCGCCGGTGCGCTCGTCGCCACGATCGCCGCCAGCGTCTGGGCCGGCATCCTGGCCGCTGCGGTCGCCGGTCTGCTGCTGGCGCTGCTGCTCGCGGTGCTCGCGATCCGCTACCTGGTGGACCAGGTGGTGCTCGGCGTCGTGCTCAACCTGCTGGCGCTCGGCCTGACCGGCTTCCTCTACGAGGAGATCATGAAGGCCGACCAGGACGCGTACAACAACCCGCCGCAGGTGACGAACTGGAGCATCCCGCTCCTGTCGAAGATTCCCATCATCGGGCCGGCGCTGTTCACCGAGGACTTCTTCCTCTACTTCGCGCTGCTGCTCGTCGTGGTCATCCACATTGGACTGTTCCGGACCAGGTGGGGGCTTCGGGTGCGGGCCGTGGGCGAACACCCTACGGCCGCGGACACGGTGGGCGTACGGGTGCGGCTGGTGCGATACCGCAACGTGCTGCTGGCCGGCATCGTGGCCGGCGTCGGCGGGGCGTCGTTCACGCTGGCGCTGGCCGGTACGTTCAACAAGAACATGACGGCCGGCAAGGGCTTCATCGCGCTCGCCGCGCTCATCTTCGGGCGGTGGAGCCCGATCGGTGCCCTGCTGGCCGCGTTGCTGTTCGGCTTCGCCGACAAGCTCGCCGGCTACCTGCAGAACATCGGCAGCGTGATCCCGAGCGAGTTCCTGGCGATGCTGCCTTACCTGGCGACGATATTCGCGGTGGCAGGCCTCGTGGGTCGCGTGCGGGCACCGGCCGCGGACGGCAAGCCCTATGTCAAGGGTTGACTGGGTGGCACTGCGCGCCGCCGCCGTCGAGGTCATGCGGCGCGCGTACGCCCCGTACTCGAAGTTCCCGGTCGGGGCGGCGGCACTGGTCGACGACGGCCGGATCGTGGTCGGCTGCAACGTCGAGAACGCGGCGTACGGCGTGGTGCTCTGCGCCGAGTGCGGCATGGTCTCCCAGCTGCACGCCACGGGTGGCGGCCGGCTGGTCGCGATGGCCTGCGTGAACGGCGGCGGCGACCCGCTGCTGCCGTGCGGGCGCTGCCGGCAGCTGCTGTGGGAGCAGGACGGGCCGCGCATGCTGGTCGACGCGGAG
>DASRII010000134.1:0-16508 GCA_035650075.1 Micromonosporaceae bacterium | reverse complement strand
CCGAAGTGGACAGAGGTGCCTTGGGCGCGGCGACCCACCTCGCGCGTCTGGTACCACAACACCGGATGCGGGCCATGATGTACACCTCGGCCACCGCTACCGCCGCGGAACTGCACGCGTACGGCTCGGTGCTGCGGGTGGTGAGCCGCGACGAGTTGCGCGACGCGGCGTTCGAGGTCGCGCGGGTGATAGCCGCCAAGGATCCCGCCGTCATCCGGGCGGCGAAGGCCTCGCTCAACGGCATCGACCCGTGGGACATCAAGCGGAGCTACCGCTACGAGCAGGGGTACACCTTCGAGCTGAACCTGTCCGGGGTGGCCGACCGGGTGCGAAGCGAGTTCGGGCGATGATAGACCTCGTCGACACGGCCGAGGAGGCGCGGTTCCGCACCTCGGCGAGAGCGTGGCTGCGGGCCAACGTACCGTCGCCGCCGTTGCCGTCCGGCGACACCCGCGAGGGGTTCGCCCGCCACGTCGAGTGGGAGCGGCGGCTCTTCGACGCCCGGTGGTCGGTGGTCTCGTGGCCGGAGCGGTACGGCGGTCGCGACGCGTCCCTGTGGGAGTGGCTCGTCTTCGAGGAGGAGTACTACGCCGGCGGAGCCCCGCAACGGGTCACGCAGAACGGTATCTTCCTGCTCGCTCCGACCCTGTACGAGTTCGGCACACCGGCTCAGCAGGATCACCTCCTGCCGCGGATCGCCGCGGCGGAGGACCTGTGGTGCCAGGGCTGGTCGGAGCCGGAGGCGGGCAGCGACCTCGCCGCGATCACCAGCCGAGCCGTGCGCGACGACGCGGCCGGCGGCTGGCGGCTGTCCGGGCAGAAGACCTGGACGACGCGAGGTGCGTTCTGCACCCACCTCTTTGGACTGTTCCGCACCGACCCGACGGCGGGGCGGCATCGGGGGCTGACGTACTTCCTGGTACCGCTGGGCGCGCCGGGTGTGACCGTCCGTGGCTTCGGGCGGCTCGACGGCGACGAGGGCTTCGCCGAGGTCACCTTCGTCGACGTGCTCGTGCCCGATGAGGCGGTGCTCGGCGGTGTCGGCAACGGCTGGCGGGTGGCCATGTCGACGGCCAGCTCGGAGCGCGGGCTTTCGCTGCGTTCGCCGGGACGGTTCCTGGCTACCGCCGACCGGCTCGTCGCGCTGGCCCGATCCCGCGCGGAAGCGTTGAGTCCGCGCCTGCGGGATCGGGTCATCCGGGCCTGGGTGGGTGCGCAGGCGTACCAGATGTTCACCCGGCATCAAGTGAGTGCCATGCTGGACGGCGCACAGCCGGGCGCGAGAGCCAGCCTGAACAAGCTGTTCTGGTCCGAGTTGGACATCGAGCTGCACGAGACCGCGCTCGAGCTGCTCGGCGCCGAGGCCGAGACCGACACCGCGTGGAGCCGCGGGTTCCTCTTCTCCCTGGCCGGTCCCATCTACGCCGGGACCAACGAGATCCAGCGCACCATCGTCGCCGAGCGGGTGCTCGGGCTGCCGCGGGCGCCGTGATGCGCTTCTGTCTCGACGCGGACCAGGTGGCGTTGCGCGACGCGGTGCGGGACATGCTCGCGCTCGAGTGCCCGCCGGCGCTCGTCCGCGCCGCATGGCCGCCCGGCGATCCGGCCGCCGTGGCGGCGCTCTGGCGGGACCTGGCGCGGATGGGATTGTTCGGCGCGGCGGTACCGATCCACTGTGGAGGGTTGGGCCTCGGGGAGACCGACCTGGTACCGATCCTGACCGAGGTCGGCTACGCGGCGGTACCGTTGCCCGTGGCGGAGACCATGGCCGTCGCCGCTCCGCTGCTCGCGGCCACCGGAGACCCGGGTGGCTACCTGCCCGGCGTGTTGGCCGGGACGACCCGCGTCGCAATCGCTGGCGCGGGCGATCTGGTCCCGTACGGCATGCTGGCCGACCTCGTGCTGGTGCTGCGCGACGGTCGCGCCCGGATCGTCGAGCCGCTCACGACCGCCGTGGTGTCTACTGTGGATGGATCGCGGGCGGCCGCCCGGCTGGCCCTGCCGTCCGCCGGTACCGTCACCGACGACCCGGAGCTGGTCGACCTGTGCCTCGACCGCGCCGACCTGGCTACCGCGGCGCAGTTGCTGGGCCTGGGACGCCGGATGTTGGACCTGACCGTCGGCTACGTCGGGACGCGCCGCCAGTTCGGTGCGCCGATCGGCTCCTTCCAGGCCGTCCAGCACCGGTTGGCGGACGCGTTGCTGGGTCTCGAGTTCGCGATGCCGGCCGTGCTCGCGGCGGGCTGGGCGCTGGCCCACCGGACCGGTAGCCGCCGGCAGGACGTGTCCATCGCGGTACTGCTCGCCGGCGACGCGGCCCGGACAATGGCCAAGACGGCCATCCAATGCCACGGGGCCATCGGCTACACGGTGGAGTACGACCTGCATCTGTACGCCAAACGGACTTGGGCGCTCGCCGCGAGCTGCGGTACCGATTCCCACCTCGACCGTCTCGCCGCCGCACTCGACCTGCCGAAGGGTGGTTTCCCATGAGCTCCGATGTCGTCCGCTACCGGACGGATGGACCGGTGGCGGTGGTCACGATGAACCGTCCCCGGTACCGCAACGCGCAGAACTCGGCCATGACGTACGCCTTGGACGACGCCTTCTACGAAGCCGCCGCCGACGATGACGTGCGGGTCGTCGTCCTCGGCGGCGCCGGCGACCACTTCTCGGCCGGCCACGACATCGGTACTCCTGAGCGCGACATCGACCGGTCGTTCGTCCGGCGGGCCGGGCTGTGGTGGGACCATGTCGGCAAGGCGGGCGGGGAGAGCCGGTTCGCCCGCGAGTCCGAGGTCTATCTCGGCATGTGCCGGCGCTGGCGGGAGATACCGAAACCGACGATCGCGATGGTGCAGGGCGCCTGTGTCGCCGGCGGGCTGATGCTCGCGTGGTGCTGTGACCTCGTCGTGGCCGCCGAAGACGCGTTCTTCGCCGATCCGGTCGTGCGGATGGGCATCCCCGGGGTGGAGTATTTTGCCCATCCGTGGGTGATGGGTCCGCGATTCGCCAAGGAGTTTCTGTTTCTCGGCGAGCGGGTGGGCGCCGGGCGCGCCCTGGAGTTGGGCATGGTCAACCGGGTGGTTCCCCGAACAGAGCTGGAAGAATCCACTATGGACATCGCCCGGCGGATCGCCGCCATGCCCCGGCTCGGGCTGGCGCTGGCGAAGAAGGCGGTCAACCAGGCCGAGGACCTGATGGGCCTGCAGACCGGGATGGACTCGGTCTTCGGCCTTCATCACCTTGCCCATGCCCACAACGCCGAGGTGGGCGGCGATCCGCTCGCCGGCCAGGACGCGCGCTCGATGCGGGACGCGGCGTCCTAGCCTCAACTACGCCGCATCCCGGTACCCTTCGGTCACCTCGTCCTTGTGCGCCGCGAACGCACTGAGAACCTCTGTCTTCTCCTGCTCGGGTACCTTGAACGCGTTCAGGGTGCGCTCGAGCTCGGCGGCGACCTCGTCGAACTCCTCCGGAGAGATTCGCAGGTTGCGATGGGCCTCCTCCAGGCCGAGGTCGGTGCTACCCGGCCGGGTCGCGTTGAACTCGAATGGCCCTCCGGCTACCGCGCAGACCCACAGGGTACGCATGAACTTCAGACCCGGCAGTCGGCCCAGATTGTTGGTATGCCATTCATGCAGGGCCGGGTTCTGCGATTGCTGTCCTACGATGGGGTTTGCGACGACAGCGTCGCTGAAGTGGTCGATGACCGCGGCGATGACGAATACGCCACCTAGTCGGTCGTACAGGCTCTTGTCACTCATGGTCGGCTACCTCCTTCTCATCCGCCAGTCAGCGGAAGACCGCCCGACGGCACGAACGTCGCCTGGTTGAAAGTCCAGAACGTTGGTGAACGAGTCGGCGCTGATCTGAGTCAACGGCACGTTGGCGGATGCCGGTACCGGTGTAGCCAGCACGATAATAGGCAACATGAGAACGACGATCCGGGTCAATTTGTGGACGAGCGGCACCTGCCTCACCCTCCTCGGTCGCTCGCATCGTCCCGCACCCACCTGGTAGGCAACCTTGGACAATCCTCGAGTTACTCGCCGAGGAGAACGACGGCCCGCCCGCGTAGGGTTCGCGCTTCGAGTCGAGCGTATGCGTCGTCGATCTGGTCGAAAGTAAACGTCTCAACGGCATTGCGGACCAAGCCGGCATCCGCCAGAGCAATCACTTCCTGGGCGTCGGCAATTGTCGAACCCTGGAAAGTGTAAACCACGCCATCCCTGGGTAAGTTGCCAAACCAGGGTCCTTCCAGTGTCCCGCCCCCCGCACCGATCAGACCATACGCGCCACCGGGACGAACCGACGCTACTCCGGCGGCGATGGTGGAATCGACACCGACGAAGTCCAGCACGGCGTCTGCTCCTCGTCCACCGGTCAGCTCGCGGATACCGTGAACCGTTGCTTCGTCGAGCATCCGATGCGCACCGATCGAGCGGGCGTAGTCGAGCCGATCGGGACTGGTGTCGACCGCGACGACCTGAGCCGATGTGAGCAGCGCCAGGAACTGTACGGCGAAGGATCCGAGCCCGCCGGTACCGATGACGACGGCCGTGCCACCGGCCGGAACGCGGGGCAAAGCCCGACGTACGGCGTGATACGCGGTGGCACCGGCATCGGTGAGCGGGCCGGCGGTGGCGGGGTCGAGCGAGCGCAGCGGCAACAGCGCACGGCGGTCGTTCACGAGTACGTAGTCGGCGAGACCACCGTCCCGGCCGTAACCGCGACCGGCGAGTCCCTGCGGGCATGCACTGTCCAGGCCACGGACGCAGTACCAGCACGAGCCGCACGAGGTGGGGGACACGAGGGCGACGGCATCGCCCTCGGCGAAACCGGTAACGCCCGCGCCGATGGCGGCGATGTGGCCCGCGGTCTCGTGGCCGAGCGTGAACGGCATCGCCCAGCCCAGGTGGGCGCCGAACGCCTCGGGCACGTGGCGCATGGTGAGGTCGGAGTGGCAGAGGCCGCAGCCGGCAACGCGTACCAGGATCTGGCCGGGACCCGGCGACGGTACCTCGACCTCCACGGCGCGGGGCGATGACGCCCAAGCGGTCATCCGGTACGCACGCATCATCGTCATTGACCCAATACTAGAACAGGTTCTAGTCTGGGCACCATGCTCACCCAGCCGCTCGCGGACGCCATCGCGGAAGCCGAGAAGATCATTACGGGTGCGCGGCATGTCCACACCGAACAGGATCTGGTCGAGGGATACGAGTACCTCGCCGGCAGCATCCGGGCCTCGATACAGCTGGCGTGGGCATACGAACGGGACCATCCCTACTTCGTGGCGTCCACTGGGCCGTACACGAAGATTGGCCTGGACAACCCCGACACGTTGTACTTTCACGCCTACCTGCGCCCCGACGCGGAGTACGTGGTGTCCGGGATCCGAGGCACCACAGTGGACCTGAGCTTCCAGGTCCTCAACGGCGACTACTCGCCCGTGGAGGTACCCGACAGCCTCGCCGCGTTCGACGACCGGCAGCTCGAGATCGGCGACGACGGTTCGTTCGAGCTGCGGTTCGGGCCGGGTCCGGCCGGGCCGAACCGGTTCGCGTTGGCTCCGGACTCGGCGATGCTGATCGTGCGGGAGGTGTACAGCGACTGGACCAACGAGCGGCGTGGAATGATTCGCATCCAGCGGGCCGACACGGCCGGCACCGCTCCCCGGATGCTGACCCGCGACAGGCTGACGAAGAAGTACGGCGTGTCCGGCAAGATACTCCTCAGCAGGCTGAAGACATTCCTCGCCTTTCCCGAGTGGTTCTACCTGGATCTGCCCGTCAACACGCTGACCGAGCCGCGTACCACGCCCGGCGGGTTGACCACCCAGTTCTCCTCGGTCGGCCACTACGACCTGGCCGACGACCTCGCGATGGTCGTCACCGTCCCGGCGTCGGACGCGCCGTACCAAGGCATCCAGCTCGGCAGCATGTGGTACGTGTCGATGGACTACATCAACCACCAGACGAGCCTCACCGCCGCCCAGGCAAAGGCCGATCCCGACGGGATGTTCCGGTTCGTCATCAGCGAACGCGATCCGGGTCTGGCCAACTGGTTGGAGTGCACCGGGCACCGGCGAGGCTATGTCCAGCTTCGGTGGCAGCGGCTGTCCCGCACTCTCACGGCGGCTGACGGGCCACGCGTCGACCTCGTGAAGGTCGCCGAACTACCGGACTTCCTGCCGTATCACGAGACCATCGACCGCGCGGAGTACGCCGCCCGGATCGCCGCCCGGCAGGCCGCGGTCGCGGCCCGGATGCTGGGCTGACGCGGATGTTGTTGCTGGAGCACAAGGTTGTCGTGGTGTCGGGGGTCGGCCCGGGTCTGGGGCAGGCGATCGCCGTACGCAGCGCTCGGGCCGGAGCCGATGTCGTGCTGGCGGCGCGGACCGGATCCCGCCTGGACGAGGTCGCGAAGCTCGTCGCGGACCACGGCCGGCGGACGCTCACGGTGCCGACCGACATTACCGACGAGGCATCGGCCACCGCGCTCGTGGCGGCGGCGCTGGCCGAGTTCGATCGGGTGGATGCTTTGGTACACAACGCGTTCGCGATGCCACCCATGCGGGAGATGGTCGCGGTCGACCTCGACGCCGTACGGTCCAGCCACGAGACGAACGTGCTCGGGGCACTGCGCTTGACCAAGCTGTTCCTGCCCGCTCTGGTAGCCGCGCGTGGTTCGGTCGTGATGGTCAATTCGGCGGTCCTGCGGCACTCGCGACGCACGTTCGGCGCGTACAAGATGGCCAAGTCCGCGTTGCTGTCCCTGGCGCAGACGCTCTCGACCGAACTCGGCCCGCAGGGTGTACGGGTCAACTCGGTCGCGCCGAGCTACATCTGGGCCGACGTGCTGAAGGCCTACTTCGACTATCTGGGCGGCAAGCGAGGCGTACCGGGACAGCAGATCTACGACGAGATCGCCGCAACGGTCGACCTACGCCGGTTGCCCGAGCCGGACGAGATCGCCGACGTGGTTGTATTCCTCGCCTCCGACCTCGCCCGGGCCGTCACCGGACAGTGCATCGACGTCAACTGCGGCGAGTTCCACCATTGAGGGACAACGTCGGTACCGTCGACGACCTGCACGCCTCGGCGAGCAGGATGACGGGGTTGACGGACTTCGGCGCCGACGACTACCGCGAGGGCCTCGAGGTACTCCTCGACGCGTACGAGACCGAAGCCGGCCTGACCGAGGCGGGGCGCAAGACGATGCGGTCCTTCCTGCGCGGGGCGCTGGTGGCGCGGTTGCTCAGCGAGGCCGCCTGGCGGCAGTATCCCGAGCACGCACAGGTGGCCATTCGACAACCGATCTTCGTGACCGGGCTGCCGCGGACCGGCACGACCGCGCTGCACCGGCTGCTCACGGCCGACCCCGAGCATCAGGGGCTGGAGCTGTGGCTCACCGAGGTACCGCAGCCGCGCCCGCCACGGTCCACATGGGACGGAAACCCGATCTACGCGGCCATCGCCGACGCGTACCGCCGGCACCGCACCGAGCATCCGGAGTTCATGGGACTGCACTACATCTCGGCGGAACAGGTCGAGGAGTGCTGGCAGGTACTGCGCCAGTCGATGACGTCGGTTTCGTTCGAGTGTCTGGCGTACATACCGTCGTACTCCCGGTGGTTGGCCGGTCGGGACTGGCGGACCGCGTACCGGCGGCACCGGCGCAATCTGCAACTGATCGGCCTGCCCGATGCGCACCGCCGCTGGGTACTGAAGAATCCCAGCCATTTGTTCGCGCTCGACGCGCTACTCGAGGCGTACCCCGACGCCCTTGTCATTCAGACGCACCGCGACCCCCGGACGGCGATCGCCTCGGTGTGCAGTCTCAACGCCCAGGCGTCGCACGGGTGGTCGGACGTGTTCGGGCCGGAGGTGGTCGGGCGCACGCAGCTCGACCTGTGGGCGCGCGGCCTCGAGCGGTTCGTGGCCGATCGGGCGGTCCACGATCCGGCTCGGTTCCTCGATGTGCAATACGACGATCTGGTAGCCGACCCGATGGGCACGATCGAACGAATCTACGCGTGGTGGGGATCGTCGCCCAGCGCCGCGGCCCGGGCCGCGATGGCCGAGCTGGACGCGCGGAGCCGTGCGGGGGAACGGCGGCCGGCGCATCGCTACGACCTCGCGGACTTCGGACTCACGGCTGGCCAGGTCGAGGAGCGTTTCGCACGCTAAGCGAAGTGCGCTATCACGTCCTCGGCGAACCGGCGGATGCCGTCCTGCTTGGTGGCGAGGTCCGCGTCGAACCCGGCGCCGTAGAACAACCACGGCACAACGATCGCGTCCGTCACGCCAACAGCCTCCTGTTCCCGGTAGCCGTCGACCCCGAACCGGTCGATGCACACCGCCTGGATCTCGAAGTCGACGTCGGCCCGGCCGTACCCGGCACGCAGTTCGGTCAGTCGTGCGATCGTCGTCCGCAGCTCGTCCAGGCGCATCATCGCCGACGTCCAGCCGTCACCGACCCGGGCCGCGCGCCGCAACGCCGCCTCAGTGTGCCCGCCGATGTAGACGGGCACCGGCCGGGCCGGCGCCGGTGACATCTGCAGTCTGTCGAAGTCGAAGTAGGTGCCGTGGTATTCGACCATCCCGCCGCCGAGAATCAACCGCAGTATCTCGATCGCCTCGTCGACGCGTGGTCCCTTGTGGTCGAACGGGGCGCCGCACCACTCGAACTCTTCGGGTGTCCAGCCGAGGCCGACGCCCAGGCCGAAGCGGTCGTTGGTCAGACACGCCACCGAACCCACCTGGCGAGCCAGCAGGACCGGGTTGCGCGGGCCGAGCTTGAGGACCTGGGTGTAGAAGCGGATGCGGGTGGTGGCGGCGGCCATCGAGGCGGTCGCGACCAGAGGGTCCAGCCATGGTGTATCCCGGGTCCAGAAGCGGTTGCCATCCGGCGTGTACGGATACGCGGCCGCGACCTGTTCCGAATAGAAGATCGAATCCGGCAGTGCGATCGACGTGAATCCACACTCCTCGGCCGTCCGGGCGAGGTCGATGAGATGCTCCGGCGGGTTCATCGCGATCCCGAGCGTGAACTTCATGCCGGAACTGTAACGCGTTCTAGTTTTCGACGGAACGCCTCCGCACGCTGATCCCGCGCAGGCCGCGCCGGACCAACTGACGCCCGGGCCACTGGCTGGCCGACCCGATGACGGAGAGCAAAGCAGGCGCCAACAACGACCGCACGATGAACGCGTCGATCAGGATGCCGACCGACAGCGCGAACGCGAGTTCCTGGAACGGCCGCAGCGGAACGATGACGAGCAGCCCGAAGCTGACCGCGAGCGTGAACGCCGCGATGCGGATGGCCTTCGCCGAATGGGGCAGGGTGACCGCCAGCGCCTCGTGCAGCGGGCGCTTCCGGGCCTCCTTCCAGGCGGGGCCGATACCGAAGATGTTGTAGTCCGAGCCGAGCGCCACGAGCAGGACGGCCGCCGCGAACGGCACGTAGAACGTCAGCCCGTCGTTGCCCAGGACATCCTGGAACAGCCACGTGGTCGCACCGAGCGTGGCGCCGATCGCCAGGATGCTGGAGGCGAGCAGCGCGAGCGGGGCTACCAACGCACGAAGGAACAGGATGAGGAACAACAGGTTGGCCAGTAGCGCGGCGACGGCGATCCGGCCGAGGTCTTCGACGGTCTGATCCACCACGACATTGGCGATCGCGGTGTCGCCGCCGAGGCTGGTCGTCACGCCGGTCAGCCCGGCCGACTGCACGAGCCCGGGTAGCTCGTCTTCCAGCCGGGACACGGTCTGGATGGCCTGGGCGCCGAGCGGTTCGGTGGACAGGACCAGCAGGTAGCGGACCGCGGTGCCGTCGGGGGCGTTGAAGAGCTTCAGCGTCTCCGGGATCTTTTCGTCGATCGGCCCGATCACCGCGGCCACGCCGGGCACGCGAGCCAGCGAATCCCGCAACTGACGCAGCTCCGCCTGGTGCGAGGCGACACCGGAACCTTCCAGCAGCACCTCCGTCGGCGCGAGGATGCCCTTGGCGAACCCGAGATCGGCCTGAACGGCGGCCTGCCGGGCGGGATGGCTGGCCGGCAGAGCCTCCACAAAGGACACGCCGAACGTCATGTGGCGCAGCGGCAAGGCCGCCGCGATCAGACCAGCGGCGCACACGAGCAACACGACGAACGCGATCCCCGGCGAGGTAAGCATGCGGGCCCACACCCGGCTGGCGCGACTCGGGGTGCCCCCTTCGATCGCCTCCGGTCCGTCGGCCAGTTGGTCCTCCACGGCGGCTTTGGACGCCGCGGTCCGGCGTGGCGGCCACAACGCCGCCGGCCCGAGGATGGCCAGGAGCGCCGGCACGAGGGTGACGGCGACAATCATGCCGATCAGTACCGCCACCGCCATACCCGGTCCGAACGACCGGAACGCGGGCGACTCGGCGACCACCAGGGCACCTGTACCGGCAGCGGCCGTGGCACCGGCGGTGACGATGATCGGCGTGAGCCGGGCCGTGGCCCGCTCGGCCGCCTCCAGCCGATTGGCTCCCGTCGCGAGCTGGGTTCGCATGGCCGACAGGTAGAAGACGACGTAGTCGGTCACCACGCCCAGCAGCAGCGCCACCAACAAGGGTTGCGTCTCCTGGGGAACGGGTACGCCCAGTTTCTGGGCCAGTGCGCCGCCGATGTGGAGCGTGAGCATGATGGCCACGCCCGCTACCGTCAAGCCGAGCAACGGCGCGACCACCGAGCGGAAAGCGATCGCGACGATCAGGAACACCGCCGCCACCGTGACCAGCTCCAGCCACGGCAGGGTGGACAGCACGATGTCGCTCTGTTCGACCCGCGCGGGAACCGAACCGGTCACCCCGATCACGGCGTCGTCGGCGTCGTAGTGGGTAGCCACGAACTTGTCGGCCGCGGCGCGCTGATCCGCGAACGGCACGTCGGGCCGCGTGAACAGCAGCGTGACGACGGTCGTGCCGCTCTCCTTCGAGCCCGGTAGGAGCCCCAGCGCGTTCGTCACCGGTACGGCCGCGACGATCGGCTCGACGTCCGGGAACTTGCCCTGGTTCACAGCCTGCGCTCGCGTCACCGCTTCGGCCTGCACCGACATAGGTAGCCCGTCCGGGTTGCGTTGAACTATCGCCAGCCGGCTGAGTAGCGGGAAGCCGAACTTGTCGAACGAGCGGATCTCACTCTGCACGGCGGGGTTTTCGGCGGACACCAGCTGTTCGAGATCGTTGCCGCTCTGTTCCATCCCGGACAGGTACGTCATCGCGAGGCCGGTCGCCACCACCCAGAACGCGACGACCAGCCAGCGCAGCCGTACCACCGCACGGGCATATCCGTCCAACAGCCAGCTCGGGCGCCAGCGCAGCCGCATCTCTTCCTCCCCGCGCACACCCAGGTACAGCGAGGGGTGGGGTGGCGCTGTCCCACGTTCGATACCCGTGGACCGCCTTCGGAAAACAGAACCGGCACCAGATTAGTGGTCCTGGCCTATGCCAAGCCTCCGCGCGGGGATATACCAGACATGACTTACCGAAGACTTCACGGGGATGAGGGGATCGTTGCGATTCGGTGTACTCGGCCCCTTGCAGATCGCCGGCGATCACGGTCCGGTGCGGCTCGACGGCGTTCGCCTGCGCGGTCTGCTGGGCATGCTGCTCGTCCATCCTGGACGGATCGTCTCGACCACCAAGCTGGTCGCCGGTCTGTGGGACGGTACACCGCCCAAGTCGGCGACCGCCAACGTCCGCACGTACGTGTACTCGTTGCGCAAGGTGCTCGCCCGGGCATCCGGTTCGGTGCGGCTGCGCAGCCATCCCGCGGCGTACGAGCTGGATCTCGGCGACGGCGAGCTCGACCTCGTCCGGTTCGAGGAGCTGTCGGCGCGGGGAGATCTCGCCGCGCGAAACGGGGACTTCGCCCGGGCCGAGGTGCTGCTGGATCGGGCCGCGGGACTGTGGCGGGGCCGGCCGCTCGACGGGCTGGACCTCGGCTCGTGGGCCAAGGCCCGGCTGACCGCGCTGGAGGATCGGCGCTGGGCGGTGCTGTCCACGTGGGCCGACGCCCGGCTGGCGCTGGGTGGCTACGACGACGTCATTCACCGGCTCCGCGAGCTGGCGGCCGAGCACCCGCTGCGCGAACGGACCTGGGCTCAGCTGATCGCGGCGCTCTATGGCGCGGGTCGGACGGGTGAGGCGCTCGTCACGTTCGTTCGCGTGCGCGAGTTGCTCGTCGACGAGCTCGGGTTGGAACCCGGTCCGGAGCTGTGCGAGCTGCATCGCGCGATCCTGGATCGCCGGCCGCTGCGCGAGCTGTACCGACCGCGGTCAGGTCTTGCGAAGGGGATCGCGTAGCCCGATCGTGCAGAGGGCGACCAGCGGAAGCACGAGCAGGACGGTGAGCGCGGTTCGTAGCGACGTCCGGTCGGCGAGCACACCCAGCAGCGGTGTGGCGATTCCGCCGACGGTCGTCGCGAGCCCCAGGGTGACGCCGCTGGCCGTGCCGACCCGGTTGGGAAGGAAGTCCTGGCCGAGCGTGACGTGCAGGGAGAACGGCACGTTGATGGCGAGCGCGGTCCACACCACGCCGACGAACAGGAGATGCCCGGGCACGAAGACGATGATGGCCAGGCCCGGAATCGCGGCCAGATACGACAATCGCATGACGGTGATCCGGCTGTACCGCTCGGCCAGTCGGCCACCCCAGAGGGTGCCGATCGCGAAGCCGGCGTAGAACGCCAACAGCGCTGCCTCGCCGGTACGCGGTCCGGCCGACAGTCGCTGCGCGGCGAACAGCGCAAGGAATCCGCCGAGCCCGAACATCATGCTGGAGCGGGCCACGATGATGGCGGCGAGGCGCAGGAACGGGCCCCATTGGTCCACAGTGGTCGGACCGGCGGTCGCGGATGATGTCGAAGCCGCCGCGGCCGACGGACGCAGCGCGGCCACGGTCACCGCGGCCATCAGCACGGCCGGCACCGACAGCAGCGGTGTAGCGCCGAGTCCCGCCCGCTCCACGACGACCGGTACCAGCAGTGGCGCCGCGACGAAGCCGAGGCTCCCCGACAGGGAGAACCAACTCATCGCGATGTGGCTGCCACCGCTGGCCGCCCGCGCCGCGCGAGCGGCCTCCGGATGGTACGCCGCCACGCCCAGGCCGGAGACCGCGACCGCGAGCCAGGTCATCAGGTACGACTCGCTCAGTCCGCTCGCGCCGATGCCCAATCCCGCCAGGCTCATGCCGATCGGGATCAGGCGCGGCAGCGGCCGGCGATCGGTGAGAATGCCGAACAGCGGCTGGAACAACGACGAGAGCAGCGTCGCGGCCATCGTGATGCCGGCCGCCGCCGTGTAGTCGAAGTGGCGGGCCAGGGCCAGGTACGGAATCAGCGCGGGTACCGCGCCCTGGTAGAGGTCGTCGACCGCGTGGCCCACACACAGGATCCAGCGGCTTCGGGTACCTGGGGACAGCCGGGTGGCCGGGGCGGACTCCGTGACGCCTGCGACCACTTCGACAGTCTCGTCAAACCTCACCCGATGCGAAAACCCCGGATACTGTCGAAGCATGCCGATTTCCCGCCAACTCGCCGCGACCGCGGTTGCCGGAGTGTGGGATCTGCTCGGTGACGGGACGATCGACTGGCACGAGCATGACGAACCGCAGTTGGTTTACCCGGCGACCGGAATCCTGTCGGTCAGCACACCGGTCGGAACGTGGGTGGTGCCCGGCGGGACGCGGGCGATGTGGATTCCCGCGAAGACCCCACACGCCCACCGGGCTCACGGTCCGACGCAGGTACGCACCCTGCTGGTACCGGGCACCGCGCGGGAATGGGTGCCGGCGGTGCTGTGGGTCAGCCCGTTGATGCGGGAGCTCATTCTGCGCCTGACCGCACCGTCGACCGGGCTCGACGTTCGCCGGGAAAGGATGCTCGCGGTGTTGCTGGACGAGCTGACCGACGAAAGAGTCACGCCCCTGCTGATACCGCAGCCACGGGACACCCGCCTGCGGAAGCTGGTGGACCGGCTCATGGTCGAGCCGGCCGGTGCGGCGCGACTCGAGGCCCTCGCCCCCGGTCTCGGTACCAGTGCCCGCAGCCTTTCCCGGCTGTGCCGCGAGGAGCTCGGGCTGACCTACCCCCAGCTGCGTACGCGCGTTCGGCTGCTCCACGCCCTGGTGTTGCTGGCCAACGGTGCGACGGTCAGCGCCACCGCACACGCCTGCGGATGGAGCAAACCCAGCAGCTTCATCGACGCGTTCCGGCGGTTCTTCGGTACCACTCCCGCCGTCTACCGGCGGACCCGACATCGCTGATGTATCTGTGGTGTATCTGGCGTGTGCGGCTCGTTGGCAGAGTGGATTCGTGACTCAGCTCGATGTGCACGATGCGACCGAACGGTATCTGGCCAATCCGGTCTTCCGGGCGGCCCGCTATGAGGAGTTGGTTGTCGACGACAACCCGTACCGCCGCCCCGTCCGGCCCGACGACATCGGCCTCGTCGACTTCGGTACGCCATTGGACCGGGAGCGTTTCTGTCAGCTCAGCGCGCTGATGGGCCACCGGATGCTGCTGAACATCTACGACACCCGCAAGCTGATCCTGCCTACCGCGCCGACCGAGGAGAAGTGGCGGGATTTCGAGCTGTTCTACGACGACGCCAACCGGGTTCTCGGCGACCTCATCCGGCCGTACCTGGAGGCCCACCTCTTCGGCTTCGTCCGGGCCGAGGCAGAAGAACGGGTACACGACGATCCGGCCCGGCTGTACGAGCGGCTGGGGGAGCTGGCCGACGTCCGGCGGGCGGCGGCTGTCGTGCTCGACGGTCTGGTCAGTGGATCGGCCAACCAGGCGAGCATGACCGAGATGATGGCGATCCAGACGGTCGCCACCTCTCTCAACGCGCGCCTGCAACCCGCGGTGGCACTGCCGGCACGAGGGCGACTGCGCGAGCTGCTGTCGGTTCCAGGCAAAGGTGAGGACATCGGCCGCGAGGTCGCCGAGTCGGCCGGGGTGAAGTACGAACCGCACAGCTACTTCCAGTACTACCTGCCGTCGACGCTGGCGCTGATGAACTACGTCAACGCCGCGGCGCAGGACCCGTCCCGGGTGTTCCGGCTCGTCGGATCGGTACTGGCACAGCAGGGTCCGGACGTGCTCGCCGCCGCGCGGGAAGTCGTCAGCGAGGTGAGCGAGGTCGGCGGGCCGTTCGCGGTACGGGAGCTGTCCCGCGGTCTCGAGGAGTACGCCATCTTGCTGGAACTGCACGACGAGGACTACCGGCGGCAGTTCACCTGGATCGACGCGATGCCCGAGTACCGGGACAAGGCCGAACGGCTGCAGAAGGCGATCGAGGAGTTCCGCATCCCCGTCGACCTCGACACGTTCGTCGAGTCATGGGAGGAGTGCTCGACAACGCACGTCCACGACGAGGACCGGCTGCTGATCATCGAAAGCGGCGAGATGGAGTTCTGGAACTGCTACGGCGCACGCCACAAGTACCGGCCGGGGGACAAGGCGTTCATCCCGAAGCACCGGCTGCACGGCTCGGTGGTACTGACCGGCGAGTGCGTCTACCACCAACCCGTCATCACACCCGAGCTCGATGCGCAGCACGGCTGAGGAGACTCGAATGCACATCGAGGGCATGCCGGTCGTCGCGGTACCGGCACGGGAAGCCCCCGATCCATGGTGGACAGACGCGGCAGCGGCGCTGACGGCGGACCTGGCCGACCCGCGGTACCCCTGCCACTTCGGCCACATCGCGCTGTCGCGCGGCGAACTGTTCGCCACCTTCTTCGACCGCGGCCTCGACGGATTGGCCGGATCGTTGCGTGAGTTCCTCGACCAGTCGGGCCGTACTCCGGCCAGGCGCCTGGCCCTGGCCGCGTTCCGGCGGCCCGAGGAGGACGACGGGGACGAACGCTCGTACGCCGACGAGTTCTGGCGGATCCTGCAGCATCTGCACGACCACGACGATCGACCGTGGCCGGACGGGGTGCCGTCGGATCCCGACGACCCGATGTGGGAGTTCTCGTTCCACGGTTCGGCGATGTTCGTCTTCGCCGCGGCACCCAGCTACAAGCGTCGCCGCAGCCGGAGTCTCGGCGCGGCCATGGTGCTGTTGTTCCAGCCCCGCAACGTCTTCGCCGGTATCGAGGGCGGCACCGCCGCCGGCATCGCCGCCCGCCGGCGGATCCGGGCCTGGTTAGCGGCCTGGGACGGTACCGCGCCGCATCCGGACCTGGGCGACTACGGCGATCCGTCCAACCACGAATGGCGCCAGTACTTCATCGCCGACGGCGACTCCCGCCTCCACGAGCGTTGCCCGCTGCGGATCAGAAACCCCTGACCCCCTGAAAGAAGTCTCGCCCCACGGATTCCGTGGGGCGAGACTTCGCTTTGCCGTCACATGCCGCTCAGCGCCTGCTCGTCGTGGTCTTCGCCGTACCACTTGTCCTTCCACCGCGAGAAAGCAACGATGAGAATGTCGCGGTACCCCGGCTTCCCGTTCTCCGGCAGCAC
>DASRII010000133.1:0-3734 GCA_035650075.1 Micromonosporaceae bacterium | reverse complement strand
CCGGCAGCAGGCCCGCTGGATCAAGGAGATGTTCGCGCAGCTGCCGCGGTACCCGAACGTGATCGGCGTGATCTGGTTCGAGACCGTCAAGGAGATCGACTGGCGGATCGCGACCGTGCCCGCGTCCGCGGCCGCGTTCGCGGCCGGCGCCGCCGCACCCCGCTATGACGCGCCCTGGCGGCCCAACCACATGCCCCGCGGCTAGGCGCGGCTAGGCGTAGATCCGGACCCAATCGACCAGCATCGACTGCCGCGACCAGGCCGGGTCCGGAGCACCGGCCCAGCCACCCACGGCAACGTTCAGTATCGGCGAGAGTGCCAGGTCGTCGAACGGCCACTCGCCGCCGCAGGACTCCACCTCCTCGCGGGTCACCGATCCGGTCACCCGCTCGTCGATGAAGAACTCCATCCGGCCCGGCGTCCAGCCAACCCCGTAGACGTGAAAGTCGGCACCCCAATCGCCACACGACGGCGGCACCCCCACGCTGACCGCCTCGCCGTCACCTGCACGCGGCACGTGGATGCCCTGATGAACCTGCCCGGCGGTTGCCACCGACGACGGCGCCTCCATCACATCCACCTCACCGCACGCGGGCCAACCATAGAGATCATCCGGCCCGAGCAACCACCAAGCCGGCCACACCCCTGCCCCGGTGGGGACCTTGACCCGGGCCGCGTACCGGCCGAAACGGAACACCCGACCGCCGGCGGCGCGGCGGACACTCAACCGAGCCGACGTGTACGCACGCGTACCCGCCGACTCCCGCACCGCCGTGAGGACCAGGTGCCCGCCACCGTCATAGTGAGCGTTGACCGGATCGTCGGTATAGACCTGCACCTCACCGGCCGGCTGCCACTCGTCGCTCAGTTGGCGACCCCAAAGGTTGGCATCCGGAGGAGAGCCAGCCGCGCCGGCGCACTCGTCGGCCCAGACCAGACGCAACATACCCCCGCAGACCCATCCCGTTCGCCGTCAGCACCCGCCGCTTCGATCATCGAGCTGTGCAGAGCCACCATCGTGGCCACCGCCTACGCCCCGACCCAGCCGGCCACTCGGTCAGTCTTTCGAGCCGATCGACACGGTCATGACCCGGCCTCGTGTCACAGCCGGCCGCCAGATGTCGCGACACCCGCGATGTCACCTGCCGGACACGATCCGATCGAGCCAACAAGGTACGCACCGTGTCGGTGCGGCAACCGTCTGACCTGCCATCGTCGCCGCCTTGACCCCGTCCCGGACCGTCAGCCGCAGCCATCGTGTCAGCGTTCCGCGCCCGCGCGGGCATCTGTCCGCCAGCGGCTCCAACACATCAAACCGTGTCTTGCTGCCCAAGCTGACAGGCCGCACCCTCCGTGGTCATCGACCTGTCCGAGTGCACGACTGCGACACCAACGACGCGACGACGCAGCAGGTGGCCGCCCGAGTCGCCCAACGCCAAGATGGGGACCTTCGACCGGCCGGTCCCGCACCGGCCG
This sequence comes from Micromonosporaceae bacterium, assembly GCA_035650075.1. GTDB lineage: Bacteria > Actinomycetota > Actinomycetes > Mycobacteriales > Micromonosporaceae > DASSUC01. The sequence goes on along the minus strand of DASRII010000133.1, from coordinate 2,258 downwards.
TCTACAGGATCTACGTAACGCCGGAACAATGAACCTGGTGCCCACACGTACGGCAGCGTCCCCAGCGCGCCGCAGGCGGACCTGGTAGACCTCCTCGCCACGCGCAGGCGCTGATCAACTCATTGCCGCGCCCGCGGCCGGCCGCGTCAAAAGCTAGCCGGCATGGAGAGCCCGGCAGCAGACCGTCGGCTGCTGCCCTGGGGTGGCGGCCGACACAACTTCCGGTGGGGACGTGCGAGGCCGCCAGCACCAGCAGCGCGCCCCGCCGCCGCGCGACCCGCACCACCCGAGGCGCGGCCGGCGATACCGTCGGGCCGGTCAGCCAGCGCGCCTGCGCCATGGTGGTGATCGGACCCGCCGCTGCGCCCGAGGCGGCCGTGCGTCCCGTGCCACCGCGCCGCGAGGCTGTCGGTGTCCACGAGCGTGTGGATGGCGAAACGGATGCCGCACCTACCCGATCTCGGGCTCGTTGTCCATGCACCCGCCCATACCCAGGACAAGGACACCCGCCAGCACGGCGCTGCAACCCGTCCTTGACAGCCGGCAGCCGACGGCCGCGGGAGACCAGGCGTCGCCCGCGGCCGTCGCCAGTGTCGGCTGGATTACAACGTGTCGACGTCGCGGCGTTCCTCGACCCGGTACTCGGTCGGCTCCGTCGTGACCACCGAGCGGCGACGGCCACCCCAAATGATCATAGTGACGACCAGCCCGATCACACCGGCCACCATCAGGATCCAACCGACCACGTCGATGTCAAGAAATCCGACCTGCAGATCCAGGGCGAAGGTGAGGATCGCCCCGAGTGCGATCAAAAACACACTCACGCCGATACCCATGACCGGCCTCCTTCCGGCGGCACAGCTGCCTATCCACCGCAAGCTGTACCCGCCCCGGCAGCCACTCAACCAGGATGGGCCTGCCAAGCAGCGAGGGTGCGGCCGGCGTACTGATTCATCTGCACATGCGCGTACGGGTGAACGTGCACAGATGCGCGCGGCGTGTTCAGGCGCCTGCTGGTGCCGATTGTGCGGACTTCGCTTCGCTGCGAGGCGGTTCACGGTTGCCCGCAGCGAGCCTCCACGCTGCGCTGACGAACGCGCGGTGTGCTCGACGGCTGGCTGGACTACTACCGAGCCACGGTGCTTTACAAGTGCGCCCGCCTGAGCCCTGACCAGCTCGTCGCGCGCTCCTGCCCACCGTCCGCGATGTCACTGATCGGGTTGGCCCGGCACCTGACCGAGATGGAGCGTGTCTACGTCCACCGGTTCCCGACGGTGCCCTGTGCTGACAGCCGCGGCCGGCAGGCGATGTGAGCTAGCGCTACCCGGTTCCGGCATTCCTTGTCGACCCGCTCGTCGACCGATCGCCGGCCCGGCCGTCAGCCGGCAAAGGCGCTCGCCGCCTCCTCCACAGTGGAGTAAGCGCCAAACACGTCACACAGCCCCGTGACATCCAGTACCCGGCGAACCATCGGTGTCGGTGTCGCGAGGGCGAGCCGCCCGCCCTCGTCCTGCAGGAGATTGCGGATCCACACGAACGTCGCGAGCCCCGTCGAGTCGCAAAACGTCAGCGCCGATAGGTCTAACACCAGACTGCGATCGCCCGCGGCGATCCGCTCCTCCGCCACCGCCGCGAGGTCCGACGCCGTCAACAGGTCAAGCTCGCCACGCACAACCAGCACGGTGAGAACGTCTTGCTCATCGACGTCAATCGTCAAAGACATCGCCACTCCGGTCGCCACGCGGGGCCGGCGCCACCGCCATAGGCGTAGCATGACGGTCGCGCTCGCCCGGGGACAACCGCCACGTGGGCTGGTTCGCGCACTCCACCCGGTCCGCTGTCACGTCCAGCGACACCAGACGTGATAACAGGTCCAGGTCACAGCGGAGGCGGCCAACCCGGCACCCGCGGCTGAGGACTCGGGGACACCACACAACGCGGCGCTCACCGGCGCCGACATCGGGTGGAGATGGTGTATCGCCGGGCGACATCACATCCGCGGATCGCCGGGGTGATCTCACAAGGGCCGCACCGTGCATCTCGCCCACCTCGACCCGAAGCCGTGAGCAGCACCAACTCCGCAGCCTCCATCGTCGGCGACACCCATGACATCGGTCTGGCCGAGGTCCATCCTGGTCAACGCGTCACGAAAGCCGGCTCAGGCGAGTAGGCCCTGCCTGCATCCCTGCAAGCTCACCCACCATCCCCGCACTGGATGACGCCTTCGACAGTCCGCCGGCGGCCCAACATGCGGTCCA
>DASRII010000132.1:0-7683 GCA_035650075.1 Micromonosporaceae bacterium | reverse complement strand
CGTGCGCACCGATGTCTCGGCAGCGACACCCCAACAGCGCAGAACCTCGGCAACGATGTCGTTGAACCGCTGTCCGCGTCGCTGCGGGGAAAACGCACTGGACGCCTGGAGCCGGGCGAACTCGACCGCAACTCGACGCAGCCGCCCCACATCCAGCACCAGACCTGTCTTCCTACATCGGACCACGAGGCTGCCCGGCAGCATATCCCCCTTCGCCTTCCGGGCTGCACAGTAACCCACTGCCGGATGCTGGCCAGCCAGGCACCTGTCGCCAACGATGTCGCTGTCTACGTTGCGCGACGCGCAACCCACCGGGGAGGCGAGCGGGTCGCGGGCATATCTGGGCAGCACGGAAGATCGAATGCGGAAGCGAAGCGAACCGCGCGCCCCGATCGCGGCAGATCCGTAAAGATCAACCCCGCACCGAGAAGAATGAGCGCGAGCGAAGCGATGCGCGCGCCGCGGTCCGTAACGCCCGGACGGCGGCAAATGAGTGTGCCTCGGGTCTCGTGGATCCCTGCGTTTCTCGTGGAGATCCGGTCGGCTCAAGCGCCGTTGCAAACCTGGTCGATCTTCGCCGCCGATCTTGCTGCGGCCCTCAACAAGTGCGGGGTCTAGCTGACGCGTCAGGTATAGCCGATCACGGCGTCCAGAGTTTGGGTGCCCATAGCCGCGGGCGGGTCAAGTCCATGAAGATGCGCAGGTCGTGTCGGAGTTTGGGCTCGTGAATGGTGGGGTGCAGTGCGGCAAGGTGTTGTCGGATGGTAATGGCTTCGGTGATCGCGGCGAGGCTGTGGTGGGGCTGGCCTAGGTGGTCGAGGTGGACGGCGAGGTTGTGCAGGCTGTCGGCGAGGTCGGGCAGGTACACGTCGGGGTGCTGCTCAGCGATGCGACGGCGGATCTGGACGGCTTCGCTGATCGCCCCCAGCGCCTTGCCACCGCGGCCCAGTTCGTTGAGGTTGGTGGCTAGGTTGCTCAGGCCGTTGGCGAGGTGGGGCAGATGCACTTGTGAGTGCTGGATGGTCAGGCGGCGCCAGATCTGCACGGCCTCGCTGATGGCGGCGAAGCTTTCATCATGCTGTCGCAGCTGGCCGGACCAGACAGAAAAGGTGTTCAGGCTGTTGGCGAGGTCGGGCAGGTACACGTCGGGGTACTGCTCAGCGAGGCGACGGCGGATCTGGACGGCTTCGCTGATCGCCGCCAATGCTTGTTGGAACTGGCCGAGCTCGCCGTGGTCGATAGATAGTGCGTTCAGGCTGGTGGCGAGGTCAGGCAGGTAGCCGTCAGGCTGCCGGCTGGCCAAGTGACGCAGCAAGGCGACAGCCCGCGTAATCGACGCCAACGCGCCGTGACGCTGGCCCACGGCACCGTGGGCTCGGGACTGGTTGATCAGGCTGACGGCCAGGTTCGGCACGAACGCGCCCGCGCTCTGGGCTTCCAGGCGCTGAGAGATCGTGACTGCTTCGGTGCTCGCCGCCAGGCTGTCGTGCCACAGTCCTAGCTCAGCCGAACAGGTCGCTTGGTTGTTCAAGGCGGCGACCAGCTCGGGCAACCATTTATCGGGATGCAGCTCGGCCAGGTGATATCGAATCTGCACGGCTTCGGTGATCGCCGCCAGCGCGTCCTCCCGCCGGCCCACGTTGCCTAGGGACAAGGCCAGGTTGGACAGGGCGACGGCGAGTTCGTGCTCGTCGGTGTCGGGATCGCTGCAGCACTGGCGGCGAGTCCGGACAACCTCAGTGATCGCTGTCAACGCCGATTCCGGCTGCCCGAGATGGTGCAGGGTGATCGAGAGGTTGTTCATGGCCGTGATAAGCGTGTGGAAGTGGGCATCGGGATCGACCTTGACCAGCGGCATGAGCAGGGCCACCGCTTGGGCAATGTGCTCCTGGGCCTGCGAGTAGAGGCGGGCGAAGCCGTAGCGGCAGCCCAGCGTCAGATGCAGCCCGGCCTGCTCGGCGGGATCACAACTCGCGGCAAGCTGGTGGCCGACTAGCCGGCGAGTGACCGCCAGCACGCCGATGTCCAAGTTGGCGTCGGACTGCGCGGGTAGGACGGCCATGACCGCCTCCAGCACGCTGATGATGCCGGTCTCTGCGGCACCGTCGGTGGTGGTGTCCTGATCGAGGTAGGCCAGGGCGGTCAGCGCCGCCGACCCGGCCATGACCGCCAGATGCGGGTGTGCTGCCAGCAGGGGGTAAAGCCGCTGCTGGGCGATGTGTGGCCAGCGGCGGGCGGTCTCAATCAGCACCCGGATGACCGACCGTGCGTAGTCTGCCGGGTGGCCAGATGCTTCACCGCCCGATGACGTCGCCGGGGCGAGCAGCGCGGTCAGGGCGGTGTCGGCCCACGGGTCGGCTCGATAGCCGTGCGCGGTCCACGGATCGAGGTCGCCATACAGCCCGGCATCCTCCCGTCCCGCACCGTCGGCCGTGTGCCAGGTGCCGGGCAGCAACGGCGTCTGCAACGCCACAAAGTCCTCGCCCAGCCGGTCGGGATACAGCGGCTCCAGCACCGTCGCCGCGCTGGAGGACGGCGGATAGCAGCAGGCGTGATCGACCAGCACCCGACGCGCAGTCTCGGGAGTCGAGGCCAGGCCGGTATGGGTCAGTACCTGCTGGCCGTCGCTGTAGGACAGCGGACCGGTCAGTGTCGCCAGGTAAGTTGCTGCGGCCATGGTGTCGGCCCGAGTGTCGAGGATCCCGGCAGCGTGCATCTGCTGCCAGTGAGCGCGTTCCCGATCCAGGAGGTAGACCGCCAACGCCGTCGGATCCTCATGAACATCAGCATCCGAGGGGGGCGGGAAGTCTCCGGCGGCGTCATGTGCTCGCGAACTCAGGGACCGCTCGTGCACTGCCACCAGCGCGGCCATGTGCACGGTCAGCACCTGCTGAAAGCCGTCACCGGCCAGTGCCGCCGGTGGGGGGATCTGTTCAGCGTGCGGCACCTCCAACACGGCGGCGAAAGCGTCCCGGGCGTCGACGAAAACCGCCTGCCGGTCCGCCACCTCCACCGCCAAGGCCGGCAACGCCAATGTCTGCGCTGGGATCGCGGTGGTGTGCAGGTGGTGCGCCAACGCCGACCACCACAGCCCCGCTGGGCGGGCCACCAGCAACAGCCGCACCGGCACCCCGATCCCCACCAGGTCCTCGATCAAAGCCAGCAAGTCCACGGCCGGCCAACGCTCCGCGTAGTCGACCACCACAAGCAGCCCTCGCGCGTCTCCCGCCACCTCGAAGCCACGGCCGGGCTGAGAGCCAGGCGGAGCAAGCCGACGTGCGCTCACACCGTGCTGTGCGGCCATCACCTGCCAGCCCTCGCGAGCCGACTCTTCAGCCACATGGACGGCTAGACGGGTCTTGCCCTGCCCACCCGAACCGTGCAACAAAAACACCGACATCTCAGCGCTACCGCAATCGACCGCCTCCCGCCAAGCGGTCATCGACTCAATCTGGACGCGGCGCCGCTCGGCGTCGAAGGGCACCACCGCGTACCGCACCGCAAGCAACAGGCTGGGCCGCTCGCGTGCTCTGATCACACCCTCAGGCCGAGGCCACGTCACCAGCCGATATGTCTCCCGATCCGCCGCCGACTCGTGGACATGAATCTCATTCACATGGGTTTGGGGGTTAATGACGTCGCGGCCAGCGGCAATCGACCCAGCGCCGGACGCGTGTACCTGCCCGGCACCGTCTCGTTGCCACTCACTGCGACGCCACCTCACGGTGCAGCCGGTCCTTCCCCGGCCACCCCGGTGTGTGATCCCTCGACATTCGAGTCTGCGGCAATCGCTCCCGGCCCCGAAGCGAGCGCCCAGTCACCTGGACCGGGCCGTGTTCGCTCCGCAGAACCAGACCAGCGAAACGATACGTTGGTCGTCGCGCCGTGCACCGATTCACTGGCGGCTATTGACCCTGCCCCTGACGCCGAAACCCAGGGCGGTGGAGCGGGCATTTCAGTGATCGTTAACCACCATTGCAGACCGCCCCCAACCACAAGCAGCACTGCGGTCGCCGCCCACCACGCCGCCGCCCAATGCTGGGTCAACATCCCCGTTGTCACATTCACCGCCGCCGCCACCACCGCGGTCCCGGCAGCGGCGATCCCCCGCCTGACCCCACTTCCCATAATCGCCTCCCGCTGCACCACAGGTGCACCGGATTATTTCATCCGTCGACAACCTCGGGACGTCCCACATTCTTGGGTGCACGTCCAGCTGCAAGTTACTAACGGTCGGCAGACGTAGGGCACCATTGATCCGCGGCCGATCAGCTAATCGACTTCAAGATCATGTGTACGGACACCGGTACGACCGTGCATCGACGTGATCGAGTGCCGTCGCGCTACGCGACGCTCGATCGGCGGCAGAACAGGACGCCAATCGATCAAGACCGCACCGGATAGCAAGAGCGCGAGCGAAGCGAGCGCGCACTTGCCGTTCGTCACGCCCGGTCGGCGGCTACTTGTACTTGACCTTGGCCGACGCCAACTCCGCACGCAGCGCAAGCGGGTCTGTGATCGGCAAGCGGCTTGGCAATCCCAAGGGTCGGCAACCACGCGGAAGGCGCTCTACAGCGGCTGCCTGCCAGACCTGGCACGATGTCCCAGTGATCTATCGCGACCAGGTGCCGTTGCTGGAGTTCGACAGCCAGACGTCCGCTGTCGTCGAGCCAACGAGTACTCAGCAGGAGATCGTTGCCCCCCGGGCCGCAGTCGCGTGCTTCTTTCCGGAAATTGTCTCCGAGTGGAGCGACGACGCCAAGCCGATACTTGATCTTCCCGCCCGGGAACGGCTGTGGGAGATTGAGCGTGGCGGGGCAAGACTTGCGTTGTTTTATCCAGGGATGGGAGCGCCTCTCGCTGCGAGCCGCCTGGAGCGGGTCATCGCTGCCGGCTGCCGAAGCATCGTAGCGTGTGGCGCGGCTGGGGCATTGGTGCCGGGTCTGGAAATGGGGCACGAGATTATCTCGGTGTCCGCGGCCCTACGTGACGAAGGTACTTCATATCACTACGTGCCGCCATCTCGAATCATTCGCGCTCGCCCGGACATCGTTGCCGCTCTCGCGGCAATGGCCGAACGCCGTGGGGAGCCCCACCGTATAGGTATGACGTGGACGACCGACGGGTATTTCCGTGAGACTCAGGATCGTGTCGCCCGCCGCCGGGCGGAAGGTTGTATCACAGTTGAGATGGAGGCCGCCGCGCTATTGGCGGTTGCCGCGTTTCGTGATGTTCAGTTCGGACAGTATCTGTACGCGGGTGATGATCTTGCCGGCGAAATATGGGACCATCGAAACTGGTGGGATTCGCCACGCAGACATGACCTCGCCGAACTTGCGGTCGACGCGTCGCTTGCACTCGCTCAGAACACCCTGTACCAAGGGTTGTCGGAGCAGGAGTCCTGCCGAACGACGTGACCCCCTTACGTTTGCTCCTGAGCGGTCCTCAATGCGACCCGTCTCCCATCAGGTCCTGCCGGTACCGTGGACCGAGCTTGTCGGTCGCATCGATGACCCGGAATAGCACGTCTCGTTCGTGCTCCCAGTATCCAAGGAAGTACACGTCATCGAACGTGGTGTCCTCGGTCGCCTCGAGGTAACTCACGGCCGCGCTTATAAGGGCGTGGACGGTTGGCTCCAGGGGCCCCCTGCCGACCCCGACGCCGAGAATCGGGAATAGGATCGACGTCGCTGTTACGCCCTCGCGGGCGCGAAGATCACCCAAGGTGAGTGCGTTGGTAACGCAGCGCCCGATGTCCCGAATCTGTCGGTAACCCTCCCCGGGCTCGCCTTGCACAGCCGCCACGTGGATCAGGTAGCGCACGTTATGGCTTCTCTTCAGCGCTCCAGACGTTGTGGAGAAGGCCGTCCCCGGCGCAACTGGCGTCTTTCCGTCAACGACTCGCTCCAGGTCGTGAAGAATGGTGTCTACCTCGACGTTGCCGGCCTCGTCGAGTTTCGAGCCAAGAAGCCGGATCATTGCCGAAGTCGATCCTTCTTTGATCCGAGGCATCTGCATGTCTGTGTTCTCAGAATTGACCCACACATGGACCCGTTTAACGAGTTTCATATCTCCAGTAATGACGCCAATCCGTCGCGTCTTCGGCCCAGCGCTCTTGAGCTCTGCCGCCCACACCTGAGGATCGGCGACTATGGGTTCAGATTGGGATTGTCCGCCGATGCCCGGTACAGGCAGAACGTGCGGCGTGTGAGTTGTCGGGACGGACGAGGAGCGCCGCTGCCTCAAGATCATTACAACGCCGGTTGCGAGCGCGAGACTCCCGACGATAATGCCCACGACAGCGACAAAGGCATCGATGTTATTCGCCATCGCGCTGGCCCATGTCCGTGAACAAGATTATCAGGGTGCCCCAAGCAGCTGAGATTACGGCGAGAGTGATCGACCAAGTGAGCACGTCGTCGGCGTCGGACTTTCCCGCCTTCGCCAGACCGAATAGAGAGGCAGGGCAGAGCGCGAACATCATCGTTGACACTGCCAAGGTAATCTGCCATGCGCCTGCGGCGGCCATGCGGGTCCGCTCATAAAGCAGCTCGCCCGCAGCGCTGAAGAGCATGCCGACCGACGCCATGTAGAGTTCCCCCTTGCCTAGGACGGCCGCCGCGGGTCGAGACTCACCAGCTAGGACGAGACCCGCCAGAACATCGGAGATCAGCCCGAACAGCGCAAGACCGGCACTAAAGACAAGCCATTTCTGCAAACGAGTCGAACTCGGATGCGATGGATCCTTGGCGAGAACTCTTGTCAACCCCAGGCCTCACCTGCTCGATGATTGCTCCTCAACATCTCGATAGCATCTTCGACGGACTGCCACCTATGCGCAAGGCCTCCCGGCGACGTCGCTCGAGCACAGCTTGACCACGGCGAGCGTCGATTGGCGGCCCGCTGGCCGGCGCGGTCGATGTGGGCCATCTACCCGCTCGTGCCCGAGGTGGCCGCCAGCCTCGCCGCCGACACGATGTCGACCATGGTGTGTATGTAACCGGAAGCGATCATCAACGAGCTATCCGATGCCGGCGTACGTACGGACTGGACACAGCCGCTTAACGGCTTCGAGGACTGGACGAAGCCGTCGCTGCGCGTCGCAGCCCGAGCGGGGACCGCCTGCGTTCGCCTTGCTGAACCAGCAAGCCATCGCGGGTCTAATGCTTGAGTCTATTAGCCCGCGCGTGGTGCGAAAAGTGTCGACGAGCACCCCGACGAAACCCGATGGGAGCCGCGTCGGTGCACCCTCGCCGACTAGCGCCAACTGCGGTTGCGCTACATGACGAGCTTGTTGCGGCAATCCGGTCGTTGTCTCGACATTGGGCGTAGGGCGGCTACCCGAACAAGGAGAGCAGCTGACGCTGTTGCGTGGTCAAGGTCAGCACAGCATCGGCGCCGGTCGTGGGATAGATCTCTGCCCGCGACAGATCTGTGGCCCGCACACTGGTCGCGATCCCGATCCGCGCCGGCGGGGCGTCGACCTGACCGGCCGTGGTGACGCTGCGTGGCACACGCGTCGCGGCAGATGTGCGCGTCGGCTGCGGTCACCATCGAAGGTCCACTCCCGGGCCGTTCATGTTGATCAACATGCCGGTGTGGGTGTAGTAGTTGAGCCCGCTGAAGGTGGTAAACGCCGCGCCGGCGATGGTCCAGGCCCAGTACAGGAGCAGCCAGGCGCCG
>DASRII010000131.1:0-11208 GCA_035650075.1 Micromonosporaceae bacterium | reverse complement strand
CGACTCTTCGCGCTCGGTCTTCTCCCGCCGCTCGGCGAGCTCGAGAGCGAGGGTCTGCAGGTCCTTGTCCCGCTTGTCCCGAGCATCGGTCAGCATCTTGGTCGCTTCGGCGCGCTTCTCCTCTGCCTCGCGGGCAGCCTTGGCGCGTAGCTGGGTGATTTCCCGCTCGGCGGTAGCCCGCAGCGTGGACACCTCGCGCTCGACCGTGGCCTTCAGCTCGGCCACCTCGTGCGCGGTCGCGGTACGCAGCTGCTTGGTCTCGCGGTCGGCGTCGGCGCGCAGCGTGTCGGACTCGCGGCGGGCCTGCACCCGTACCTCGGCGGCTTCCCGCTCGGCGGCGGTCCGCATGTTGCCGGCCTCGCGCTCGGCGGTGGCCTTCATCGCGGCGGCCTCGGCGCGCGCCTTGTCGGTGATCTCCCGCGCCTCCAGGCGAGATGCGGAGAGGATGCCCTCTCCCTCCCGCTTGGACTCGTTGCGGTGGTCGTTGGCCTGCTCCTCGGCGAGCCGCAGGATCTGCTCGACGCGAGTGCCGAGGCCGGACAGGGTCGGCCGGCTGCTCTCCTCGAGCTGCTTGGTCTGGTCGGTGAGCTTCTGCTCCACGGTGGTTAGGCGCTGCTCGGCTTGGCGCAGACGGCGCTGAGCCTCGTTCATGCGCTGTTCGGCTTCGGCGCGGGCCTGTTCGGCCTGTCCGAGTGCGGCGTTGAGCCGCTGCACCCAGTCGTCCACCTGGGCGCGGTCGTAGCCGCGCAGGACGACAGTGAAATCGTGCTGGGTGCTCGCGTTGTCGAAGAAAGCCAGGGAGGACTGCGGCTGCTGGGGCATTGGCACATACTTGCAGACGCCCCCCGGCACTTCGCAAGGGGTCACGGCCTGGCTACCGACCCCGGAACCGGTCTATTTCTTCCTGGTGGCGAGCGCGCCGTTCGGGGTCGCGGACGCCGAGACCGTCGGCGGGGGCGAGGCACCGTACACCCACCTTGCCCTGGTGTGCGTTGCGATGTACCTCGTACGTGGCGTCACCTGTCTGATCCAGCGAGTAGGTCTTCGACAGCGTGGGATGGATCCGACCGAGCGCGATGAGCCGGTTGGCCTCCCATGCCTCGCGGTAGTTGGCGAAGTGGCTGCCGATGATTCGCTTGAGGTTCATCCAGAGGTAGCGGTTGTCGTACTGGTGCATGAACCCGCTCGTCGAGGCGCAGGTGACGATCGTGCCGCCGCGCCGGGCCACGTAGACGCTGACGCCGAAGGTCTCCCGACCGGGGTGTTCGAAGACGATGTTCGGATCTTCACCGCCGGTGAGGGATCGGACCTCCTCGCCGAACCGGCGCCACTCGGCGGTGTCCTGGTTGTGCTCGTCGGCCCAGAACTGGTATCCGCTGCGGTCGATCACCAGCTCGGCGCCCATCGAGCGGCACAGCTCGGCCTTCTCCGGACTCGATACGACACAGATCGGGATGGCGCCGCCGTTGAGAGCGAACTGGGTGGCGTACGAGCCGAGGCCGCCGGACGCGCCCCAGATCAGCACGAGGTCACCCTGCTTCATGTTCGCGCCGTGGTGAGAGACGAGCTGCCGGTACGCCGTGGAGTTGACCAGCCCCGGGCAGGCCGCCTCCTCCCAGGTGAGGTGCCGTGGCTTCGGCATCAGCTGGTTCGCCTTGACCAGGGCCACCTCGGCAAGGCCGCCGAAGTTCGTCTCGAAGCCCCAGATGCGCTGCTGCGGGTCGAGCATCGTGTCGTCGTGACCGTCGGCGTCCTCGAGCTCGACGCTCAGGCAGTGCGCCACGATCTCGTCGCCGGGCTGCCACTTGGTGACGCCGGGGCCGACCCGCAGCACGATGCCGGCCGCGTCGCTGCCGACGATGTGGTACGGCAGGTCGTGCTTCGAACCCAGCTTGTGCAGGAACTTGAAGGTGGGGATCGGCTCGAAGATGCTCGTCCACACGGTGTTGTAGTTGATCGCGCTCGCCATGACCGCGATCAGCGCCTCGCCGGGGCCGACCTCCGGCGTGGGCACGTCCTGTACGTGCAACGACTTGCGGGGATCCTTGTCGGCATGGTCGAGGCCGTCGAACATGCCGGCCTCGTCCCGCCGGACGACGACCGCCCGGTAGTGGTCGGGTACCGGCAGGTCGCCGACCGTACGCAGCGCCGAAGGATCATCCTCCGCGGCCAGGATCGCCGCCAGCACCCGGTCCACGCGCTGATGTTACCGCGCAGTAGTGTGTCGCGCCGCTGGTTCGACCAGTTCGACGAGGACCCCGCCCGCATCCTTGGGGTGGACGAAGTTGACGCGGGAGCCGCCGGTACCGCGCCGCGGCGTGTCGTACAGCAGGCGAACACCGCGAGCCCGTAGCGCCTCACAGACGGTGTCCACGTCGGCGACGCGGTACGCGATCTGTTGCATCCCGGGGCCGCGGCGGTCCAGGAACTTGGCGACCGTCGAGTCGGGGGTCAGCGGGGCTAGCAGCTGGATCTGCGCACCGGCGCCGGCTGGGCCTACGAAGAGCATCGCTTCGGCTACGCCCTGCTCCTCGTTGACCTCCCGGTGGACGCAACGCATGCCGAAAGTGTTCTCGTAGAACTCGATCGCCTCGTCGAGGTCCGAGACCGCTATACCGACGTGGTCGATTCCCAGCAACTCCACGCCCGCGAGGGAAGAATCAGCCATGAGAGATAGTCTGACTGAACAGTCGTTCAGGTACGGAGGGCACCCATGACCTCGGTGATCGTCGGCGGCGCGCGGACCCCGATGGGGCGCCTGCTCGGCGCGCTCAAGGACTTCTCGGCTACCCAGTTGGGCAGCGTGGCGATCAAGGCAGCGCTGGATCGCTCGGGCGTGTCCCCAGAGCAGGTGCAGTACGTCATCATGGGCCAGGTCCTGCAGGCGGGCGCCGGTCAGCTACCGGCGCGCCAGGCCGCGGTGGGTGCGGGCATCCCGATGTCGGTACCGGCCATCACGGTCAACAAGGTCTGCCTCTCCGGGCTCGATGCGATCGCACTGGCCGACCAGCTGATCCGGGTGGGCGAGTTCGACATCGTCGTGGCCGGCGGCATGGAGTCGATGACCCAGGCGCCGCACCTGCTGGCGAACCAACGGGCCGGCTACAAGTACGGCGATGTAGTAATAAAGGACCACATGGCGCTGGACGGGCTGACCGACGCGTACGACGCCGTGTCGATGGGCGAGTCGACCGAGCGGCACAACACCCGGCTGAACATCAGCCGTGAGGAGCAGGACGCCTTCGGCGCGGCGAGCCACCAGCGCGCCGCCGCGGCGCAGAAGGAGGGCCGGCTGGCCGAGGAGATCGTGCCGGTCGAGGTGCCGCAGCGGCGGGGCGATCCGTTGGTGGTCACCGATGACGAGCAGATCCGGCCGGAGACCACGGTCGAATCCCTCGCCAAGCTGAAGCCGGCGTTCGCGAAGGACGGCACGATCACCGCGGCCACCTCGTCGCCGATCTCCGACGGCGCCTGCGCGGTCGTGGTCATGCGCCGCTCGACAGCCGAGGAGCTGGGCTTGCCGTGGCTCGCCGAGATCGGGGCACACGGCAACGTGGCCGGTCCGGACAACTCGCTGCAGTCCCAGCCGGCTAACGCGATCGCCCAGGCCCTCGCGAAGGAGGGCCGGTCAGCATCGGACCTGGATCTCGTCGAGATCAACGAGGCGTTCGCGGCGGTGGGCATCCAATCGATGCGCGACCTCGGCCTCGACCACGATCGGGTCAACGTCAACGGCGGCGCGATCGCGCTCGGCCACCCGATCGGCATGTCCGGCGCCCGGCTGGCCCTGACGCTGGCGCTCGAGCTGCGCCGGCGCGGCGGTGGCGTCGGGGCGGCGGCCCTGTGCGGCGGGGGCGGCCAGGGCGACGCGTTGATTCTTCGCGTACCCCGCTCGTGAGGCGGTCCCGCGACGTTCCGGCGCTCGTCGCCGCGGCCCGCGAGGGCGACCCGCGCGCCGTCGCCAGGCTGATCTCGCTGGTCGAGTCCGGCGACGAGACGCTGCCGACCATCGCGGCCGCGCTCACGCCCCACACCGGACAGGCCCAGGTCATCGGCATGACCGGCTCGCCCGGCGTGGGCAAGTCCACGACGACCAACGAACTGGTGCGCGCTTATCGACAGGCCGGGCGACGGGTCGGGGTGCTCGCCGTCGACCCGTCCAGCCCGTTCAGTGGCGGGGCGATCCTCGGTGACCGGGTACGCATGCAGGACCACGCGACCGACCCGGGCGTCTACATCCGGTCGATGTCCAGCCGGGGTCACCTCGGCGGGCTGGCCGCCGCGACCCCGCAGGCGGTCCGTGTACTGGAGGGGGCCGGCTGCGACATCGTGCTCGTCGAGACCGTCGGCGTGGGCCAGGCGGAGGTCGAGGTGGCGAGCCTCGCCGACACCACGGTCGTCCTGCTCGCGCCCGGCATGGGCGATGCGATCCAGGCCGCCAAGGCGGGCATCCTCGAGATCGCGGACATCTTCGTCGTCAACAAGGCGGACCGGGACGGCGCCGATGCGACGTACCGGGATATCCAGGGCATGATCGCGCTGGGCGAGCGTGGCCCGGGAGACTGGCGGCCGCAGGTCGTCCGGGCGGTGGCCGTCCGGCCCGAGGGGATCGACGACATCGTGCGGGCCATCGAGAAGCACCAGACGTGGTTGACAGATCACGGTGAGTTGACCAAACGCCGGGAAGCGCGGGCCGCCGCCGAGGTCGAGGCCATCGCGCTGGGCGCGCTGCGTGACCGGATGGGCTCGCTTCGCAACGGTACGGCTCTGCCGGCGCTCGCCGCGAAGGTGGCGGCCGGTGAGCTGGACCCGTACGCCGCCGCCGCCGACCTCCTCGCCGGACTCGACAGGTAGCTCACGGCCTGCCCCGTGGCCTAGTGTGTGCCGGTTGACTGGAACGTCTACGGGGAGGACACCGAGTGACGGCGTGGACCGTCCTGCTGCGCGGAATCCGGCACCGCAAGGGGCGATCACTGGTGGTACTGCTGCTCGCCACGGTCGCCACGACCGCGGCGGTGTTGGCCCCGGCGTACGGCCGGGCCGCTCAGCAGTCGGTACTCACCGACGGGCTGCGCGCGGCACCGGTGACCGGTACGAGTGTCTCCGTCGGTGCCGAGGGCACGGCCAGCGGCGCGCCGGCGGCGCACAACTCGACCGGTGACGCGAAGGCGACGGTGACCGCGGCCCTCGACCGGCACCCGGTACTCGCCCGGCTGCTCGAGCGCCCGATCGGCGGGGTCGACGCCGAGGCCGTCCTGCGGCCCGCATCCCGCGAGCCGCTCGCGACGAGGCTGGCGTACCGCGACAACGTCTGCGCCCACCTGACGCTGACCACCGGCGACTGCCCGGTCGACGCGGGCGAGGTACTGGTCAGCCAGCGGCTCGCCGAGGCGCGCGGGCTCGACGTGGGGCAGCAGCTGACGGTACGGGTCGGCGAACCGGGCGCGAACGCGCCGGTACAGCGGTTCACGGTCGTCGGGATCTACACGCCGAAGGACACCACGGAGCGGTACTGGGGACGGACCGCGTACTTCACGGCGGGCGGGCCTGCCGGCGACACCGCGGTCGAGCGCGTCGACGCGGTCTTCACCACGGCCGAGGACGACGTACGCGCCAACGAGCTGGCTACCGTCGCGCTCCGGTTGGACTATCCACTGCGGACAGACGCGGTACGCCTCGACGACGTCGGCCGGCTCGCGTCCGAGCTGAGCGCCCTCGACTCCGAGCTGGGTCTGGCGGAGCTGGACCTCGACCAGGCACTGACCACCACGCTCACGGACATCGGCGCGGACACCGGGGCGATCGCCCGCACCGTGCCGGTCATCGCGGTACCCCTGTTCCTGTTGTGTTGGTTCGTGCTCTTCCTGCTGGTGGCGTCGCTGACGGAGGAGCGCGGGCCGGAGATCGCGCTGGCGAAGCTGCGCGGCTTCCCGGCCGGCCGGATCGCCCGGTTCGGTCTCGGCGAGGTGCTGCTGCTGATCCTGCTGGCCGCGCCGATCGGCGTGGTCGCCGGGCTCGCCCTGGTCGAGCTGTCGGCCGGCCTGATGCTCGCGGACGGTACCCACGTCGAGGTGCGCTGGCAGGTCTTTGCCGCGGCGGTCGTGGCGCTCGCGGCGGCGGGTGTCGCGGCGCTCCTGGCCGCCCGGCGGACGCTGCGCCGGCCGGTGCTCGGCCTGCTGCGCCGGGTGCCGGAACGCGTGCGCTGGCAGGCCGGGGTGGCCGAGGGTGTGGTCGTCGCGCTGGCCGGTGCATCGCTGTTCGCCGCGCTGTCCGACCGGTCGGCGCCGCTCGGTCTGCTCGCTCCCGCGCTGCTCGCGGTCGTGGCGGGGATAGTCGCCGGCCGGCTGCTCGGCCTGTGGTCGCGGGTGCGGCTGGCGGTGGCCCGGCGTCGCGGCCGGGTACCGGCGCTGCTGTCGGCCGCGCAGCTCGCCCGCCGGCCCGCCACGCACCGGGTGGTCGTGGTGGTGACGGTCGCGGTGGCGCTGCTCGCCTTCGCCGCGACCGCGTGGGACGTGGCGGCACAGGCCCGGCGGGAGTACGCCGACGACACCGTGGGCGCCAACCGCGTCTACACGGTCGCGGCGGCGCACCCGCGGGCGCTGGCGGCGGCCCTGCGCCGGGCCGACCAAAGTGGACACTCGATGGCCGTGGTACGGGTCTCCGTCCCGTACGCCGACGACCACGTGGAACTGGTGGGCGTCGAGAGCCAACTGCTGACGAAGGTGGCCATCTGGCGCGGCGAGTCGACGGCCGACGTCCAGCGGCTGGCCGCCGCTCTGCACCCCGAACTGCCCGCGTCGCTGGCCGTGAAGGAACGCATCGAGGTGACCGCCTCGGCGAGCGGCCTCGGGTCGGTCCCGGTACGCCTCGGCGCCGTGGTGGCGGCACCGGGGGAGCCGCCGCGCACCGCGAACCTGGGCACCCTGGTCAGCGGTACCCGGACCTACCAGGCCGCGCTGCCCGAGTGCCGCGGCGGCTGCCGGCTGATCGGCCTGGCGCTGTCCCGCGGGGTCAGCGGTTCCGCGCAGTACCACGCGGCGCTGTCCGTAAGGGCCATCCGCTCCGGCGGCGCAGAGCTGGCCGGCCGCTTCGGCACACCCGATGCCTGGCGCCTGGCGCCCGGCGTGCCACCGGCCGGAATCACGATCCGGCCCGGGAACGCGCTGGCGTTGTCGGTCACGACCGCCCACGCCGGTGAGGTGGTCGTCGAGTACGCCGACGCGCCGCTCACGCTGCCGACGGTTCTCGCCGGCTCGGCCCCGGCCGACGATCCGCACGCGGCCGACTTCGACTTTCCCGGGTTCACCGAGCAGCCGCAGGCGTTCACGGTCGCCGGCAACGCGACCCGGCTGCCCCGCATCGGCGGGCGCGGCCTGCTGTTCGACCTCGACTACGCGGTACGGGTCGCCGAGCGCACGACCAGCCTCGCCGACATCACCGGGCTGCGGTACGAGGTGTGGGCCGGTCCGGAAGCGCCGGCCGACCTCGGCAACAAGCTGGCCGAGCAGGGTGTGCCGGTACTGCGCTCGGAGTCCCTGTCCGGGCACCTCGACCAACTGAGCCGCCGCGCGCCAGCGCTCGGGCTGCGGCTGTACCTGCTCGCCGGGGCGGCGGCGGTAGCGCTGGCCGTGGGCGTGGTGCTGCTGACCGCGTACGTCGGTGCGGACGGGCGGCTGCACGAGCTGGCGGCGCTGCGGGTGACCGGAGTCCGGCGGCGGTTGCTGCGCCGGGGAGTCATGCGGGAGTACGCCGCTCTGCTCGGCATGCCGCTCGTCGTCGGGTTCGTCGTCGGGGGCGCGGGTGCGTTGCTGATGCTGCCGGGCATCCCACTGGTCACAGTGGACAGACCGGCCGGCTCTCTCGGCTGGCGCCCGGGGCTGGGCGCGCTGCCGTTGGCCGTGGCGGTCACGCTGGCCGGGCTGGTGCTGACCGTGCTGGCCGTCCTACGCATGCTGCGCAAGGCAACGCCGGACCGGCTGCGCGAGGGGGTGTCCTGAGGTGTCCGCGCCACTCGGCATCGGGGTGACCTGCCGCGGTCTCGTCTACATCTACCGGCTGGAGGGGTACGACGTCGTGGCCCTCGCCGGCGTGGACCTCGACATCGCCCCGGGCGAGTCGCTGGCACTGGTCGGCCCGTCCGGGTCCGGCAAGTCGACGCTGCTCTCGCTGCTCGCCGGGCTGCTCCGGCCGGCCGCCGGCCGGGTGCAGGTGGGCCAGTACGACCTCGCCAAGGCGACCGACGCCGACCTGCGCCGGATGCGGTCGACCGACGTCGGCGTGGTGTTGCAGGGCGCCACGCGCAACCTGCTGCCGTACCTGACCGCCGAACAGAACGTGCGGTTCGCCCAACGGGCCGTACCGCCACAGCGGCGCCGGGAGCTGCCCGCGGCGCGCGAGGTGTTCTCGCTCGTCGGGTTGCCGGCGCGGGGGCGCTTCCGGCTCCGGCCTGCCTCGCTGAGCCCGGGGGAGCGGCAACGGCTGGCGCTGGCCGTGGCCCTGGCGACCCGGCCCGGGCTGCTGCTGGCCGACGAGCCGACGAGCCAGTTGGACAGCCGCGCGCGGGACGAGGTCGTGGCGGCCCTCGACGCGGTATGCGCCGGCGGTACCACGGTCGTCGTCGTGACCCACGATCCGGCGGTGGGTGCGCGGCTCGGCCGGACGGTGACGATCCGGGACGGCCGGGTCGGTGCGGAGGGCCGGCTCGGCGAGGAGTACGCCGTCGTCGGCCGGGACGGCACGGTCCACCTGCCGGCAGACGTGCTGCGCGCGATCCCGCCCGGCACCCTGCTCCGAGTAGAGCTCCAGCCCAGCGGATCGGTCCTCATGAACCCGGCGACGGCGCCTGCCCCCGCGATCAGCCCGGCCGCCTTCGTCCCCGCCGCCATCCCCCCGTCGGAAGCCACCCTCGAGGTCCCCCGTACCGGCGACGGCGTCAGAGCCTCCGGCGCATTCATTCGGGACAGCTCATGACCCCCCCGCCGCTTGCGTTGATCATGAACTTAGTTTCGGCGTCGACGGCGTGTCGTGTTTCCAACTTCATGATCAACCCGGAGGGGAGGGTTCGTGAAGCATCTGGTTGCTGACCGGATCACATTCGCGTACGGCAAGGAGCGCCCGGCTCTGCTGGACGTGTCGGCGTCGGCCGTACCCGGGCGGATCCTCGCGGTGACCGGACCGTCCGGTGCCGGGAAGACCACGCTGCTGTGGGCGATGGCCGGGCTGTTGCGACCGACCCGCGGCACGGTGACCGTGGACGGTACGCCGCTGCGCGACCGCGACCACGCCGTCGGCCAGCGGATCGTGCTGATCCCGCAGGACAACGGGCTCGCCACGATCCTGACCGCGGGGGAGAACGTGCAGGTGGCTCTCGTCGCTGTCGGTGCCCCGCCGTCCGACGCCCGCCGGGTGACCGCCGACGCCCTGGACCGGCTGGGCCTGACCGGGCAGACCGACCAGCTCGTCGAGGAGCTGTCTGGCGGCCAGCAGCAGCGGGCCGCGATCGCCCGCGGTATCGCGTTGCGCGGCGACGTGCTGCTCGCCGACGAGGTGACCAGCGAACTCGACGCGGCCAACCGCCAGCGGGTCCTGGACCTGCTGCGCGAAGAGGCGCGCCGGGGTGCGGCGGTCGTGCTGGCTACCCACGATCCCGAGGCCGCCGCCGCGTGCGACGCCGAACTGCACCTGGTGGACGGCACCGGTCAGGTCGTGCGCTGACGGGGTTGGGCAGGGGGCGGAGCCGGCGCTAGACCCCTGGCGGCGCGCGAGTACGCTCGCTGGCGCATCAGCACACGACCAGGGGAGAAAGCATGACTGACGTTGCATCCGGCGTGCCCGCCCAGCAGGAGAGCGCGCCGACGGATGAGCCGACCGCGCTGGATCGGGCGAAGGATGTCGCCGAGCGCGTCGGTGGGCAGGTCAGCGACGCGGTGGAGCGGGCGGCCTCGGAAACTCGCCAGTTCGTGTCCACCACCGTGGACCGCCTGCGCAACACCGCCGAGCTGACCAGCGAGCGCGGCCGCACCACGATCGCCAACGAGGTCGTCGAGAAGATCGCGGGCATCGCGGCGCGCGAGGTGGCCGGCGTCTACGACCTCGGCGGCGACGTCGCCCGGGTCTTCGCCGCCGTGCGCGAGCGGGTCGGCCTCGGCGAGGCCGACGTCGTGAACAAGGGCGTCTCGGTACGCCTCGAGGGCAAGACCGCGGGCATCGACCTGACGCTGGTAGTCGAGTACGGCTTTGTCGTGTTCACGATCACCGAGCAGGTCCGCGCCAAGGTCATCGCCTCGGTGGAGAACCTGCTCGGGCTCGAGGTCACCGAGGTCAACATCAACGTGGACGACGTCCACGTCGGCGAGAACCCCCCACCGGTTCCCGAGTAGCTGCCCAGCGCCCGGCGGGCGTCGCCTTAGCGATCGTTCAGGTCTGGCCGTACTATCGGCAACATGGACGCCGCGAGCATCGACGCCGGCCGGGCGCGTTGGCAGGCACGGTACGACTCCGCCCGCAAGCGCGACGCGGACTTCACCACGCTGTCCGGAATGACGGTACAGCCGGTGTACGGCCCGCCGGAGGGAGTCGACGACCCCCGGTTCGAGCGCATCGGCTGGCCGGGCGAGTACCCGTACACCCGTGGCCTCTATCCGACCGGGTACCGGGGTCGCACGTGGACGATCCGGCAGTTCTCCGGGTTCGGTAACGCGCGCCAGACCAACGAGCGGTACAAGATGCTGCTCTCCGCCGGCGGCGGCGGGCTGTCGGTGGCCTTCGACATGCCGACGCTGATGGGTCGGGACTCCGACGATCCCCAGTCGCTGGGCGAGGTCGGGCACTGCGGGGTGGCCATCGATTCCGCGGTCGACATGGAGGTGCTCTTCGGCGGCATCGACCTGGCCGGTACGACCACCAGCATGACAATCTCCGGTCCGGCGGTGCCCATCTTCTGCATGTACCTGGTGGCCGCCGAGCGGCAGGGCGCGGATCTGTCCACACTGGACGGAACGCTGCAGACGGACATCTTCAAGGAGTACATCGCGCAGAAGGAGTGGCTCTTCCCACCCGAGCCGCACTTGCGCCTCATCGGCGACCTGATGGAGTACTGCGCGAAGGAGATCCCGCGGTACAAGCCGCTGTCGGTGTCCGGCTACCACATCCGGGAGGCGGGGTCGACCGCCGCCCAGGAGCTGGCGTACACCCTGGCCGACGGCTTCG
>DASRII010000130.1:0-15593 GCA_035650075.1 Micromonosporaceae bacterium | reverse complement strand
GGGCCGGTTCGGACAGCCGCAGCCCGATCCGGGTCGGAAACAGATCCCGGAACGGCAGGACTTCCTTGCGCGGGTCCTGCAACGCGGCGACCACGTGCACGCCGACGGCGCGTCCTTGCGACAGCAGCAGGGACAGCGCGGCCTTGATGCGTTCCTTGGTGTGCCGGTCGGTCAGGTACGCGGTCAGCGAGGCCAGCTCGTCGATCACGACCACGATCAGCGGTTCGGCTTGGCTCGGGAGGTGCTGGCGGGTGCGGCCACGCAGCCGGTCGGCCCGGTCCTGGGCCACCGCGACCGCCTCCTCCAGCATCGCGGCCATCGCGGTGAAGTCGCGGCACGCGAACCGGGTGAACAGCGGCGCGCCGGCGCCGAGTTCCATGCCGCCCTTGGGGTCGATCGCCCACAGCTGGACCCGTCCGGCGCGCACATCGGCGGCGACCGCGCGCACAACCGACCAGATCACCGAGCCCTTGCCCGACCCGGTGGCCCCGACGATGAGGACCTGGGTGCCGAACAGCCGCAGCCGGTACGTCTGCCCGTCCTCCTGCCGGCCGATGGGCAGCGCGGCAAAGTCCGGCATCGCCGGCACCGGCAGCGCCGGGACCATGGCGGCGAGCGGGTCGCCGCGCATGACCAGCAGCACGACCGTGCCGACACGCGGCCCGGGTTGGGCCTTGACCGCGCGGGCGGCGAAGGTGTGCGCCAGGCGTTCGCAGACGCGGGCGTAGTCGTCCGGGATCTGCCCGGTGACCATCCGCACGAGCAGCTCGTCGACCCCGGGCCGGCAGCGCACCCGCCGCAGGGTGGGCAGCACGATGTGCCGGTCGAAGCTCACTGCGAGCCCGGCGGTTGACATGGCCGGATGCCACGAGCGGCGGTACCACCAGCGGCGCCACCGCGACCAGGCTGGGAGTCCGAACCAGCGCAGGAAGGTGTGCCGGTGCAGCCACCACCACAGCCCGCAAACGGCCGCTGGCAGCACGACGGCGAGGACCGGGCCGGGCCAGCCGTAGCGCAGGTACAGCCAGGCAAGGCCGGTCGCCGGCACGGTCAGGTACCAGAATCGCACGTACGTCGCGACCAGTCGGGCCAGGCCCTTGACCAGCCACCACAGCATGACGATCCACAACGGGATGCGCACGATCGGGGTGCGGACGTTGAGCATGGCGTCGGGCACCTGCTCTCCGCGCACGTGGTTGATCAGCGGCATCACGGATCGACCTCCCCCACCGGCAGGGACGCCGCGACAACCGCGGCCGGCCCGGACAGGCCCAGCTCTGCCGCCCACGCGTCGATGTGCGGCCATAGCCGGTGTTCCGAGGTCACCGTCGTGGCGGCGACCGCCTCGGCGAGCACCATGGCGGTCACGGCCTGGTTGCGGGTGAGCAGCCGGTCGGGCAGCCAGGTCACTCGCCACTCGCCGGGCGCCGCTTCGGCGTGATGCCGGGTCGTGGCGCCGGTCATCGCCGTCGCTCCAATGTGGACGCCCATCATCGTGTGCCTCCCCGCGCCTGGGTCGAGGCGAACAGCGAGCCCTGTCCGGGTACGGTCCGGCGGCGCACCACCCGTCGTCGGGCCGACCGGGACCCGGCTACGGCCGGCATGAGCACCGCGAAGGGAACCGGCTCGGTCGACGGTGGCGGCACGTGCCGGGTCATCGTGGGCAGCCACTGACCCCGACCCAGGACGGCGCGGAGGTCGGCCCGGTCGGAGACGTGCGGGGCGATCAGGTCCGGGTCCAGGTGCCGCAGCTTGACCACCGTGCGGGCCAGGGCGGCCGCTGCGGCGGAGATCTCCACCAGCGCGGCGACCCGGATCGCGTCCGATGGCACGCCGGTGTAGATGCTGCGGGCAGCGGCCACACCCGGTGCGGCGATCGCGGCGACGGTACGACGGTGCGTCCTCACCACGACCACCCCCGAACCACCCGGAACGGGAACGGGGGCAGGGCACTGTCCACAGTGGCCGGATGGAAGTGGGCCGGTACTACGTCGGCTGTGCCGTCGTGGCCACTCAGGTCATTCGGCTGCGCGACGTCACACGCCGGCTCGTCGGGTGCGCAGTCGCGGCAGCGATTCTGCCCCGGCGCGGCCGGGAACAGCTGCCCACATGACGCACACGCCACCCAACACAGGGCGGCGGGGAGAGTTGGATCGGGGTTGTTCGCTACAGTCGCCATCAGCCCGTCCTTTCGTGTCGAGGGGATTGCGGCGAGCGGGGCGGGCGGTGTCTTGGCGGATGACGCCCGCCCCGCGTCCACTGTGGTCAGGCGACAGCGCTGTCCGCCGGTACCGAGCCGGGCGCCACCATGCTGGTGGCCCGGAACGACCAGGCCAGCCGGGAACGGCACTTGTGCGGCTTGCTCGTCCCCCGGCAGCCGGTCGAGTCGACGTACGGGGTCGCGGTCAGGCCGACGAACTCCACCGGCCGCACCTGCACTCCGCCCGGAAGCGAGACGCCATCCGGCGGTACCGGCTGATGCGGCGCGGCGATCTTCACCTTCACCTCGGTCGACCGGCCGAACCGGCCCGCGTCCGGGTCCTGGTCCATCACCTTGACCACCCAGACCCGCACGCCGTGCTCATCGCGGGCCTGGTTGTCCTCGTCGCCGAGCCGGTCGAAGTCGACCTGCCGGTCCACGCTGAGGAACAGGGCGCCGGCCGGGAACACGTACTCGAACGGCACCGGGATCTTGATTGAGCTGGGAACCACTCCGTCACCTCCTCCATCTTGACTAACCAAGTGAGCCAAGTCTGGCATGGCGTACTTGGCTAGTCAAGTGCGAGGTGAGGTGAACTCACACCAGCGGGAAAGTTGCTTCGAGTGCTGGCTGCTCTGCCCGGAGCATGGCCTCGATGGCGATCAACGGGCGGTCGTCCCGGGTGCGCAGGACGAGCAGGAGTGCGACCAGGCAGTCGCGCCGGCCGATGTGCACGAGCAGGCTCTCGCGCACCGACGGGGTGCGCGCGGACAGCGTCTCGGTCACGTGGTGTGGTTCGGCGCCGTTGCGCTGGAGCGAGGGAACCAGGCCATCGGGCAGCGGTACGGACAGGTTGACACCGGAGTGGCGTGCCAGTTCGACGGGTGCGTACACGACTTCCAGGGCGGTCGGTGTTTCGTCGTCGCCAACCAAGCGTCGACGAGCGACCAGTCGTGATCTGGGCGGGAGCGCCAGTGCCGCCGCCATCCGCGGCGACGCCGAGGTCGGACCGACACGCAGCAGGGTTATGTCGGCGTGCTCAGCACCGAGCATGCGCCGGACGCGCTCGGGCAGCGGTGGCATGGGCGGTGCCGGACGCCCAAGTACAATCCGGCCCCGGCCCTGCTGACTGCGCAGCCAACTGGCCTGTCTCAGGTAGTCCAGGGCTCTGACCACTGTGGACCGTGAGGCGCCGAACTCGCGCACCAGATCGGCCTCGCTGGGCAGCAGCGAACCGACCGGATACGTAGCCCGGTCGATGCGCGCCTGGAGAGTGTGGACGATGATCGCGTACTTGTGCTCGCTGGACTCACGTCGCATCCCGCACCCACCATGTGGCCACCAGGTCCATCCCTTCGATGCCATCAAGAGCCGCGCGTTGAAAGGAAGTCAGAACACCTGCACGAGGACGGTGCAGCCATGCGGGCATCGCTGCACGGTCCTGGGGATGTCCTCTCCGCGCCGCGGCTCGCCGGTGTGCGCCTGGTCGCGGTGGCGGTAGTTCGGGCCGTCGGCGAGCAGGTCGGACACCGCGCACTCGTACAGCTCGGCCAGGCGACCGAGGACGGCCAGCGACGGCGCGTACCCGGTCGGCGCGGGATACGCCTCCCAGTACGAGAAGTTCTTGAACGTCTTGGGATCGTCTGGCCAGCGCGTACACCACGCCTCCGCGGCGTCCCGTTGGCTCCAGCCGTGCGCGAGCCGCATGGATGCCAGGACGTTGAGCGGGTACCGCTCCCGCAGCACGCTGGCGATCCGCACCCAACTGTGGCCGGCCTCCCGCAGCTCCTCCACCAGGGCGAGCTGCGCCGGGTTCATCCCGCGGCGCCGCTTGAACCGCCGGCGGACTCCAGACGTCCGGCTCATCCGGCCACACCCGACACGGAGAACCAACCGGACCAGCCGGTACCGGGGTCGGGCATCGCGGTCCGAGTAGCTCCCGGCCGGCGTCGCGGCAGCCGCCCGTACCGCGCCATTACCTGGAGCGCCTGCCCACGCCGGCACGATGGTGCGCTGTCGCAGTGCAGGCAGACACCGTCCACGCCGGCCGGGTGGGTGTCCAGCACCGCCTGGGCCGCCTCCACCCGCGCCCGCACCGCCGAGGCTAGATAGACCGTGCTCACCACAGCCCCCGGTGAGGACCGACGCCGCCGACCTCTGCTTCGGCGGTTGGGCGTCGCGGTTGGCGCCCGAGGTGCGACCACAGCAGGTCGCCCATCAGGACCAGATGTGGATCGACCAGCAACCGGCCGAGGCGGTCCAGCTCACGCTCGACCATGCTGGCCGCGACGAGCTGCTCGCGTAGCTCCATCGACAGCGCCAGCGGCAGGGCACAGCCAGCCGTACCGCCGGTCCAGGACCGCGCGTGCGTGACGGTGTCCACATTGACCAGACCGACCTCGGTCATCGCCGCGTTCACCTGGACTGCCCATCCGGCGTCGGTACCGGCCGTGGCGTACACCCCGGCGAGCGCGCCCTGGAACTCGGAGTAGATCTCGGCCAATGACCGATCCGGACTCGACAGCACCATGCCGGCGCCGGCCTGACCGAACTCCTCCACCAACAGCAGCCCACCCGGGCGTAGCACGTCGACCATCCGGGCCAGGACTTCGTAACGCGACGGCAGGTGCGCCAACAGCAGCCGAGCGTGCACCACATCGAACGGACCGGCCGGCAACGGCTCGACGGCCGCGTCGTGGCGTAGCACCGTGACCCCGGGATGATGGCGTACATGCTGGGTCTTCAGGTCTGTCGCGATCATCTGCCCGCGCGCGCCGACCCGCTCGGCCAGCCAGCACGCGACACTGCCGTTGCCCGCGCCCAGCTCCAGGCAGCGACCGCCCACCGGCACGCTGGCCTGCAACAACCGGCCTATGGTGAACTCGTCCAGCATCAGCGACAGGCAGCCCAGGACCCGGCGCGCCGCCGGCCGATCATTGTCAAGGACGTACGATGTCCCGGCGAACGTACCCACGGGCCGTCACCCCCTCCGGGTAGCGAGATCTGGCTAGCTTGGCTAGTCATATCCACCGTAGGGGTGTGCACTTGGCTGTTCAAGAAGGGTCGTCAAGAAATTCCTAGCCTGGCTAGCCAGGCTATACGCTGTGCGGCGTGACACTCGACGCTGACGACCTCGACGACCTGGCGCCGGACGACCCACGGCCGCCGTCTTTGCAGATCGCGAACGTGCTCCGCGCCGCGATCCTCACGCGGCGCATCGCGCCCGGCGAGCGGCTGCCGTCCCAGAACGACCTCACCGAGCGGTACGGCGTCGCCCGGGAGACCGTTAAGGCCGCTTTGCGCATCTTGCGCGACGAGCGCCTGGTCGTCACCCGGCAGGGGAGCGGCGCGTTCGTCCGCTCGCAGACCGAGCGACCGGTCGGGCTGCGCCCGCACATTGAGGCGGCGTTCGAGCGTACTCACGTCTCCGTCGACTTCGCCGGGTTCTCCGGCGAGACCTTGCACGGCGCGCTGAGCGAGCCGTTGGACAAGATCCGCGCCGGGCGGCTTACCCCGGAGTCGATCGCGATCCGCATCCTGCTTCCCGACCTGAGCCAGCCGACCGTCGTACCGTCGCGCACCGACACCGCCGAGGACGACCCGGCCGTGCGGGACCGCGCCGAGCGGATCTCTCGCCGGCACACCGAGGCCATCGCCGAGTCGGTGCAGGAGCTGGCCGAGCTTGGCCTGGTCCGGTCCGCCAGCGCCGACGTGCGCCGGCACGGCACCGCCGCCCTGTTCAAGATCTACATTCTGAACAACGAGGATGCGTTCTTCGGCTTCTATCCGGTCGTCAAGCACACGGTCACCATCGCCAGGAACCCGGTACCCATCTACGACGTTCTCGGCAAGGACGTACCGCTGTTTCAGTTCGCCACCAGCGACGAGGACGACATGGCCAACCAGTACGTCCAACAGGCGCGCGCCTGGTTCGACAGCGTGTGGACCACCATCGCCCGCGAGTACCAGCCGTGACCGGCACTGGCCGGCACCTCGTCGACCTGCTCCACCGGAAAACCGTTCTCCTCACCGACTTCGACGGCCCAATCTGCGCCATGTTCGCTGGCTACCCCGCTCCCACCATCGCCGCCGAACTGCGCGACCTCGTCACGGCCAACGGCTGCCAGATCCCTGCCAGCGCCTCCGACGTCGGTCCGATTGACTTCCTGCGCCTGGTCGCCGACGCCTGCCCGCCGCACGTCGTTCGGCTCGCCGCGGACGCGCTCCGCGACGCCGAACTCCGCGCCGCGGCCTCAGCGGCCCCCGCCCCTGGCATCGAGGACGTCCTCGCTGCGGCCCATGCCACCGGGCGCCGAGCGGCGATCGTCAGCAACAACTCCACCGCCAGCATCGTCAGCTACCTCGACCGGCACGACCTGACCCGGCAGATCGATCACATTAGCGCCCGATACGACGGCATGAACCCCCACCACCTCAAACCCCACGACCACGCCGTCCGCCGCGCGCTCGACGGCCTCGACACACCAGCCGAAACGGCGATCCTCCTTGGCGACGACCCGGCCGACATCCAAGCCGGGCGGACCGCCGGGGTCGCCACCATCGGCTACGCCAACAAGCCCGACAAACGCGAACGCCTCACCGACGCCGGACCGGACACCATCATCGACACCCTGACCGAGCTTGCCGACGCCCTACGCGCAACACCACCGACGCCATGACCGCAGCCTGGCCCAACGTGCCCGCCGCCATCATGGCCGGAGTCCAACAACGCTGGCCCGACCGCACCCAGCCGTGGGCGAACGCGGTCGTCAACGAGCTGCGAACGCTGTGCGCAAAGTACGACGCCACCCCACGAACCGTCATGCCCGCCCGGTTCAGCCTCGTCGTCGCCGCCGACACCCCACACGGTCCGATCGTCCTGCGCTCCAGCCCCGACCCAGACGGGCCGCGACAAGCCCAGGTCGCCGCCGCTTTGGCTGCGATTGGCGTCGCGCCCGCTCTGCACGAGGCCACGACGAACAGCACCGGGACGTGGATGATCCTCGACGAGGTCCAACCCGGCACACCACTCGGCGACATAAACCCCGCCGAGATCTCGCTCGAAGCTCTCGCTATGCCTCTGGCCGCCATCGGCGGTAACCCCGGACTCGCCACCGGGCTGCCCCACATCTCCGACTGGCTCCGACACCGCCTCGAAGACGACCACCTCACCGAGGTTGCCCCGCAAACCGAGCCAGCACCCGCAGAACAACGCCGCAACGCACAACACATACTTGACGACCTCAGCCGCAACTCCGAATCGGCGCTCTGCCACGGCGACGCGTCACCCTGGAACTTGCTCGCCGACGGAACGGCTGGATGGATGCTCATAGACCCGCGCGGCGTCTCCGGAGAAGTCGAGTACGACCTCGCAATACTCACGATGAAGGTCGCGACAGGCAGAGCCCGCGATGCGGTCATCACGCGCCTCGCGCGGACTTGCGACGCGGATCCAGGCAGGCTTCGCGCTTGGACGTTAGTAGCCGAGGCTGCGCGAGTGTGACATCCGTTCGACTCGTTAGCTGCAACTCCACCGGTGTGAGTATTCCTGTTAGCAGTTCAAGGCGGCCCGTCTTCGCCGGGCCGCACGCGCCGCCCGACCAGGCGCCGGGCCCAAGGCCCGCCGCCGGCGCCTATACCTTCGGCCCAGCGCCGGCGGTTACAGCCCCGCCGACGGCGCGATGGCACAACAGCGACGAGGCCCGAGCCGCCGATGAGAATGCACAGCTCGACATCGGGCCTCGCCCGGGGGGTGGACTTCACCGGCACGGCTCGAGACGCGGCGCTGTCCGGGATGCTCGTTATGCTGGGTTACGGCCACGCTCCGCCTAGCCGGACATGCCCGGCCTGCAGACGCGACGTCTGCCGTCGGCGCCTAGGACGCGTGCCAATGAAGTCGCCATGCCGACTGTTCCGTGACTTTCCTGCGTCACTGTCCGTTACGGTGAGGTGGACGCGTGTCACAGGGGGTAGCACGATGTCATACCGGGTACCTAGCATGAAGTCGAACCAACCAGGGTCCTGTCCAACCTGGGAGGCAGCCATGACCGCCGCACCTGCCCGCGAATCCACCAGCAGCGTGGAACTAACCGAGATGAGTGCCGCCGAGTGGAAGGCGGCCGTCAAACGTGGGCTGGACCGGATTGGGCTGACCTATGACGAGTTAGCCGACCAGGCGAAGACCCGCGACTTCAGCTCGGTAGAGGCACTGAAGTTGTGGGTGGCTATCGGTGGCAAACGTCCGTAATCTTGGGACAGGCGTAAGAGAATTTGCTGAAACTACGCAACACCTCTTAAACAAGACAATCTGTGATCATGCACTCGTGTCCGGCGTCGTGGATCGCGACGGCACCCGTGCCTTCGTCGGTACTCATATCGATAGATTCTCGTTCCAGTCATCACCCGCCCGCCTGCGGTCGAAAGCCAAGACACCACTTTGGCTGGACTTCAGTTGTCACCTAATGATCGACGAGGGTGAGGGACTATTCCTCGCAGTTCAGAGTTCGTTCTTCGGGGTGAGCGTGGGAAGACAGGATGATCGCCGGCCGATATTGCATTACGACTTCGAACGAGGCAAGGACCGTTACACCGAAGCGCACCTGCAGGTTCATGGTCGACATAAAGAGCTTGAGGAATACGCGCTGGATATCGGCGCGAAGGATCGACTAGCCAAGTACCACCTTCCGGTCGGCGGGCGCCGGTTCAGACCTTGTATCGAAGACGTCATCGAGTTCCTCGTCGCGGAGAGGCTCGTTGATCCCAAGTCGGGCTGGGACGACGTCTTGGAATGCGAGCGGAAAACATATCGGATGAAGCAGATCGCGGCCGTTGTTCGTAAGAATCCAGGCACTGCCATCAACGAGTTGGAGCGGCTGGGGTACCGCATGGCTCCACCGACGGACCCAACCCTGATCGAGAAGATCAAGTATCTGGCGAGGCCAACCCCAAAGGCCAGAAAAGACGAGGACGTCGCGAAGACCGGGACGCGCACAAAACGCAGATAACGCGGTGCTCAAGGAGTTGGCCAAGACGCTCCTATAGTTTGTTAAGTAGTGATCTTGGTGCAGTAGATAAAGCAGGGCTGATCTGGCTACATGTGATCAAGAAGCGGCAATACCCAAGGCATAGCCGGCGACAACCTACGAGGACTCCGTGACAGCGTCGTCGCCGTTCGGCGTAAACGGTGGCTCGGCTTCAGGCCGTACCGCTGCGGCACGTTCCCGCGCCATTTCGCGGCGCATGCGGGCGTACTCTTTCTTCCTTCTTTTGTCCTTGCGGTCGCCGTCCCGCACCACCACGCGAAGACCGGCTCCGGTCTCATGCCAGCTCGACAGGCTCCCCTCGATCCCACGCAGCGCCTTCGCGGCGTGGTGAATGCCGTAGACCACCACTCCAGACTGATAATGCACGCCCCAGTCGAGGAGAATGTCCTCCGTCACATCCTTCGTCCGCCTGGTCAAGGACATTCGGTACTTCACGCTGACGCGGTGCTGTCGAGGAAGGGTGGAGTCATGCCTTGCCTTGCGCGAGTCCCAGAAAGTCCGCCACTCCTGACCGGGCGCAAGTATCGAGATCATCTCCGGTAGCCACACCGGCTGTGGTTCCCCCTGGCCCGGGGGAACGGTGCGCATGGGCGAAGGGTCAAACTCCAGCCGGACGTCTCGTGCGGCAGTAGTGCCATAGTTGCGGACGACCAGGTCCATGAGAATCCCGGACGCGGCGCTCGGCTCCAACAAAACGACGACATAGGGCTGCGCCTGCGCTTCCCTGGTCCGCCGAGCTTCGCGAACCTGGGACCAGGCGAATACAACGGCGGCGAACGCGATCAGGGCTGTCATAACCTCAGCCGCCGACGACCAATCCTCGGCGGTCCAATCGGCAACTCGACTCGACACCCAGCGCCACATCTCGCCGACCCAACCCATTCGTGATCTTCCTCCGATCCGCCGCACCCGGGCAGCAGCCTCTCAGGATAGGGCCGGTGGGCACCCACTCCAGTCCTGCCGCGCCAGCCGGCGCTCGGCAGCGAGCATCGCTAGCTAGGTAGTCGGGACGCGAAGGCGGTGTACGGCGTCAGTGCCCGGGCGACCTCCTCCAGACCGGCCGTTGGGAGGCAGACGCCACGCCATCGCTGCGCCACCCAGGAGTAGGGCGTCGCGTCGGTCCGCATCGCCTTCCGCCGCCGGTCCCATAGATCACCGGAGCCAGTATCGGGTGTCGGGCGGACCAAGTGGACCCAGCCCTCCATGGAGCCGCGGGGAGTGTTCGGGTACGAGCCTAAAACGCGACACGGGCGTGATCAGATGCGTCTAGGCCATCCAGCGCACGCTCGGCGACGTTCCTGGCCGCCTGCCTCCTTATGTGCGTAACGGGGGCGTAAGCAATGGCTTTGTTAAAGCATCAGCTCCACTGTTGAAGCGGATCAGATCAACTGAGAGATCGCAACTGAAATCCGGACATGATCGTGTCGTTCATTACGATAGTTGGTCCATATGCGACACGATCTCCACTAGCGGTAATGTTGAAGAAGGTAGGCGTCTCGGGGTTTATATTCCCCTGTATTACGTACCCTGGCGTTACATGGGTCCGGGGTACAGCCGATCGCGGTAGCACTGAGACCATCAACTCCCGACCAACTGTCGGTCTGAATTCAGCGACTGATTGGATGGCCTCCGCCATAAGAATCACGGCATTAACAACATTTAGCCCTCGTGCCTTTACCCGTAAGAGCTGACGATATAGGGCAATCATTGACCGTCGTGGCATCAGGTTGGGAACGAACACCAGGGTCGGTACGTGAGGTTTCGCCATCTCAACAAACCAGTCAAAGCGTTTCGCTGGTGACTGAAGCCACTTACCTCCCGGTTGAAAGTGATTTGAAACCAAGCCAGAGAAACCCGTTGGCGGGTGTGGCCCGTTCCTCTTCCAGCCGGCAACGACAACGCTATGTCTGATGCCCCGATACGGTCGTCTCCGAAACAAACCGGTAAGGTCTTCGCTTAATTTTTCTAGACCATCATTCAGATTAGAAGCGGCGACCAAACGCCGGGCCAGCCACATATCAGTAGGTTCGTCTTCAAGTTGCGCAAGTCCTGTATATGCAAGGGCAGCACGATTCTCATATAGCACCGCCTTATTTGTAATGTCGTCTCTAAGCTGCACTGATCCGTCAGACCGCACTAGCGAAATTCGCCGATCAGACACCTGAACGATTACTGAGTGACTTACCAAGGTCCCGATCAACGTCATGCAGACATTTTGGCAGATCGTGAAGGATACCACTACACGTACTCCAGGGGGTACGTAGACCGCCCGCCCTTCGTACAGGCACGACCCATGCTGCCAAGGAACAGGGCGCGTGACCCGACGTCGGGCCGACGGGCTGGCCGCGAGGATCGCTAATGTGCACGATAACGGGGTCCCGCGAAACGCTCGCTAGGAGCATCCGCAGACCCGGACGCATAGGACACCGCACCCCGATGCGAGCAGCACATATGCGACAAAGCGAGGCTGGTGGGATAGCATCTGACCACCTCATAACCCAGCGAGACCACATCCTTGGAAGCGCACGAGGCGCGTTCACGTTAGCTGCATCCGCTCGGCCCAACGGACGGCTTCCGTTGCGGTGCCGTCGGGGCGGTGTGTTCAACCCGGTCCTCGGATGATCACTGCCTTGAACATTCCCGAGTGGCGGGCGATGTCAGGCATCGGGTTGACCTGTACTCGTGCGGTGCTGTCCGGTGGCGCATACACGGCGGTGCGTCCGGACAGGGGCCAGTGGGCGCGACCGTCGATCGCGGCGGCCAGCTCGTCTTCCGGTGTCCCAGACATGATCACCTACCGGGGGCCAGCTGCCCCGTCGAGCCCGCCGGACAGGTGCGGTGGCCCGACGGCCCTCGCGCAGCCGGCGTGTCGCTGCCGCCGACAGAGGTTCGACGGTGGCTTCTATCCGGATTGCTGGTGGCGGGTCAGGGTGATGGGCCGCCAGCCGTCGCCGCCATCGGTGGCCAAGAGGTATTGGACCCAGTCCAGGGCGTCCGGTTCGCAGGCGAAGCGCCACAACTGGACGGGGCCGTCACTGGCGCCGGCCTAGGCCACGACCCGCCATGGCAAGTCGCTGTCTTCTGGCTCGCGGAAGAGCCGCACGCGCCGCTGCGCGATGCGCCCCCCCAACGCCCGTTCCACCACAGCCGGACCGCGTCCGCCACCCCGCTCACGATACGAACACGCGTTCGATTGGTCAAGCAACAGACCTGCTCTGACCTGCACATATACGGTAATCAACGAAGCCGGTCACCAGGCGTATCGACGCCCTGTGGTTGCCGAGCGCCCGCAGGTGATCATCTCATGCTCAGGTCACCACGTCACGAGATCAGGAGTCCACGGTGAAGTTCCAGATCAAGAAGACCTCGAACGACCAGTACCGGTTCAACCTGATCGCCTCCAACGGACAGGTCCTCGCGACCAGCGGGACATACACCCGCAAGCAGTCCGCGAAGGACACCATCGGGTCCATCCGCCACAGCGCCGCCGCCACGGTGGAGGACCTCGCGGACTGACCGCCCAGCCAGCCGCCGTCGGCACGCCTCCTGCATCGGGCGTGGACTACCGCGTATCGCTCTTCGGCAGCATCATCGATATGTGCCGCTAGTTGTCGAAGGGCTTGGAGGGTTGATAGATGCAACCCTGCCCGATCTTGGACTCGGCGTGCAGTGGCGGACCATCTACCGGGTGAGGCCACGGGTTCCCTTGAGGTGTCGAGCGTGCGGTGGCTCGATGCATGCCAAGATCTCCCCGCGCGGTTTGCGGTTCTTTGCTCACGACGCCGCCAACCGCGAGTGCTCGCTCACCGCAGAGACGATCGAGCACCGGCTGCTCAAGTCTGCCCTTGCGCCGCAGTCCGCATGGCCGGTTGGCATGCCGCGTTGGAGGTCACCGGACCGGATCGCAGCTGGCGGGCAGACGTGCTGGCGACATCGCCGGACGGGTCTCGCACGGTCGCGTGGGAGGCGCAGCTGGCCCCCCAGCACGATGAGGACACGCTGGCGCGGACCGACCGCTACAGCGGCGCCGGCGTTGAGGTCATCTGGGTCTTCGACCAGCCCGCCCAGCACAACGTTCCCATAATCGAGGTGACGATCGGGGAGACGGGCATCACCGTCGCACGGCCAATCGTCCGGCTAGAGCGCAGCCGCTGTGAAGCCGACCGAAGATGCGAGCGTTACCGCGACCTTCCCCACCCGCCGCCGTGTCCCGGACACGGACACTGGGTGCCGGCGGAACTGACCCTCGACCGGTTCGTCAGCCTGGTCTGTCAGGACGTGATCCGCCGCATGGCCATCCCGGCACCCAGCCCTGCGCGGCCGGACGAGGCCGAGCCAGAACCCAGAACCGCGTGGACCAGCCCGGTGTATGTCCGCCGCGCCCAAGCGATTCATCAGGGCCAGCAGACCACCGACGCCGCGGTGGCCAACGAACGCGCTGAGCGATGGCGGCGGCAGGTACAGGAGCAGCGCCGCCGCCAACGCGAGAAGGAACGACACGAGGACAACCTGATGGCGCTACAAGAGCGCCAGCACCGGCTAACCCCGCTCGCCGTCCAGGAGATCGCCTCTCAGACAGGACACGTGCCATGGACATTTCACGATTTCGAGCACGCTATGGGCGTATCGGTCATGGTGAATGGCCAGCCGGCAGCGGTGATATCGCCGATCGCGTCACGGATCACCCCTGAGATCGCAGACCGGCTCGTCAACGCAGTCGTGTACGTGGCGTCCGAAACGGAGCGCCGCTCGATCGCCCGCAAATGCCTTCCCGGTCAGCGAATCATCGTCCTTTCGGCAGACTCCGCCACACAAACAACTAACCCCGCCGGACCTGACCCACGGAACACCTGACGACCCTTGGGAGACCGGTCGCAAAGCCTTGTAATGCATCGAGGCGCACGCGGGCATTAAGCGGCAGGACGAGAACCTTGTCTGGTCTGTCTGGTTGCGTTGCCGAATTGGCCTCTTCAGGGATCAAGGCGGCCCGCAAGCGGGCCGCACGCGCCGCCCAGGGCTCGGCGCCTCTGCCTTCGGCGCCGGCGCCGGCCCGGCGGCGCGGACCCGCAAACCATGCCGGATCGCGAGACACCTTGCCGTCGTCGCCGACCACGAGCTGCACGGCCAGGACGACGCCAGCACGGCCAAGCAAGCCGGGACAGCCTTAACGGTCTGGCTACGACGGCGTACTCATGCCGCCAGCCCGAGCATTTACTCGGCTCGCGGCCCTTCGGCGTGCAGCGCTCTAGTGCCGGCTGCGGTAGTGGTCACCAGTCTTATGGATTTGGAGGACGCTTGGCGCTTCCAACGAACGAGACCCCGCCTCTGTTGCTGATCGTGTAGAAGAGAAGGGCACCGTCCGTCAGTTCGAATATCGCGAAGAAGACATCGAACTCTGAGAACGCCCACTCCTCCTGCTCGTCGACCGGACCGAACTTGAGCAGCCGAACCTCTCCCGAACCCGACGCTCTAGCGATCGCGTCGGCTGCAGCCAAATAGGCAGCGGCGCCAGCGGATACGCTGATAAACCCTCGACGAGTCCCACGCAGCTTCTGCCATATCCGCTTCACGATCCGCGCGCCTTCGGCCAAGGCAGCGTAGGCGCCACCCACGGTCGCTACGAGGCCCACAACCTGAAGGGCTATAGCGACGCCTGAAGCACCTCGTCCTGCCGATGCCACTCGAAGCTGCGTACCGTCTATGTCCTCGATGGCGGCTAAAGCGTCCGGGTCCAGCCATTCGGGTCTGACGATCTCAGGGGACTCCCCCAAGTCGTACAGATCCTGCAAGACCTCCGCGCGTGCGGGAAGGGCGAAGCTCGGGACGTCCGTAATGCGGTAGACGAACCTTCTTTCCCAATCCGGCACGCTCGGTAACTCCGGGTCTTGCGCCACCTGCTGATGACCAGTCATACCGCAACCGTACGGCGGACCGTCGAGTACCTGCGTCCGGCTACCGCCGACCATCGAGACGCCCCAGGATCCCGCTGTACGCACGGCGGGGGTCGTACCTTGGCGCCGCCCGCGCGGCCTGCTGGCGGCGCAAGCGCCGGCATCGGCCGGCGCGGCGGCGCATATGGGTCACCAATGGCGGCCAATCATTCGATGAGCGCAGCATCGAGGTACTCCTGCACCGGCCCGAACAGCGGGTACGGCACGCACTCGGCCAGGTCCGCGCTATCGCACCATGCCACCTCGGCGACCTCCCGGGCGTCCATGACCCTTGCTCGGCCGGCCACCAGCTCGCACGCGACGTAGACCATCGTACGGCCGGTCACCGGGTGTAATCGCCGGCCTAACGACCTCGTCGCTCGCACTGTCAGGCCGGTCTCCTCGTACGTCTCGCGGACG
>DASRII010000129.1:0-7559 GCA_035650075.1 Micromonosporaceae bacterium | reverse complement strand
CACTCCCAGGTCATCGGGACCTCGGCGTCGACGGCGAAGGGCACCTCGAACCGGTGTCCCTTGGCGCAGAGGTACTCGCGGGTCTGTCGAGGGGCCAGCTCGGTGTTACGGTCCGACTCGTAGCTCACGGCCCCCAGGCGGCTCCCGCGCAGCATGCGCTCGCCCATGATCTGTTCTTCTCCTCCGGGTCGGCGACTCGTCTGGTGGTGTAACGACGGTACTTGGTCTGACGATTCCCCGTCTTGTACATCTAATGACGCCACGAGGGTAGCGGCACGCGGTATTCGGTGAGCGATCTCACTCGGCTGGGTAGTCAACTTTGTACGTGTTTGGGGTGACTCATGCAGGACGCACGCCGGGTGGCGGACCTGGTGGCCGCCGAGCTGCTCGACACCGGAGCGCGGGCCGTGGTGCTCATCGGAAGCGTCGCGCGGGGCGAGGCCCGGCCCACGTCGGACATCGATCTGGTAGCGCTCGGTACCGGGCCGGCGGACCGGCTGCGGATCCGCGACGGCCGGCAGGTATCGCTGTCGTGGCGGACCGCGGAGCAGGTACGGGCCGCGTTTCACGAGCCGGCCGCGGCCGGTGCGGCGGTACCGGCCTGGCGGGACGCGGTCGTGCTCGCCGACCCGGCCGGCGAGGCGGCGGCTCTGCGAGCCCGGGCGCACGAGTGGGACTGGTCACTGATCGACGCCGCGGCCGACGCCTGGGTGGCGGCGGAGGTGACCGGGTACGCCGAGGAGGTCCACCGGCTCGTCGGGCAGTCCGCGAGCGGCAGCCCGCGTACCGCCGCGGTCATGCGCTGCCTGCTCGCCGTCCACCTGGCCACGATCCTGGCTGTGCACCACCGCATCCTCTACGGCAGCGAGAACCACCTCTGGGACCTGGTGGCCGCGGCCGAGGGAGCACAGTGGACGGTGGCGCAGGACGTCGCACTGGGGGTGGTGCCGGCGCCGGTACCGGAGGCGAACCGGGCGGCGCTGACGCTGTACGCGGTGACCGCCGAGCGGACCGCGCACCTGCTCGACCGCGATCAGTCGGCGGTGGTCCGCACGGCGCTGGCCGTCGCCGGCTCCTGAGCGCGGCTGCCCAGGGCCGCCAGGGCGGCGGCGAGCTGGGAGACCTGCTCGGTGAGCTGGTCGGCGCGGGCCCGCACGGCGTCCCGCTCTTGCTCCACAGTGGACAATCGGGTGGCCAGCTCCGCCGCCTGCTCCCGAGCCGATGTGGCCGCGGCGGTGGCCCGGCCCAGGTCGGCCCGGGCGGTGTCGCGCTCTCCGGCGGCCTGTGCCGCCACCGCGAGGGCTTCTTCGGCCCGCCGTACCGCCAACTGCGCCTGCTCGTGCGCGTCCCGGGTGGCCGCCTCCGCGGCCGACGCGCGCTCGGTGGCCGCGTCCGCCTGAGCGGCCGAGCGCCGCGCCCGGTCGATCGCCTCTTCGGCGGCCCGGTTGGCCCGCTCGGCCAGGGCCGCGGCGGCCTCCTGTTCGCGGGTCGCGTCCGCCGCGCGGGCGAGCGCGCCGTCCCGTTCGCGGCGCGCGGCCGCGGCATCCGCGCGGGCGGCGTCGCGGTCTCGCTCGGCCTGCGCTTTCAGCGCCTCGGCCGCCGTCGCCGCGCGCAGCGCCTCCTCCTGCGCGGCTTCGGCGGTCCGGGTACGCGCCAGCGCCCGTTGCGCCTCCGCGGCGGCCTCCTGCTCGGCGCGCTGGGCGTCCTCGGCGGACCGGGCGGCGTGTTCGGCTGCCTCGGCGGATTCGGCGGCGGAGGCGCGGGCGTCCTGCGCGTCGTGGCGGGCCTCGTCCCGTTCGGCGTGTGCGGCGGCCAGCTGGGCGGCCGTCTCCGCGCGCAGCTCGGCCAACTGCCGCTCGACACCGGCCGGGGACAGCTCGGCGTGCAGCGCCTCGGTGAGCGCCTCCACGGTCTGGTCGAGCCGGTCGGCTACCTCGAATGCCCGGGCCACGTGTCCGGCCAGGCCGGGTGAGTTGCGTTGCCGCTGGCGCTGGTTGCGGGACGCCTGCTGGCAGGCACCGTCGTTGTCCCGGCAGTACCGGAACGGCCGCCCGGCGGCGGCCCGCTGGGACACCGGCCGTCCACAGTGGGCGCACGGGCGGGTGGGGGCCTCCACGCCACCCGAGTCTAGGCGCGTTCGGGCCGTAGAACGCCTATTGCCGCGGCGTCGGCGGGTCGTACATCCGTGACTGCCACGCCGACGGGGTCGGTGGCGCGGCACCGGCCGGGCTCGTCGTCCATTGCGTACTCGGGCCGAACACACCGGTACAGGCCGTGGCGGCGAGCCGGAACCGGGGCCGGTTGGGGCTGATCGCCAGGGCCAGGTCGCCGTACGGGTTCGGGGCGTCCGCGGCCAGATCCGGTACCGACGGCACGAACCGCCGCGCGCCGCCGACGGCCGGCGTGAACAGCACCGCCGGCGGACCGGTCGCGGCCCAGCCGGTGCCGTGGCTGGACAGCTCGTAGAGACAGACGCGCAGGTCGTGGGCCAGCGCGAGCACCTCGACCCGCAGCCGGTCCGGGTTCCACGCGGCGGCCAGGTCGGTGTGCGGGCACAGCAGCTCGTTGCCGACCGGACTCGGTACCTGCCACAGGCCGCTGGCCGCGCTCCACGCCGCGACGTGCAGCCGCAGGTCGTAGCCGACCGCTGCGACGACCAATGTGGACGGATCCGGGCTGGCTACGGCCAGCGCCGTGGTGGGCAGCAACCGGTTGTCCTGGGTGTCGATGCGTCGATGTCCGGCGCGCCGCAGCCGCGGGTCCCACCACGCCGTGTGCAGGCACCGGGTGCCGTCGACGAAGAACACGTCGATGCTGCGGCCGTCGCGGCTGCCCGCGCGCAGTTGGCTGTACGGGTGGACGAGCCGCGGCTCCACAGTGGACGTCCGCGGCCAGCGGGGCGCGTCGGGTCGGGCGTGCGTCACCCGCAGCGTGCCGTCGGTATCGGCCACGAACAGCGCCGCGTTCTGGTCGTCGCACGCGGCACCGGTCCACCGGGAGTGCGGGCGCAGCGCGTCGGCCGGGTCCAGGATGCTGGCCGAGTGCGGGGTCAGGACGCCGCCGGCGAGCCGGTGCGCCTGCAGCGTGACGCCCCAGCCGCCCCGAGCCCGCTGCGCGGAGACCAGAACGTTGCGCAGCCAGACGGGCCGGGTACCGGGCTCCACCGCGGACGGGGTGCCGAACGCGGGCTCTCCCTCGAACGACGTCGGTCCGACCGGCGCACCGCGGGCGGTCAGGTTCTCCACCGACAGCCGGCCCAGGCGCTCCCGGGCGGCGGACGGCATCCGGGAGTTGCGGATCCGGTCGACGTAGACCAGCGGTACCGGGTCACCGGTACCGACGGCCAGTCGCGGCGACGCCACCGGGTACGCCGGATCGTCCACAAGGGACGCCTCGGAGTCCACCAGCCACGTGGTGGGCCGGAAGTTCACGGTGTACGACGTCCCGCCGAACGGGTAGCTGACGGTACCGCCGAACAGCGGCGTGCCGTTGGTGCCCTCGAACTGGTACACGGCCGGCCAGGCCCGCCACGCCGACGTCGGTCCCCGGGCCGCCGTGGTCGCCGGGGCGCGGCTGCGCGAGTCCCTTTCCGCGTGGGCGTTGTGCCGGCTCACCGTCCACTCCAGACGGTCGGGTCGCGGCCGCCAGGTCGAGTCGGGGTCGAGCGCGGTCAGCGTCGGCGGGGGACCGCGGTGATAGATGTTGTCGCAGATGTGCAGGTACGGGAACTCGGCCAGCAGTGCGCCGACGACCGGCAGGTGCACGTATAGCCCGGGGCGGATCGTGACCACGCCCGGCGGTTGCCGTTCCAGCCAGCCGAACAGCCCGCGGTAGAAGGCGAGCATGTCGGCGAAGCCGCCCTGGTTGACGCGGATCCGTGCGCCGGGCACGCTGAACCGCCGCTGCGCGTCGCTCAGCTCGGCGAACGGCGGTACGTCGTGCAGCTCCTGGTTGTGCCGGGTACCGGGGTTGGAGTCCTCGTTGTCGATGTAGACGACGGCCCGGTCCAAGTTGGACAGCCGGGCCGTCGTGCGCCGGGCGACCACGTCGCGGGCGTGCGCCTCGCCGTCGGCCGAGGTGGGGAAGTGAAACGGCAGCGGCGTACCGCCGAGGAACACCCAGGTGCCCGAGGCGGTGTCGAACCGCTCGAACTCCGAGTTCGCCCCACCGCTCTGCGGCATCGCGTTGTCGAACAGCGACAGTCCCCAGCCGGCCAGCCACAAACTCTCGAAGACCGGATGCCAGCTCGGGCCGGTACCGGTGAGGTACCCGCCGGCGATGCGCAGGTTCGTGTGCTCGTACACGTAGGAATGCATCGCCCGGACCCGGTCCCCGGCGGACGCGGATGCCGGCCCGGCGGCCGTGGGCGCGCTGGTGGAGTCGAACCCGTAGGCGACCGGCGCGATCCGCATCAGGGCTGCGGGTACTCGACGGCCACCACCTGGTCGGTCGGCAGCACCTCCACCCACTGGTCGAAGACCTCGAGCGCGTCCGCGTTGAAGTGCACCCCGCCGGCGAGTGGGTCGAATCCCTTCTCGAAGACCCGTTCACCGGGCATCGCCTCGACCTGTGGATCCACTGTGGACGCCGCCGTGTGCTCGTCCCCAATCGCCTCGATGAGCAGGTCGAGAACCTCCTGCAGCGTCTTGCCCGACCACTGTGGAGGGTCGTCCGGCTGCACCTGGTAGGTGTCGGACAGCCCCACGTCCTGCTCGGCCTGGTCGCGCAGCCACGCGATCGCGTCACGTTCGCGACGCGGCCGGATCGGTATCACGACCTTCGCCCACGCGGCGTTGAGGAAGGCGTTGCGCATGCGGTCGCCGTCGAGCTGTAGCAGCCAGCCGAGCGACGCGCCCATCGGCGCCGGCGACGACTC
Organism: Micromonosporaceae bacterium; assembly: GCA_035650075.1. GTDB lineage: Bacteria > Actinomycetota > Actinomycetes > Mycobacteriales > Micromonosporaceae > DASSUC01. The sequence continues at coordinate 2,683 of DASRII010000129.1, read as the reverse complement.
CTCGGTGACCAGGTACGGATCGCCGACCGAGCTGTAGTGCTGCCCCCAGTCCAGCTTGTCGGCCTCGGTCAGCTCGAGCGGCGCGCCGGACTGCGGCACGACCTGCGGGGTGGCCACGTTCAGGTTGGCGCTGCGGCGGGCCCACGGGTCCCACCAGTCCGGCGCCACGAAATAGCACACCGAGTCGATGTCGAACAGCTGCCGCACGATCTCGGCCGCGACGTGCTTGTCGGCGGCGGTACCGCCGTGGGTCAGCGTGTCGACCAAGCGGCGGAACACGCAGTGCCGTTCCTCCTCGCGCAGGTCCTCGAACAACCGCGGCCGCACCTCCCCGGCTACCTTGACGCGGTTGCGCACGGCCCCGACGAACGCCTCCTGGTAGGCGCGGGCGCGGCTTTCGTCGAACTCCTCCTGCAGCTTGGCGAACTGGTCCTTGGCGTTCTTGACGGTCTCCGCGGTCGGCCCGAACCGCAGCCGTATCTTGACCCGGATGCCCTTGGCGCTGTGCAGGTTCATCTTGTGGAAGTCGACCCGGAACTTGCCGGCCGCCGCGTCGACGCGCACGACCTCGGGTTCGGCGTAGAGGACCGGAGCGCCGCCGAGGTCACCCTGGGGGAGCAGCTCCAGGAAGCTGCCCCCGACGAGTTCGAAACCCGTCTTGGGGGTCCGGGTACCGTCGACCGTCCACTGTATCTTCTTCTTCCCGGAGTCGGCCGAGCCGTCGACCCAGTCCTCGTCCCAGTGCATCAGCGCGCTGTAGTTCAACGTGTGGAACGGCAGCAGCACCACGCACTCCTCGTCGTAGGAGTCGGGCAGCGTGGTGTTCTCCGGCGGGCGCAGGCCCAGATCCGCGTCGGACAGCCGGGCCAGGTGCACCAGCCGGGAGATGCGCAGCCCGGTCGCCGGGTTGTCCAGGTAGAGCTGCCACGCCAGCCGGCTGCCCAGGTGCTGCAGCTGGACGGCGACCCGGCGCATCTTGCGCCGCAGCTCGTAGTTGAGCAGCTCGCCGGTGGAGTTCTGCAGGACGTACCGCTTCGACGTGGTGTCGGTCTCCTCCGACACCGTGCGGAACGTCGTCTTGAAGCTCTGCCGGATCTCGGTGCTCTTGCGCTCGGTCTGGGTACGCGCCCGGCGGTGCGTCTGCTCCGCGGCCGCGCGCCGGGCGTTGGCGAGGTGGAAGCTGGCCGACGCCTCGCCGTGCGCCACCCCGACGCTGAAGCCACCGGACGCGCTCGCCGCGATGTTCATGTCGTCCGCGGTCTCCTGCCGTACCGCCTCCGACAGCTCGTCCTTGGTCTCCACGCTGGTTTCCGAGCGCTGGGTGATCTCGAGCAGCGACTCGATGGCCCGTTCCACCAGCCGCCGCCGTACGGACACCTCGACGAGCTCCACTGTGGACCCCGGCGGTAGCCAGACGTGGCCGACCGGTGAGCCGAGGAAGCTGTCGAGCTCGAAGAAGTACTGCCGGAAGATGTGCAGCAGGCCCAGCGGGCTGAGCACGGCGTCGGCCTGCCGAGGCACCCGGGCCACGTAGTCCGGTACCGAGGCAGCCGGCGGCGGGCTGAGCAGGAAGCCGTTGAAAACGCTCGGCTGCTCGGCCAGCCACGCCATCACCACCGAACCGGTGGCCTGGTAGTACGCCTCCAGCGTGGGCGCGCCACCGGCGCCGCTCGAGCCCGCGGCGGGATCCTGCGGCGACAGGGCGGCGGTGGCGTTCTGCACCGCGGTACGCAGCACGTCCGGCGTCAACGTCGCGAGCCACTCCTCGTCGGACAACGACGTGCGCCCCGGGTGCATGACGGTGACGTGGTTGACCAGCTGGTCGAGAACGGCGTTGCCGGTGGGCTCGGACGGCGCGAACGAGGCGCGTCCGGCCAGCGGAATCGCCAGGAACGAGCGGGCCGCCACCGCGCTGACCCGGTCCACCAGCGCGCGCCGCTGCAGCCCGAGGCCGCTGCGGCCGCGCCAACCCAGCAGGGGATGGAAGACCCCCAGCAGTTCGCTGTCGTAGGGAAGCTGTCCCAGGAAGTCGTCGAAGTCGGCCATCGAGCCGCACCCTAGCGCAGCGAAGATCCATCCTTCGATGTCCGAACGGCTGGATGCGGATCCCGGGTCAGGGAATCGACAGGTCGAACGGGTGCCCCGCCGGGTCCGCCAGAGTGATCCAGGCGGCGCCGGTGTCGAGCCGAGTGGCACCCAGCTCCTCCGCCCTGGCCCCGACCGCCGCCAGCTGGTCCGGACCGTCCACGATGACGTCGAGGTGCCCCTGCTGCGGATGCGCCGGATCCGGCCACTGCGGCGGCGTGTAGTCGCTGACCTGCTGGAACATCAGACTCTTGCCGCCGCCGGCGATGTGCGCGCCCTCGGGGCCGTCGTAGGTCAGCTCCATCCCGAGAAGGTCGGCGTAGAAGCGGGCCAGCGCCGACGCGTCGGGAGCGTCGATGGTCACCGCGAACAGTTGCATCTGCGGGCCGACCCCGTCCCGCTGGCACAGGTCGAACGGATGGCCGGCCGGGTCGGCCAGCGTGATCCAGGTGGCGCCGTCGGCGAGCCGGGTGGCACCGAGCGCCACCGCGCGCTGTGCCGCCTTCTCGTGTCCGTCGACCAGCAGATCGAGGTGGACCTGCTGGGGGCGTTCCTGCCCCGGCCACTGCGGCGCGATGTGCTCGGCAATCTGCTGGAA
>DASRII010000128.1:0-5407 GCA_035650075.1 Micromonosporaceae bacterium | reverse complement strand
CAGATGAACGAGGACACCCTGGAGCGGGTGATGCTCGGCTTCTGGGAGAAGGAGTACGACGTCCTGGTCTGCACCACGATCGTCGAGTCCGGACTGGACATCGCGAACGCGAACACGCTGATCGTCGAGCGGGCCGACCTGCTGGGCCTCGCGCAGCTGCACCAGATCCGCGGTCGGGTCGGCCGTGGCCGCGAGCGGGCGTACGCGTACTTCCTCTACCCGCGCGACAAGCCCCTCACCGAGCACGCGCACGAGCGCCTCGCCACGATCGCGCAGCACACCGAGCTGGGCGCCGGCATGTACGTGGCAATGAAGGACCTGGAGATCCGCGGCGCCGGCAACCTGCTCGGCGGCGAGCAGTCCGGGCACATCGAGGGCGTCGGCTTCGACCTCTACGTGCGGATGGTCGGCGAGGCGGTGCAGCAGTTCAAGGGGGAGCGGCCGGTGGAGGAGGCCGACGTCAAGATCGACCTCCCGGTCGACGCCCACCTGCCACACGAGTACATCAACGTGGAGCGGCTGCGCCTGGAGATGTACCGCAAGCTCGCCTCGGCCCGCTCCGTCGAGGAGCTGGACGGCGTGGTCGCCGAGATGACCGACCGGTACGGCGACCCGGTGGAGCAGGTGGCCAACCTCGTGGCGGTGGCCCGGTTCCGGCTGCTCGCCCGCTCGTACGGCCTGACCGACGTGGCCCTGCAGGGCAAGCACATCCGGTTCTCCCCGGTGGCGCTGCCCGACTCGAAGCAGCTGCGCCTCAAGCGGCTCTACCCCGACGCGGTCTACAAGCAGGTCGGGGAGACCATCTCCGTGCCCCGCCCGAGCACCCGCCGGGTGGGCGGCGAGCCGCTGCGCGACGTGGCGCTGCTCGACTGGTGCGCCCGGCTGCTCAGCGACGTGCTCGGCGACCCCGTCTCCGGCGACCCGGCGCGCGCCGAGCCGGCCCGGGCATGAGACAGTGACCCGCGTCGTACCAGTGGGTTTCCGGCCCTGACCGTGGAGGATGCATCGTGACCACGCGCCGCCGCCTCGCCGCTGCCGCCGCCGGCGTCCTCGCCCTGCTCGCGCTGCCCGCCCTCGCCGGATGCCGGGTGGAGCCGGGCGCCGCCGCGTTCGTCGGCGACCTGCGCATCCCCGAGCAGCGGGTGGACGAGATCGTCGGCAGCGTCGGTGACCGGGTCCCCGCCGAGCAGCGCGGCGGCTTCCGGCAGGAGGTCGTGTCGATGCTCGTGCTCATCGAGGCGGGCACGCGGTACGCCCAGGCGCAGGAGGTGCAGCTGGCACAGGCGCAGCCGGCCACGGTGGCGGAGCGGTTGAAGCTGCCGGTCGGCGCGGCGTACACCCAGCTGGTCGCCCACTACCGGAGCGTGATGACGGCGCTGGAGGGGCGGGCCACGCCCGCGGCGCCGAGCGAGGCCGACCAACGGGAGGCGTTCGCCAACGCCACCATCGACGGCCAGCCGGTGACGAACAGCTTCGACCAGGTGCGCCAGTTCTTCAACGAGGAGACGATGGGCGCCGCGGTCGGCAACCGAAACCTGCTGGCCGAGGTGCTACGCGGTGCCGACGTGGCGGTCAGTCCGCGCTACGCCCCGGTGGTGCACCAGGTGCGGGTCACCATCGCCAACGCCCAGTCGTGGCTGGGCGTGCCGCTCGGCGACGCCGTGACCGACCCGGCCGTCGTGGACCGCGGCTGACGGGCTGACGGGTGCGCATCGTCCTGCTCGTCACCTCGCCCCGGCTGCCGGCCGGGCTGCTGAGCGCGCAGGCATGGGACGTCGTACGGGCCCATCCGGTCTTCGCCGTAGCGGAGAGCGCCCAGGCCGCCGCCTTGCGCGCCGCTGGCGCGGCGGTGACCCTGCTGCCGGCACCAACCGCCGACCAGCTACTTGCCGCCGCCGCGCCGACCGGTGTGGCGGTGTGGCTGGCCGGACCCGCGGGCGACCCCGACCTCGCCCGGGAGGTGGGCCTGCGGCTGGCCCGCGCGCCCGGCACCGCCGAGCTGGAGCTGATGTACGGATCATGGGACCCGCCCGGGGCACGCCTGCTCGACGCCGTGGCGGTCATGGACCACCTCGTCTCGCCCGGCGGCGACCCGTGGAAGCGGGCCCAGACCCACCAGACGCTGGCCCGGTTCCTCCTGGAGGAGGCGTACGAGGCGTACGACGCGATCGAGGCCGGTGACCTGGCGGCGCTGCGGGAGGAGCTGGGGGACCTGCTGTTGCAGGTGGTGCTGCACGCCCGGCTCGCCGAGGAGCTGCCCGAGGACGACCGGTGGAGCGTCGACGAGGTGGCCGGAGGCCTGGTCGACAAGATGATCCGGCGCAACCCGCACGTGTTCGCCGGCACCGCCGTTGCTGACCTCGACGAGATCACCGATAACTGGGAGCAGATCAAGCGAGCCGAGAAGGCGCGCGGTTCCGTACTCGATGGGGTGGCAGCTGCCCAGCCGGCGCTCGCGCTGGCGGCGAAGGTGCTGGCGCGGGTGGATCGGGCCGGGCTGGACGTGCCGCTGCCGGCGGAGGGGTCGGGGGAGCCCGCCGGTGCCGGAGAGCGCGGCGGGTTGCTTGGGGCGCAGCTGCTCGCGGTGGTCGCCAGCGCCAGGGCGGCCGGCTTGGACGCCGAGGCCGAGCTGCGCCGGGCCGTGTTGGCCTATATCAGCGCGGTGCGCGCCGCAGAGCAGTCGGAGTCTGCGGTCTGACCAGCAGCACACTGCGCCGAGCTCCGCAGAAAGCGGTTGCCCGCATCGCGGCAGTTCGCCACAGATTCAGGGCCCGCAGCAGTTGGCGTCGCTGGTGGGAGCGAGAAGGGTGCAGGAGGGCGGATGTGCTTGACGTTTAGGCGACGAGGTAGGTGGAGTCGTCGAACTCGGCGGTGACCTTGAGCCGTCCACCGAGGGCTTCGACGTAAGCGCGCAGGACTGAGACGGAGACGGTGTCGAGCTTGCCGCGTTCGACGTCGGAGACGCGTGGGCCGGATACCCCCATGGCCTCGGCGACCTCGCGTTGGGTCAGGGACCGGTTACGGCGTACCTCGGCCAGGCGCCAGGCGCGGATCTCGTCATCGAGACGACGCTGAGCGGCGACGCGTTCAGCGTCGGTGCGTACATGGTGACCGGCCGCCCGGCGAGCCTCCACCGCGCGGCGCTTGGCCTCGTCCCAGTTGACGGTCTTCATTCGTAGGTCCTCGTTTCGAGTTCGGCCAGGTGGGCGTCGTAGCGGTCGTCGGCGAGAGGGATCGCGGTGTGGTACCAGCCGCGCCAGTTGCCGGACTTGTCTCCGGCAACGAGGAGGACCGCCCGGCGTACCGGATCGAAGGCGAAGAGGATGCGTACCTCGCTGGATCCGGTGGAGCCTGGCCGGAGCTCTTTCATGTTGTGGTGGCGTGACCCGCTGATCCCGGTCGACCAGCGGCCGGCCGAGCGCCGGGCCGTCAGCCGCGAGCCGGTCGACCGCGTCCTCGACGAGGTCGGCGGTGCCTGGATCGTTCTTTACCAGGTCGACAAACCATTCGGCGACCTCCTCGACCAGCAGTATCTGCCAGCTACCCACACACCGATGTTAACCCCAGGGTTAAGCTGAGACTAGGCCCGACGCTCTCTGCCGCGCCCAAACCTGTTGGTGTGTTCATCGCGGCCCGACGTCATCGAGAACAGCCAGGTTTACCTTGCCAGTCCGCGAAGGACCGCCCTGCGGTCCCGCTGTTCCTGCCTGGACTGCGGAAACCCTGGGTTAAGCGCTGGCCTTGCGGGCGTCTGCCGCGGCGAGCCCGGCGCGCATCGCCTCCTGCGCCCCAGGCTCCCACGGCCCGGAGGCAGCCAGGGGGATCTCGGTCATGAACCGTCGTTCGGCTTCCGGGATCCGCGCGACGACGAGATCGGGGTCCGCGGCCGCGGTCGCGTAAAGGTTCGGACCATCGGCGTAGAACAGGTCCGTGACGACGAGCTGCCCGTCCGCGGCGCGCATGATGTTGGCCGGGTTGCCGTCCAGCGGTCCGCACCAAGGCAGCTCTCGCCGGGCCCGTTCGTGGACACGGCGCACGGCATCAACGAGATCGGCAACTTCCGTGGCCCGGCTGGTGATCGCCCGGTGGAACGCGATGGCCTCGTCCTCGGGTACGGGTCGCAGCCATTCCAGAACCTGGAGGTCGCCGCCGCCGGTCAGGCGACGGCGAGCGAAGCGCGATCGCCCAGTCGCCGACGCCGCACGAGGTCCACCCCGCCGCCCGAAGCGCTTGTTCGACGTCCCGGTGGTCGGCCCGCCGGCTCAGCATGGCGAGCACCCCGCGGGGTGCGCCTGCCTCCTCCGAGGTCATGGCATCGAGCGTAGGCGACCGCCAGCAGCGGCCCGCCGAGGAGCGAGCGTCGGTCTCCGGCTATGCACGATCATGTTGGCGCGTGCGCCCTTAGCCAGGCTGCTGCCCGACGCGCTGATGCGCGGGACAGCCACGCGTCCTGGACCAGCTCGGCCAGCTCCCTGCGGGTCAGCTCGCCGACCCGGCTGGCCCGCAGCAGCACTGACGGGTGGCCGTCGAAATGGGCGGTCGTGAAGAATGGCGACCTCTCGTCCTGGACCAGCGCCTGCTTGTCCGCCTCTGACTCGACCCAGAAGACGATCACGTCTGGGTAGCGTTCGCCGGTGTCCGGGTCGACCGCGTCCGGCCGAGGGTTGCGGAAGAAGACGAAGGACTTCCTGCCCACCTGGTAGATCGGATTGTCGCTGGCCCCGTACTCGACCGTGACATACGGCATGTTCAAAGCCAGCTCGTGCACGTCCTCGACACGAGCCGGGCGATCTTCGTCGTGGGACACGTCCCAACGTAGCCGGCGACAGTCCGTCAGTCGCGCAGGGCGGTGGGCAGCGTCTGCCGGTGAAGGACGACCAGGCCCGCGACGGCTCGGGTGAGCGCGACGTACAGCCGGTTCAGGCCGCGGGGTTCGGCGGCGGCGATGCCGGCCGGTTCGACCACGATCACATGGTCGTACTCCAGGCCCTTTACCAGGCTGGCCGGTACCACGGCCACGTCGGGCACGTCGATGAGCGGGATCAGCTCTTCTGCGGTGTCGTCGGTGGCGATGACCGCGATGGTCGCCGCGCGCGGAGCCTGCCGGACCGCTTCCCGAACTGCGGTGTTCAGGTCGTCGACCTGCCGCACCGACAACGTGCCGCCGGGCCGGTACGAGCGCGTCGGCGTGATACCGGTGGCGAGGGCCCGCGCCGCGTAGTCCGCGATGGCCTGGGGCACTCGGTACCCGGTGTGCAGCTGCAGCGTGCGGGTCTCACGCTTGCCGAGCTGGGCGAGCAGCTGCGGCCAGGAGCCAGCCGCCAGCGGATGGGTGGCCTGCCCGAGGTCACCGACGATGGTCATCGACGCGTACTCGGCGCGGCGGGCGATCAGCCGGCACTCCATC